>JBBQEU010000108.1:0-10642 GCA_038321235.1 Acidimicrobiales bacterium | reverse complement strand
ACCCGTGATCGTCTGATAGATCCGTTTGCCGTCGTCGTCGAAGAACCCGAACGCGTCGATACCGACATAGGTCAGTCCGGGGATCGCAGCACCGACCAACTCGCCTGATTGGGCGGGCACGAAGCTCGGAACCGAGCCGGTGGCATCGGCCGTGAACGGCAGCACGGTGACGGCAGCAGCCGCGCCTGCGACTGCGCCGAGACCGATCAACGCATCTCGTCGGGTCACGCCCCGGGTCGACGGAATGGTGGGTTCGGACATGGCGGCAACCTCCAGGTGTTTGCGTGTGCAGCGAGAGTACATGCGCTGCGCTCACCCGAAGTGCGAGCGTGCCGGAATGGGGTGATTTCGGGACCTGACCTCGTCAGATCCCCGGGTCAGACCCCAGGGTCAGGCGCGAAGGATGACGGCGGTGGCCGCACAGGCCGCGCACCACACCACTGCGCTGGTCACCGCCGGTCGGGGACCGATGCGGCGAAGCGTCGGCAGGTGAACCGCCACACCGATGGCGAACAACGCTGCGGTGAACAACACGCGCTCCACGTCGGAGGCGATCTCGGCGAGCCGGTCGGGGACCGCGCCGGTGGAACTGATGATGCTCGCCAGCAGGAACAGCGCCACGAAGCCTGGAACGAGGCCGCTCACTCGCCGCACGCCGCTGGGGCGGTCGGCGGGGTCGACGCTCGTGACCTTCGCGAGGCTGCTCCTCGCCAGGATCGCCAACACCGGAACGAGGAGCAGCACCCGCATCAGCTTCACCGGGACGGCGGCGGTCAGGGCCGTGTCGCCGACGGTGGTGGACGCCGCCACCACCTGGCCGACGTCGTGCACCATCATCCCGATCCAGATGCCGAGGTCGCGGTCGCCGAGGCCGATCCAGGCCCCGATCGCCGGCAACGTGAATGTGGCGAACGTGCCGATCAAGGTGACGGTGGCGATGGCGTAGGCGGTGTCCTCGTCGGTGGCCTCGATGGTGGTGCCTGCGGCCGCCACCGCCGACGCACCGCAGATCGCTGAACCGACCCCGAGCAGGGTGCCGAGACGCTGCCCGATCTGGAAGCGACGGGTCATCCAGATCGTGGCCATCAGCACGGTCACCGACACAGCGACCGCCATCGCCAGTGTCGGCGCGCCGAGCCCGGCGATGTCGTCGATCGTGATCCGGAACCCGAGCAGGACCACCCCGGTCCGCAACGCGAGTTTGCCCACTGTCGGCACCGGGCTCGCCTCGCCGAGATGCACGAGCGGTGACGTCGCGAGACCGAGCAGCAGTGCGACGGCGATCGCAGATGGTGCCTGGTCGAGTTCGCCGATCAGCGTGGCTGCAATCGTCCCCGCGGCGATGAGCGCGAGTGCGCGAAGCCATGCAGCGGTCACGGTTCAGGGGGTCCAGCGCGGCTTGAGTGGAGCGTGTTCGATGTGCGGCAGGACATGCTGCGCGAAGACATCGCACTCGGCTGTGTGCGTGTACCCCGACAAGATGAACGCGCCGATGCCGGCGTGTTGGTAGGCCCGGATCTTCGCCATCACCTGATCGGGGTCGCCGACGATGGCTGCACCGGCTCCACTCCGTGCGCGCCCCACGCCGGTCCACAGCGCTTCTTCGACGAATCCGTCGTCGGCAGCCGCCTCGCGGAGTGTGGCTTGGCGTTGCACGCCGACCGATGCGGCGTCGAGCGACTTGTTGCGGATTGCGTCGCCGGTGTCGGCGTCGAGCCGTGACACGAGTTGTCGCGCTGCGGCCTTGGCCTCGGCTTCGGTGTCGCGAACGATCACGTGGGCGCGAAGTCCGTACACGAGTTCGCGGTCGTAACGGTCGGCGGCCATCGCAGTCATCTCGTCGACGGTGGCTGCGACCGAGGCCACGGTGTCCGGCCAGGTGAGGAACACGTCGGCTTCGGCAGCGGCAACGTCTTTCGCAGCCGGGGAGAACCCACCGAAGTACATGGGCGGGCACGAACCATTCACGGTGGAAGCGCGCGGTGGGTCGAGGGTGAGGTCGACGAACTCGCCATGGAAATCGATCGACTCACGGTTCAGGAGTTGACGCAGTACCTGCATCCACTCTCGTGTGCGCTGGTAGCGAGGTGCCGACTCGAGTTCCTCTCCGGGGATGTCGGAGGAGATGATGTTGATGCACAACCGTCCACCGGCGAACTGGTCGATCGAGGCGAGTTGGCGGGCCAGTTGCGGCAGCCACATCTCGCCCATGCGCACCGCGAGTAGCAGGTTGATCTGCTCGGTATGGGTGGCGATCGCGGCGGCGAACGCGGTGGAGTCGATCCCGAGTGTGTAGCCCGACGGCAGCAGCACGTTGTCGAAGCCGTTGCGGTCGGCGGTGCCGACGATGTCGGCGCAGTGCTCCCACGAACTCTCCAGCGAGGGGTCGGGGACGCCGAGGAACTCGTAGTCGTCGTCGCACAGTGCGCTGAACCACGAGATCTCGGGGACGTCGGGTCGGTCGATGGTGCTCATGGCAGCGGGACCCCTTCGGAGGCTTGGATGACGTCGTAGACGTCGTGGCGGGACAACTCGACGCCGAACGCCGCGGAGGAGGCAGTGATGCGTTCTGGCGTCTGCGAGCCGATGATGGCAACCGGAGCCGCCGGGTGCGCGAGCACGAAGGCGAGCGCGATGGTTGCCCGGTCGACGCCCTCACGTGCTGCGAGCGCGTCGATCACGTCGAGCAGCTCCGGTCGAACACCGTCGCCGGTGGCGAGGCGGCCACCGCCGAGTGGGCTCCACGCCATCGCCACGGTGCCGGTGCGCATGCAGGCGTCGAACGTGCCGTCGCGAAGCGGGTCGAGGTGCAATGCCGAGTACTCGGGCTGGTTGGTCGCGATCGGGAACGGGAGATGGGCGGCGAGTGCCTCGACCTGGGCGGGCGTATGGTTCGACACGCCGACCTCGCGGATCTTGCCTTCGTCGCGAAGTGCGGCGAGGGTGGCGGCGACATCGGCGGGGTGGCTGAGCATGTCCGGTCGGTGGATCTGGTACAGATCGATGACCTCGACACCCATCCGGCGCAAGGACGCCTCACACGCGCTGCGCAGATACGTCGGTGACGAGTCGTAGGGGATCGGCGGCATGATCCCGCCCTTGCTGGCCAACACCATCCGGTCGCGCAGATGTGGCGCTGCGGCCAGCACCGAACCGAGGATCTCCTCCACCCGACCGAACCCGGTGCCGCCCCAGTCGAAGCCGTACACATCGGCGTTGTCGACGAGGTTCATGCCCGCGTCGAGTGCGGTCTCGATGACCTGTTGAGCGGTGGCGACGTCGTCGTTGGTGTAGCGCCACAACCCGAACGACAGCGCCCCGACCGGTGGAAGAGAACCGATGTGACGGGGGGCGGACGAGACGAGACTCATGGTTCAAACGTAGCGGTGTCGCGCCGACCCGGCCGATGGGGTGCCGTTCGGCGTCAGCCCTTGACCGACCCGGCGAGGATGCCGCGGACGAAGTAGCGCTGCAGTGCGAAGAACACGATGAGCGGGATGAACGACTGGATGAACGCGGCGGCCGGCAGGATGTTCTCGTTGCGGCCGAAGTCGCCGGCGAGGTTGGCGATCAGGATCGTGGTGGGCTGCTGGCTGGCGTTCGCGCCGATCATGGTGTTGGCGATCAGGTAGTCGTTCCATGTCCACAGGAACTGGAAGATCGCGAACGCCGCGAGCACCGGCACCGACAGCGGCAGCACGAGGCGCCAGAAGATCCGGAAGTGGTCGGCGCCGTCGATGCGCGCGGCCTCGAACAGATCCTTCGGCAATGCGCTGATGTAGTTGTGGAGCAAGAAGATGGCGAACGGCATCGCGAAGCCCGTGTGGGTGAGCCAGACCGCTGTGGTGGTGCCGGCCAGGTCGAAGTCGGGGATCAGCGTGATCGTCTTGTCGAGCAGCGGCAGGGTGAGGCGTGCGCCGCCGACATACAGCTGCAGCAGCGGGATCAGGGCCACCTGCAGCGGGATGGCGAGCAGCGCCACGGTGGCGATGAACAACGGCTTGCGGCCCCTGAAATCGATCCACGCGAACGCGTACGCCGCGAACGCGGCGATGGCGATCGGGATGATCGTTGCCGGGACGGCGATGGCGGCGGAGTTCAACAGCGACTGGCCGAGCCCCTGGCGGGCGCCGAAGATCTGGTCGTAGTTGGCGAGCGTGAGGTCGTCGGGGCGCACGGTCCACCATCCGCTGCCACGCTGTGCGTCGCGGCTGCGGAACGAGTTGAGGAACAGCCCCAGCGTGGGCAGGCTCCACACCAACACGATCAGCCACAGGATCCCGGTGGGAATGCGGCGCAGGAAGCCGTAGACGCGGTCGACGATGCCGTTGCCGCCCGTGTCTCCTGACGGGTCAGCGGTGCCGCTGGTGTCGCCGGTGGTGGGTGTCGACACGGTGGTCATCTCAGTTCTCCCTCTGCATGCGGCGGATGTTGTAGACCATCACGGGGAGCACCGAGAGGAAGATCAGCATCGCCAGGGCGGCTCCTCGACCCTTGTTGCTGTTCGTGAACGCCTCTTGGAACATGTTGTTGGCGAGCACCTGGGTGCCGAACTGGCCGTTCGTGACGACCTTCACGATGTCGTAGACCTTCATCACGCCCACGATGAGTGTGGTGACGACGACGCCGATGGTGGTGGCGATCTGCGGGAGTGTGATCCGCCAGAACACCTGGCTGTCGGTGGCACCGTCGATGCGGGCCGCCTCGATCAGTTCGGTCGGGACCGCTTTGATCGCCGCCGACAAGATGACCATGGCGAATCCGGTCTGGATCCAGATGAAGATCACCATCAACCAGAAGCTGTTGTACGGCGTCTCCTGGACGAACAGGATCGTGTCACCGCTCACCTTGCCGTCGCCGTCGACCGTGAAACCGCCGACGCCGCCACCGATCAGGCCGGTGAATCGGATGAAGAGCCATCCGGCCAGCAGGATCAGGATGCCGGGCAGAACGATGCGGCCGTACTCGCGTTTCACGAGTCGGGTGGCGAGCACCGCGAACAGGCCGATCAGTGCCAACCCGAGCGCTGCTGTCGCAACGAGCGTCGGGATACCCGAACCGGTCGACAATCGGCCCAGACCGATCCAGAGTGCGTTCATGACGCCGGTCTGCTCCTGGCTCGTGTCGCGTGCTGCGTACATGAACCGCCAGATGATCGATGCGCCGACCAGCGAAATCGCCATCGGCATGAAGATCAGCGATTTCGCGACTCGTTCGCCGCCCTTGTTGTCGGCGAGCACGGCAACGGCGAGGCCCATGGCGGTGGAGACGAAGGTGACGGTGACGACCCACCAGAGGTTGTTGATCAGGGTGCCCCGGAAGGCGGTGAACACGCCGAACGAGACGAGCAGGACACCGACGACGAGTGGGAAGGAGGTGGGGTTTCCGAGTTCGACCGCCCGTCCGGTGCGCTGACGCATCACCAACCCGGTCCCGACCGCGATGGCCAGCAGGGTCACGCCGAGCAGGAACGGAGCGGACGTGAACATGTTGGTCCAGTTCGACGCGTCGAAACTGTTGCGGTCGGTGAAGATGTCCGTGTAGTTGTCGATGCCGAGCCATTCCTCGGAGTCGGGACCGAACAGCGAGAGGTAGAGCGTGCGGATCGTCGGAATGACCAGCATCGCCAGCACGAACGCGATCGCCGGCCCGACGAAGATGATCGCCCGCGAGCGGGTGTCGAGAGCGATGCGAGCCCGATAGTCGGGATTGCTCGTCATGCCCAGACGGAGCCCGACGAGCACCCCTGGCACGGCGCACGCGATCACCGAGGTGACGATGCTGCCGTCGCCGAGATCGGCACCACCCCAGAACCCGAGCACTGCGCCGATTGCTGCGCCGGTCAGCGCTCCGGCGACCGGCGGGCGTGAGCGTAGGGCGTTGATTCCAGCGCCGATCCCTGCCAACGCCGCGGTGTAGCCCAGGATCGCGAGCGGGTCGAGGCCCGGGTGGTACTCGCTGCGGATCAAGAGGCCGATGCCGACGCCGATGGCGGTGGCGCCAGCGAGGCTGACGACGCGACGCCGACTGAGGTCGTCGATGCCCGACAGTACGAATCCCAGGCCGCCGACCACGGCGAACCCGACGAGCGGGCCGACGATCCACACCAGGAACCCTCGACCGGAACCAAGGGTGACCATGTTGCCGTGTAGCACGATTCCCAGGGTGGATCCGACCACTCCCCAGGCAATGGCGTTGAAGAAACGCCAACGTTCGCGAACCTGGTTGAACAACAGGTTGGCGGCGATCCACAGACCGGCGCTGGCGACCACGGCGACGACCACGGTGATGAGGGTGGACTGGATCTTGTCCTCGAAGAACGACCACGCGATGAGTCCGACGACGACGAGCGCCGCGAGGAGGCGTAGTGCATATTCCTTGGCCGGGCGTGGTGGTCGCGTCAGGTCGGGCGGAGCCAGTTCGGGCCCGGACGTCTCGTCCTCTTTGTTCCCCGGTGATGCGATCGTGTCCACGTGATCTCCCCTCTTCGTCCCCAGACATGCACCGGGGCACCGACACCGTAGTGTCAGCGCCCCGTCGCAGTGGTCACGCAGCCCGAGGCCGCATCACCGATGTGTTCAGTTCGGCCAGCTCTCTTGGATCCGAGTGGCCGCGGTTCCGGCGTCGGTGTCACCGTTGACCAGTGACGTGCCCTCTGACCAGAAGGTGCCGGCGCCGACGGCGGCGGGCATCAGGTCGGACGCATCGAAGCGTGACAGCTCGGACGTGTTGAGGATCTCCAGGAAGCTCTGCTCGAGCGGCTGGTAGACACCCGGGTCCTGACCCTGTGCCGCCGAGAGGAAGCCGGAGAGGCCGCCCTCGAGGAACTCGGTCTGAGCTGCCTGACGGGTCTGGGCGTAATCGGCAGTTGCCATGTAGTTCAAGACGGCCATGGTGGCCGGCTCGTCGTCGAAGGCAGCTGCGTACGTGCCGGCAGTGAGTGCCGGACGATCGCCGTTGATGTCGGGGAAGTAGAACACGTCGACTGCGCCTTCGGAGCCGTCGGCGAATGCGGTGCCTTCGGGGAAGAAGCCGGCGAAGAACGACGCCTGACGGTGCATGTAGCAGTCGCCGTCGACCAACGGCTGGGCGTTGTCACCGAAGTTCGTGGCAGCAATCGAGCCACCAGAGGCGAAGACGTTGTCGTCGCTCCAGAGGTCGACCACGGTCTGCATCGACTCGACGATCTGCGGGTCGTCGAACGGGATCTCGTTGGAGACCCACTGATCGTAGACGTCGCCGCCGTGCTGGCGCAGGACCATCTCCTCGGTCCAGTCGGTGAAGGTCCACCCTGTTGCCTGGCCCGATTCGATGCCGACGCACAAGGGCTTGGCGCCACCTGCGGCGGCCATGTCGGCCACGAGCGTCTGGAACTCCTCGAACGTGGTCGGAACTTCGTAGCCGTCGGCTGCGAAGCGGTCGGGCTGGTACCAGACGAGCGACTTGAGGTCGGTCTTGACGGGCACGCCGTACTGGGTGTCGTCCACGTTGCCGTTGAGCTGGTAGTCCTCGATCCAGGCCTCGTCGATCGCTGCGTTGACCTCGTCGGTCAGGGCGACGACGCTGCCGTCACGGGCGAAGTCGGCGAGCTTGCCGGGCTGCGGGAAGATCGAGATGTCCGGCGGGTTGCCGCCTTCGACCTGGGTGTTGATGTTGGCTTCCCAGTCGGCGTCACCGGCGTAGTTGATCGTCAGGTTCTTGTCCTCGGCCCACTGGCTGAGGGTCTGCTGGATGGCGGCGACCGATGGGTCGTCGCGCTCGGGGCCGGTGATGGTGACCTCGGCGCCGCCGAAGTCCATCGCGCCGTCTGTCGCCCCTTCGTCGGTGGTTGCGTCGTCCGTTGCACCTTCGGTGGTTTCGGTCTCCTCCTCCTCGGCGGTCTCGTCCGACGTACCTTCTTCACTGTCGCTGCCACAAGCGCCTGCGACGAGCGCGAGCGCGATTGGAACAGCTGCCAGCTTGATGCTGTGCTTCTTCATGGGTCCTCCCCCATTGATGTGGATAAATTTCCGGAGCGTGTCCAGAATGTAAACGCTTACATACCCGGGCCCGCGCGTCAAGTAGTGGAGCGATCAGCGTTGTCGATCCGGCGGCCCGGTCGTGGCGCGGTCGACCAGTGAGACCGTTGGCTGCATCTCGGTCGAGATCGGGAGCTCGGGTCCGCAGAACGGCGTGCCGATCGCGTCGTTCATCGCCGCGATCAGCATGAGCGCAGCCGTGGATCCATGGTCGGCGACGGGTTGGCGAATCGTCGTGAGGCGCACGACCTGAGCGAATTCGTGGTCGTCGACGCCGATGATCGACAGGTCGACGCCCGGCTGCAAGCCGTGCTCGTCGAGCGCCATCAGGGCACCGAACGCCATCTCGTCCGACATCGCGAACACGGCGGTCGGTCGTTCGACGGAGTCGAGCAGGCTGGTCATCGCCTCGTAGCCGCCCTGCACATCGAAGTTGCCGTTGGTGAACCACCGCTCCGGGACCACGACGTGGCGCTCGGCTGCTGCGCTCTCGAAACCACGGCGTCGCCGGAGCGGAACGTCGAAGTTCATCGGACCGTCGACCCCACCGATCACGGCGATCGAACGGTGACCCAGGCCGATCAGGTGCTCGGCTGCGATCGCGCCCACGTGCTCGTTGTCGATCGCCACCGAGGGGTGCCCGTCGAGGCGTGAGCCGATGGTCGCGAGCGTGACTCGTCGACGGGCCAGCGATGCCGCCTGTTCCGCGGAGACCGCGATGTCGATCAGGATCAGCCCGTCGGTGCGCCGTTCGATGCTGTGCGCGTCGTCGAGGAGTCGATCGCGTTGCAGCGGGCTGGCGATGCCGATGACCTGGAACTCGAGACCGGCATCAGCGCACACGGCTTCGGCGCCCGCCACCACGGTGGAGAAGTACCAGCCGTTGAGCGAGGGCACGGCGACCGTCACGGTGCCGGTCCTGCCTGCGGCCAGACGGGCGGCAGCCGGGTCGGGACGGTACGACAGCCGGGCAGCCACATCGCTCACGCGCTGGCGTGTCGAGTCAGCGACGTTCGGCAGGTTGCGCAGGGCCCGACTGACCGTGGCAACGGAGACACCCGCGCCGGAGGCAACGTCCTCGATCGTGGCCCTCCTTGGGGGCCCGTCGTTGATGTCGGTGCTCGCCATGATCTCGTGAAAATGCCAAGTGTAGGTCTCCGACCGTGCGCCCGAGTCGTCCGAGGTACCGTCATCGGTGATGTCCACCGCCGATGCCCGTCCCGACGCCGAGACGATCCAACGGATCATCTCGCTGATCGACCTCACCGACCTCGATGACGCGCACCGAGACGACGGCCTCGGTGAACTGTTCGCCGACGCGGCGACGCACGGCACCGCTGCGGTGTGCATCTGGCCGGAGTTCGTGGCTCGTGCCGCCGTCGAACTGGCGGGCAGCGGAGTGCGGATCGCAACGGTCGCGAACTTCCCGGACGCCGAGGGGACGGTGTCCGAGGTGGCTGCAGAGGTGGCGTCGTCGCTCGCCGCCGGTGCGAACGAGATCGACGTCGTGTTGCCATGGCGCCGCTTCGTCGCCGGTGACGTCGCTCGTGCGACGGAAGTGGTCGAGACCGCCGCCCGGATCGTCCACGACGTGCCGAACGCGATCCTCAAGGTGATCCTCGAGACCGGTGAACTCGGGGGCAGTTCCGTCATCGCCGGCGTGGCGCGATGTGCGATCGACGGCGGCGCGGACTTCGTCAAGACGTCGACCGGCAAGATGGGGAGCGGGGCCACCGCCGACGCGGTGGCGACGATGCTCGACGTGATCAAGCAGCGCCAGACCCAGGTCGGGATCAAGCCGTCGGGCGGTATCCGCACGGTGGCCGAGGCGTGCACGTTCCTCGATCTCGCAGCCGAACGCTTCGGCAGCGGATGGGCCACGCCCGAGACGTTCCGGTTCGGTGCGAGCAGCCTGTTGACCGATGCGTTGGAAGCGCTCGACGGGACCGAGTAGCGGCGCTGCTCGCCGAAGAGTGGCGCCCTCGGCAGGATTCGAACCTGCGACACCTGGTTCCGGAAACCAGTGCTCTATCCCCTGAGCTACGAAGGCAGTAGCGGCCCCGAATCTACAACCGCGTCAGCAGGTTCCGGCAAGGGCCGGTGAACCGGTGTGTCGGTGAACGCGAATCCACGAGCGAATCGATGAGGGAATCGACGATGTGGATCCGGCAGACTTGGCGCCGCATGTCCGACCCCCTCGTCACCCTCGCCACGTTGCTCGAACCGGTCTTCGCCGAACTCGCGGGGTCTGCGGTCGACACCGCACCCGATCCCACCGTGCGCCCGTCCGACCGTGCCGATGCCCAGATCAACGGTGCGCTCCCACTGGCGAAACGACTCGGTGCGAACCCGCGTGAACTGGCCCAGCGCATCGTCGACTCGGGGGTCCTCGCCGACGTCGCATCGGAGCTCGAGGTTGCCGGCCCCGGGTTCGTCAACGTCACGTTCTCGAACCACTTCCTCGCAGCACAGCTCGCCGAGGTCGCATCCGACGATCGGGTCGGGGTCGCCGCAGCCGTGCCCACCAAGACGGTCGTGGTCGACTACTCGGCGCCCAACGTCGCCAAGGAGATGCACGTCGGTCATCTGCGCTCGACGGTGATCGGCGACTCGTTGGTCCGCAC
>JBBQEU010000107.1:0-10646 GCA_038321235.1 Acidimicrobiales bacterium | reverse complement strand
ACGGTGACCCGGGTGCGTCCTCAGTGACCGGTGAACTCGGCCGGTCGGCGCTCGAGGAACGAGGCCACGCCCTCTCGGTGGTCGTCGCTCGTGAAGCACGCCGCAAGTGCCGCCGTGTGGCGTTGCATGTGGTCGCCGACCGATGCAGTGAGACCCTCGTGGACGAGCGACTTGATGAGCCCGAGACTGTGCGGCGATCCGGCGGCGATCGTGTCCGCCAGGTGCATCGCTGCGGGCAACAGCTCTTCGCTGGGGAGCACGTCGACGACGTAGCCGAGCTGCAGTGCCGTGTCAGCGTCGATCATCTCGCCCGTGTACAGCAAGCGCAAGGCCTGCTGGACCCCGACGATTCGTGGCAGGAGCCACGTGCCGGCGCCGGTGTCGGGCACGAGGCCTCGATGCACGAAGTTCCAGGCGAAACGGGCTTGGGCGCTTGCGAGACGAATGTCGCACTGCGAGGAGAATTCGGCGCCCATTCCGACTGCGGGCCCGTCGATCGCCCCGATCGTCGGCTTGCGCGCCTGGGCGATCGGCCACCACTTGTGCTGCTCCTCGGCCGAGCCTCGGAGTCCGCGCGTCTCGCCAGGCACCGTTGCGAGGTCGGCGAGATCGGTCCCGGCGCAGAACGCTCCCGGAACGCCGGTGACCACGAGAACGTCGGATTCGGGGTCGTCGTCGGCCCGCCCGACGATCTCGATGAAGTCGCCGAGCATGGCGTAGGTCATCGCGTTTCGCTTCTCCGGTCGGTCGATCGTGATGACACCGACCTTCCCCTCGACGTGGTATCGGATCAGCTCTCGTTCCTCATCAGACATGACGCGACGGTAGCCAGGTCAGTTCCACCAGATCCGATGCAGCGCCCGTAACGGCCCCCACCGCACCCCAGCTCTAACCCGAGGGATGCTTGGCGAGCCAGGCCTCGAACTGCCGCTGGTATTCCTCGGGGACCGGCTCGCCCGCCTCGGCGTAGGCGGCTCGTGCCCGCTCAACGAGCTCGCGCCGGGTACGGAGGGGCGCTTCGGGATCGGTGTCACCAGCGAGATCGGCGGCTTCCACCATCTCGAACCACAACAGCTCCGAACGCCACGACGTGGCCAGCACGTGGCGCTCGTCCTCGGCCAGCACTGCGCAGAGCGCTGCGAGCGAGCCAGGATTTCGGCTGAGCTTCACCGCGGCGACGTCGGCGATCTCGTCCGCATTCCGCCGCATACCCATCTCGAGCCTGCGCAGCAGTGGTGTACAGATGGAACCGAGCACCATCAGCGCCAGAGCGAAGAGCATCGTGCTCCAGAGGATGCCCGCACCGTTCCACGCCGCGCCGATCAGCATGAACAACATGACAGCGCCGATGGTCAACAGGATCATCCCTGCGCGGCGGGCGCGTGCGATCGCGACCATGCCGGACGTCACCCAGTGCGCATCGTGCGCCCACAGGTGCCCCATCTCATGGGCGAGCATCGCCTCGAGTTCGTCGCGGGAGAGTGACCCGACCCCGGTGGTCGTACACACGACCCGCCGCTTCGTCGAGCGCATCGACAGGGCGTTCGGTGTCTCGTCGCTCGTCACCCACAGTTCGGGCACGGGACGGCCGAGACCGATCGACAACTCTTCGAGGAGGTTCAGCGTGCGTCGCTGCTGGTCGACCTCGGCGCGCGTGCCGCTGGAGCGGCCCTGTCTCACCTCGGTCGCACCGACGCGTGTTGCATTCACCTCGGCCATCACCGCGTCGACCGATCCGGTCCAGAACCACCAGAAGACGATGGCGAAGCTCGACACGACAGCGAGAGCACCCGACGCCAACGCCGTCTCCGTGGCGATGCCCCAGATACCAGCGGAACCGATGTCGCGATTACGGATCCAAGTCCAGAACCGGGCGATGCCGCCGACCACGATGATCGCCAGCATCGATGCCGACAGCGCGATCACTGCGATTCCGGTGAGGCAGGCGACGACGGCACGCCCACGCGCCCACCCTCGTCGCTGATCGAGCTCGAGACGTGGAGGATCGACCGACATCAGTGGACAGTCTGCCCCCTGGATATCCCACCATTGCGGACATCGATTGACTGAGTCCTCGGCGCTGACCGTCCGGATGACGTGGGGCGCGAACCCCAACGGCATTCCGTGACCGTTCACACCAGATCAGAAGATCAACTGCAGCCGCTGGTGCTTCCGCACGACGTGCAGACGTAACAGCTCCCTGACCGGACCATCGTGACCCCGCACTGCATGCACATCGGCGCATCGCTCTGGCGCACCAACTCTGGCGCCGGTGTCTGGTCGACCGCCGCAAACGACAGCTGCGACACGTCGGCCGACTTCGGATCGGGTGCCAGATCAGAGCCTTGGTTCGTCGCCGTGACAGCTTCCTCCACGCCGGGCAGTGTCGGTTGCAGCCGCTCGTCGACGGAGAAGATGCCGAGCTCGGCGCGCTCGTCGTAGGTCATGTACTCGATCGCCAGGCGCCGGAACAGGTAGTCCATGATCGACGAGGCGAAACGGATGTCGGGGTCGTCGGTCAGCCCGGCCGGCTCGAACCGCATGTTGGTGAACGCCTCGACGAACGCCCGGAGCGGCACGCCGTACTGCAGGCCGTAGCTCACCGACTTGGCGAACGCGTCCATCACGCCGGCCATCGTGGAACCCTGCTTCGACACGGTCAGGAAGATCTCGCCGGGCTGGCCACTGTCGTACTCGCCGATCGTGGCGAAGCCCTTGCAGTCGGCGACACGGAACTCGAACGTGCGACCTCGGCGGGTGCGCGGCATCTTCTGACGGACCGGGTGATGCACGATCCGTTCGATCACCTGTTGCACGACTGCTTCGACCGCAGTCGGCGCCGAGAGAGCGGCTGCAACGGCTGCGGGCTCGCTGGCCCGAGTCTTGGTGGACGACAGCGGCTGGCCGAGCTTGCAGTTGTCGCGGTAGATCGCCACCGACTTCAACCCGAGCTCCCACGCCAGCATGTGCAGCCCTTCGATGTCCTCGACGGTCGCGTCCTCGGGCATGTTGGCAGTTTTCGATATTCCACCGCTC
This sequence comes from Acidimicrobiales bacterium, assembly GCA_038321235.1. Taxonomy (GTDB): domain Bacteria; phylum Actinomycetota; class Acidimicrobiia; order Acidimicrobiales; family Ilumatobacteraceae; genus Sva-07. Next base: position 7,610 of record JBBQEU010000107.1, on the reverse strand, counting down.
AGGAACGGTTGGACGGCGCCCATCATGCGAATGTGGCCCTCGTAGTGGATCGTGTTGTCGCCCATCGAGCAGGCGAACACGGGGAGATGCTCGGCGGCCAGATGCGGCGCACCGATCACCGACATGTTGTCGTCGATGTAGGCCACGATCTCGTCGACCTGCTGGGAGGTGTAGCCGAGGCGGCGGAGTGCCCTCGGGATCGTCTGGTTGACGATCGACATCGTGCCGCCGCCGACCAGCTTCTTGGTCTTCACCAGCGCCAGATCAGGTTCAATACCGGTGGTGTCGCAGTCCATGGCCAATCCGATCGTGCCGGTCGGAGCCAGAACGGTGGATTGGCTGTTGCGCACCCCGTGGACGCTGGCGTCGGCGAGCGCGCGATCCCAGGCGTCGGCCGCAGCGTCGACGAGATCGTCGGGTACGGCGTCGATTTGACCAAGTGTGTCGTTGGCGGCGCGGTGCATCTCGAGCACGCCCATCATTGCGTCGGCTTCGCGTTCGTAACCATCGAACGGCCCGACCCGGGCAGCGGTGCGGGCGCTGGCGGCGTACGCGGACCCGGTCATCAACGACGTGATCGCCGCCGCCCACGCTCGGCCCTCGTCGGAGTCGTAGGGCAGGCCGAGCGCCATCAGCAGCGCACCGAGGTTGGCGTAGCCGAGACCCAACTGGCGCAGAGCCCGTGTGGTGTCACCGATCTTCTCCGTCGGATAGTCGGCGCGCCCCACCAGGATCTCCTGAGCGGTGAACACGGTGTCGACGGTGTGCGTGAACGCACCCACATCGAACCCACCGTCGTCCTGCAGGTACTTCAGCAGATTGATCGAGGCGAGATTGCACGCCGAGTTGTCGACGTGAAAATATTCGCTGCAGTTGCGGACCACGACTCCGTTGACGACGTAGGAATGGTTCCGAGGTTCGGAGAGGTTGTACGTGAGTTCGATGCCCTCATCCGATCGATCGACGAGGCGGATCGCGGTGTCGACGTCGTAGACCTCGTGGCCGACGATCGCACCGCGCAAGGTGTCCGACTTCCGTGACAACGAGAACCCGATCACAGCGGCGAATCGGTGCATGCTGCGGCCCGTGATCCGAAGGTCGTACGACGCCTTCGACTGGTAGTTCGCGACGGAACCGTCCTTGCGTTCGTACGAAAATTGTGAGGCGCCGGGCCGGCGAACGTTGTACATGCGTGACGTGATCCCGAACGTCGAGAGCAGCCGCTGTGTCCCACGCAGCAGATCGACCGAGATCGAACCGAGCCCGACATAGGAGCCCTTCTCGGGATTGTGGACAGCGCATCCATCGGCATCGAAGAGGCCCCGTAGGAACGCCGCAACGATGTCCGCTGGCGCCTGCTCGATCGCCCACGGAACTGTTTTGGACTCGCCGGTCACCGACGCCACGCCGAGCGCCTCGATGAACTTCTTGAGCGGGCGGCGGGTGAGACGGAGCTGAACGATGCCGTTGGCCTGATCGCTCAGCTTGATCGGTCGTCCGTCGTTGATGTCTTCCAGCAACTCCTGATGAGCGGGCAGGATTTCGGCGCGGTCATCAGCCGAGCCGTAGATCGTCACCGTCGAGGTACCAGATGTGGACCCGTCGCCCACGAGCCAACCGACGTAGTGGGCAAAGGTGTCGTTCCAAACTTCAGGGAGCCGAAGCGGAAGATCGCGATCACCCTTGGACCGATAGTGCTCCCAGTCGGTCTGTACCGGGATCGCCCAGTCGGCGCCGGCTGCCGGTGCCGCCATGTCCAACGATCGAACGCGGTCCTCGTGTGTGAGCGCTTGCGCCTCGACGTACCCGCGGTTGAGCGTGAAGATGCGATGCGACGGCGTGCATCGCAGCTCCATCCCATTGCTGAACCGCAACCTCCGGACCGGGTTCTTCCCCGTGATCATGAACGCTTCGGGCGTCGTGAGGTGCATCGCGTCGGCTGGAGCGTCGGGGTTCGTGATGTCGTGCGTCCACACTCGGAACTCCTCGCCGATGTTCGCCCTGGCAAACAACTCGTCGAATCGAATCAGGCCCTTGTCGGTGTGCACCAATGCGTCGCCGGTGAAGCATGGATTACTGGCCGTGATGCGACCGTGGTCGGGGGCGGTGTGCCAGCGATTGATCGTGGTGTCGAACTGGAGGCCTGGATCGGCGCACTCCCATGCGGCCTCGGCGATCTCTCGCCACAGTGTGCGGGCCTTCACGGTGCGTAGCACCTCGCCGGTGGTGACGGCGGTGAGGTTCCAGTCGGCGTCGTCGACGACCGCCTGCATGAATTCGTCGGTGACCCGCACCGAATTGTTGGCGTTCTGGTACTGCACCGAGAACGAATCGGTGCCGTCGAGGCCCATGTCGAAGCCGGCATCGGCGAGCACGCGCGCCTTGCGTTCCTCGATCGCCTTGGCCCACACGAACTGCTCGACGTCGGGATGGTCGGCGTCGAGGATCACCATCTTGGCCGCCCGCCGGGTCTTACCGCCCGACTTGATCGTGCCCGCCGACGCGTCGGCGCCGCGCATGAAACTCACCGGCCCCGACGCGGTGCCGCCGCCTTCGAGCAGTTCGAAGGACGACCGGATCCTCGACAGGTTGACCCCCGCGCCCGAGCCTCCCTTGAAGATCAGGCCCTCCTCGCGGTACCAGTTGAGGATCGAAGGCATCTCGTCGTCGACCGCCAGGATGAAACACGCACTGGCCTGCTGCGGCACGCCGCTCACCCCGATGTTGAACCAGACCGGGCTGTTGAACGCCGCTCGCTGGGTGACCATGATGTACTTCAGTTCGGCACGGAACGCCTCGGCCTCGTCGCCGTCGAAGTAGCCGTCGGTGATGCCCCAGTCGGCAATCGTGTCGACGATCCGATCGACGACCTGCTTCAACGACCATTCGCGCTCGGGAGTACCGAGCGTGCCACGGAAGTACTTCTGACTGACGATGTTGGTGGCATTCAACGACCACGTGGTGGGGAACTCGACACCGAGCTGCTCGAAGGCAACAGACCCGTCGACCCAATTGGTGATGCGGGCGTCGCGCCCTTCCCAGACGATTTCGTCGTACGGGTCGACGCCGGCGGAGGTGAACAGGCGCCCCAGCCCGATGGTGCCGTCAGCGATGCGGTCCGGTGCGAGCGACAATTGCGAACCTCCGAGGGTCGAGAGACCTCCAAACTACAGCCATGTCGCCACCGCCCAACCGGTGCGCTACCAGCGCCACGCGAATCACCGACTGGGTGCGACACACAGGTCGAGGGAGCTCCCCAAGCAGACACCGCCCTTGACCTCTCTTCGAGAGGTCGGCACCCACCTTCTTGTCCGTGCATCGCACCGCAGTCGGCACTGGTTGAGAACTGTACGAACATCACCCTGTGGGGAGGAAGAGGGACAACCATGTGAATTTCGGTGTACGGGGTGTGGATAGGAGGTGAACAACTCCGTGTTGTCCACATGTTCACATCTGGCAGTCGCGGGTCAAATCAGCTGGCGGGACCGACGGTGACCGGGATGCCGTTGAGTACCGAGGTGCCCGACAGCGGGTCGAGCGCTGCGTCGTCGGACAAGGTGTTGGAGTTCACGCCGGCATGTTCGGCCGCGACCCGCAGTCGTGCGCCGGGCAGGTCGTGCCCCCAACCGTGGGGCAGGCTGACCACGCCGGGTCGGATTCCCTCGGTCACCTCGACCGGCGCGAGTACCGAGCCCACCCGGGACGTCACACGAGCGGAACCGCCATCGACCAACCCGAGCGACGCAGCATCGTCGGGATGCACCTGCAGCGTGCAGCGAGGCTTACCCTTCACCAGCACCTTCACATTGTGCATCCACGAGTTGTTGCTGCGCAGGTGACGGCGGCCGACGAGCACGAGCCCTCGCGTGGCCATCTCTTCGGCGCTCGAACGCAAGCGGTCGAGGTCGGTCACCAGGGGCAGCGGAGCCAGTTCGATCCGGCCACTCGGCGTCCGCAACACCTCCGGGATCCGCTCCACCAGCGGCCCGAAGTCGCGACCGTGAGGATGCTCGATCAGATCGTCCAGCGACGTGCCCTCGGGATCGGCGCCGAAGCCGTCGCCGAACGGTCCCGTGCGCAGCATGAAGTCGAGCATCCGTTCAGGACCGCGGCGGCCCGATTCGTTCAACTCCGCGAGGAGTTCGTCGGCGTCGCGGCCACCAACGGGCGAGTACTCGTCCTTGACGCCGCTACGCACCAGCCCCTCGATCGCCATGTCGTCGGCAACCGACGGGTCCGCGTCGACCCCAAGGCCCTGAGCGATCGCCGTGAGCTTGGAGATGATCTCCCACTCGTCGGGCTGGCCGCCGTCGCGCGGCAGCACCGGTGGCGAGTAGTTCGCCACGTTGCGCACTGCGAACTGCAACAGCAACAAGTCGTAGTGGCCCCGCTGGAGCTGCGACGGCGGCGGCAGGATCACGTCGGCGTGGCGAGTCGTCTCGTTCAGGTACAGGTCGATGCTCACCATGAAATCGAGCTGATCGAGCGCCTTCGCCAACCGCTCGCTGTTCGGCGTCGACAGCACCGGGTTGCCGGCCAGCGTCACGAGCGCCCGGATCTGTCCGTCGCCCGGCGTCTCGATCTCCTCGGCCAGCACGCCGACCGGGTACTCCCCCATCACCTCGGGATGACCGCTCACTCGCGAGTGGCCCCGACCGACGCTGAAGCCACGTCCCGAGCCCGGCTTGCCACGCGTCGTGCCACCGCCCGCGACAGGCGTGGGGAACATGGCCCCGCCCGGCCGGTCGAGGTTGCCGCTCAGGATGTTGACCACGTCGATGAGCCACGATGCCGTCGAGCCGAACTCGGTGGTCGTGGTCCCGATCCGCCCGTACACGGCCGCGGACGGAGCGGCCGCAAGCTCGCGCGCCATCGTCCGGATCGTCTCTGTGTCGACGCCGGTCACGGGCGCGGCGAACTCGGGCGTGAACGGCTCGAGCGCCGCCGTGATCTCGTCGAGGCCAGCGAGGTGCTCGGAGATGTGTCCGCCGGGGTCCGCCAGGCCCTCCGCGACCATCGTGTTGGCGATCGCCGCCAGCAGCACGGCGTCGGTGCCCGGCCGGATGGAGACCCACTGATCGGCCTGCTCGGCCGTACGCGACAGGCGTGGGTCGACGACGACCACCTTGCCGCCACGCTCCTGGATCGCCTCGATCCGCCCGGGGAAGTCCGGTGCGGTGCAGACACTGCCGTTCGAGGCATACGGGTTCGCTCCGAGGATCAGGAGGTGATCGGTCCGATCCAGGTCGGGAACCGGGATCGCCACCGGCGATCCGAACACGTGGCCCGATGCCACGTGGCGTGGCATCTGATCGACGGTCGAGGCACTGAACCGGTGTCGCGTGCCCAACCCGGTGAGCAACACCCGCGAGAACATCATCGCCGACAGGCTGTGTGCGGTCGGGTTGCCGACGTACGCAGCGAGCGACTCACGCCCGGTGCGCTCGATCACCTCGCCCAGACCGGCAGCGACCACCTCCCACGCCTCGCGCCAACTGACCGCGACGTGTTCGCCGTTGCGCTTCACCATCGGCGTCCTCAGACGGTCCGGATCCTCGTGCAGCTGCTTGAGCGTGGAACCCTTCGGGCAGATGTAGCCCTTGGAGAACACGTCGAGTCGGTCTCCCCGGATCCGCTGGACCTCCTCGCCGCCATCGCCGTCGGAGCGCAGTGAGATCTCGAGACCGCAGCTCGCCTCACACAGAGGACAGGTGCGGAACGCAGTACGGACCGGTGGAGGCGAAGTCATGAGTGCATCGTCGCAGACCCCACAGACGCTCGACGCAGCCGACCGTCCGGCAGACGACGCTGCACAGCGCAACACGGGCGGCCATGATGGTTCGATGCGCCGACTGCTTCCCGAGCCCGCCGACGACGTCACCGTGGACGCCTCCTACGGCGCACCGCTCGGGTCCCGACCCGACGGGCCCTGGGTGGGAGTGTGCATGGTGGCCTCGATCGATGGATCGATCGCGGTCGACGGCACGTCGGCGAAGCTGTCGAGCCCCACCGACACGGCAGTGCTCGCCAGACTCCGTCTGCTTGCCGACGTGATCGTGGTGGGTGCCGGAACCGTCCGCGAGGAAGGGTACGGCGCTCCGCACAAGCAGGGTCAACGCATCGGCGTGGTCACACGGAGCGGACACCTCGACTTCGACAGTGAGATCTTCATCAGCGGGGCCGGCTTCGTGATCACGAGCGAGACGGGCGCACCCGACGTCCCCGCCGACATCGACGTCATCCGGGCCGGGCACGAGCACATTGATCTCGCTGCGACGATCGCACGACTGCCCGCCTTGACGGGGCGCGCGGACTACGTGCAGGTCGAAGGCGGAGCGAGGCTGAACGGCGCCATGTTCGATGCCGACCTGATCGATGAGATCAATGTCACGACCTCGCCGGCAACGTTCGGTGGCTCTGGCCCGCGCCTGGCAACCGGTGCTCCGGCGCACACACATCGTTTCGAGTTGGCACAGCTGGCGATCGACGACGAGTCGTTCGTGTACGCCCGCTGGCTACGGCGTCGAGGCTGACTTCTCGAGCAGCGCCAACTCTCGATGGAAGTCCGCTGCCGCATCGAAGTCCTTGTAGACGCTGGCAAAGCGAAGGTAGGCGACCTCATCGACGATACGGAGCTGGTCGAGCACGGCGAGGCCGACATTGGCGCTGGTCACCGTCGAGCCGAGCAGCCGCATCGAATCTTCGACGACGGTGACGATCGCCTCGAGACGCTCGTCGTCGACGTTACGGCCTTTCGTGGCGGCACGAAGCCCTCCGATCAGCTTCTTTCGATCGAATGGTTCGCAGCCACCGTGCGACTTCACCACCGAGAGGGGTGCGTGGTCGACGCGCTCGAACGTGGTGAATCGCTGCGCGCAGGCAAGGCATTCACGGCGCCGGCGAATCGCCGTGCCCTCCTCTGCGACACGCGAGTCGACGACCTTGGTGTCATCGGCACGGCAAACTGGACAGAACACGCCCGCAGGCTACTGCGTGGCGATTGCGTGGCCATTGCCGAGCCACGGCAGGTGGACTCGGCAATGGCGCACGAGCTCAGGGCAACCGCACCGCCTGACCGACCTGGATGGCGGTGCCACCATTGACGTCGACGAGCGCATCGACGAACCGGTTCTGGCCGACCTCGCCGCGATAGCGATCGGCGATCGACCACAGCGTGTCACCCGGCTGGGCGACGTGGACCCGCACGATCGGCGCTCCGACCGCCGCCGAGGTGATGTCGGAGGCCGCGGCAGGTCGGCCTCCGACATCGCCGAGTGCACCGATCATCGCCGACGTGGCGATGACGGTGATCGCGATCACCACGACCGCGAGGAATGCGGCGAGGGTCCGACGGATCGCATAGTCGACCGGGCGGGGGGCGACCCGGTCGGCTGATCGGTTGGGGTGCAAGGTGGCGGTCATCGCAAACTCCGTGGGCGGTTGGTGCGGGCGGTTCATGCGGGCGGTTCGTGCGGGTGATGGTGTTCTGCCCGGTGTTCGGTATGGAGCCGATCAAAAAACATGTGTTCGTTCGTTCGGCTGTTCGACAGTGAAGCAGCGCCGACGTGGCATTGTCAACCCATCCGACCAATTTCTTCGAACAGTTGTTC
>JBBQEU010000106.1:0-10664 GCA_038321235.1 Acidimicrobiales bacterium | reverse complement strand
GCACCAATCGCGCCACCGTGCGGCCGTGCTTGGTGATCTCGATGTGTTCACCGTCGGCGACCTCGTCGAGCAGCGACAGGATCTTCGCCTTCACTTCCGTAGCGGTCATCTGCCTGGTCATGTGGTCATCCTACTGGTCATCATAGTTCGACGGCGCTGATCGGGGCCGAGCGAGAACAGCAACTCAGCAGCCGGGATCACGATCAGCGCCAGGATCGCCGCCAGGTACGAACCGAACCAGGCGGGCACCATCATCGTCGCGATCAACAGCACCATGCCCCCTGCCGGATCGCAAACGTGATGCCGACCCCGGTCGGCCAGAAGCCCGAAACCCAAGCCGGCGATCGTGGAGCCGAGCACCGGTCGGCGAACTCCGACCGATCGGCGGACTCGTTGCCGGGGTCCGGCTCAGGAGCCGAGGTCGCCGCAGCGGAAGTGCATTCGGCACAGCAGTTCGTATCTCACCGAGTCGCCGAACAGCGGCGCCTCGTGAGGATTGGTGTCGCCGACCATCACCGTGTCGCCCTCGTACACGACGTCGCCGTTGACGACACGGGCGTTGTGGGTAGCTCGGGCGCCACACCAACAGCGAGCCTCGACCTGGAGCGGCGTGTGCTCGTCGGCGATCTCCAACATCCGCGCCGTGCCCTCGAAGAGACGCCCCCGGAAATCAGTGAGCAGCCCGAATGCGTACACGTCGATGTCGAGCTCGTCGACAACCCGAGCGAGCTGATCGCATTGTGCGGGCGTGTAGAACTGGACCTCGTCGCAGATCATGTAATGGATCGGCCAGTAGCTCACCGCAAGAGCGTGGAGGTCGAGTTCGGACGACACCTCGATCGCCGGGGCGGCCACGCCGAGTCGGCTCGTGACCTGGCGCCCCTCACGGTCGAGCGTGGTCAACAGCAGCCCGTAGAGCTCTCGGCTGGACAGGTTGTGATGGATCTGCAGCGCCACGGTGCTCTTGCCGGAGCCCATGGTGCCGAAGCTGAATCGAAGCGACGCCATGTGAGCGCCAGACCCTATCCGCCGTCGGTGTCGGTCGGCGCTGCCGGATCGGTGGCGAACGGATCGAACGACGGATCGACCACGGCCGGGCCATTGATCCCCCCGATCGTCGGTGGCTGCTCGTCGTCGACGTCGATGCCGTCCGACCCGTTACACGCGAGCAGCGCCAACGAAGCCACCAAGCTCAGCGCAACCGACCAGCGTCCCATCCACCCGACTCTACGCGGACGATTACATCAGGGGTCAGACCCGCGATGTAACAACCGACGGATTACATCGCGGGTCTGACCCCTGATGTAATCCCGGGACGATGGTCACTTTCATTGCGCCGTCCCGCTTGCGAACAGGTCCGGCCACTACGGTGTTCCTTCGTAGGCCCGGCAACGGAGCCGGGGCGCTGAACCTCCCGGGGGAGACAACATGACGGACACGTTCGACCGGCCAGCAGCCGATGACGACCACGTCCTCGACCATCTGATCATCCGCTTTGCGGGCGACTCGGGCGACGGGATGCAGCTCACCGGCGACCGCTTCACCTCGGTCAGTGCATCGTTCGGCAACGACCTCTCGACACTGCCCGACTTCCCTGCCGAGATCCGTGCCCCGGCCGGCACCGTCAACGGCGTGTCGGCGTTCCAGGTCAACATCGCCGACCACAAGATCACGACGCCCGGCGACGAACCCAACGTGCTCGTGGCGATGAACCCGGCGGCGTTGATGGCCGACCTGCAACGACTGGAGCCCGGCGGGACCGTCATCGTCAACGAGGACGCCTTCGAGGAACGCAACCTCGAAAAGGCTGGCTACAAGGCCAATCCGCTCGACGACGACACCCTCTCGAACTACCGCGTGCTGCGGGTGCCGATGACCAGCCTCACCAAGGAGATCTGCGCTCCCCTCGGCGTGAAGCCTCGCGACGCCGAGCGTTCGAAGAACTTCTTCGCGCTCGGTCTCGTGTCGTTCATGTACACCCGGCCCATCGACCCGACGCTCGACTGGATCACCGAGAAGTTCGGTGGCAACGAACTGGTCGAAGCGGCGAACAAGGCGTCGTTCCTCGCCGGGTTCAACTTCGGCGAAACGACCGAGGCCGTCGGCCACCGCTACGAAGTCAAGCCGGCTCGGCTGCCCGCTGGCGAGTACACCAGCATCACGGGCAACACCGCCCTCGCCTGGGGCATCGTCGCCGCCGGTCAGCTCGCCAAGCTGCCGATCACGCTCGGCTCGTACCCGATCACTCCCGCGTCCGACATCCTCCACGAACTCTCCAAGCACAAGCACTTCGGTATCCGCACCGTGCAGGCCGAAGACGAGATCGCCGCCATCGGCATGGCTCTCGGCGCTGCGTTCGCCGGCCATCTCGGCGTGACCACCACGAGCGGTCCCGGTGTTGCACTCAAGAGCGAGACCACGTCGCTCGCCGTCTCGATCGAGCTCCCCCTGTTGCTGGTCGACATCCAGCGTGGCGGGCCGTCGACCGGGCTGCCGACCAAGACCGAGGCGTCCGACCTCAACATTGCGCTCTACGGCCGCCACGGCGAGGCGCCGCTCCCCGTGGTCGCTGCCTACACCCCGGCACAGTGCTTCCACGCAGCGATCGAGGCGATCAGGATCGCACTCAAGTACCGCACCCCAGTGATCCTGCTGTCCGACGGCTACCTCGCCAACGGCTCGGAACCGTGGAACCTGCCGTCGATCGACTCGCTCCCCGACATCTCGGTGCCGTTCACCACCGAGCCGAACCACGTCGACGACGAGGGCAACGACGTGTTCTGGCCGTACCTGCGTGACGAGACCACGCTCGCCCGACCGTGGGCGATCCCCGGCACACCCGGCCTGATGCACCGCGTCGGTGGACTCGAGAAGGCCGACGGCACCGGCAACATCGACTACACGCCTGCGAACCACGAACACATGGTGCACCTGCGCGCCGCGAAGATCGCCGCGATCGCCGCCGACATCCCACCGACCGAGATCAACGGCGACCCTGATGCCGATGTACTGATCCTCGGTTGGGGTTCGACGTGGGCGGCGATCGACGCCGCAGTGCAGCGCAGTCGTCGCGCCGGCAAGAAGGTCGCGTCGGCGCACATCATGCACCTCAACCCGCTGCCGCCAGATCTCGGCGACATCCTGAAACGATTCCAGCGGGTGATCGTGCCCGAATTGAACATGGGCCAGCTCACCCAACTGATCCGGGGCAAGTACCTGGTCGACGCCCGATGCCTCAGCAAGGTGCAGGGCATGCCGTTCAAGTCACGCGAGATCGAAGCCGCCATCGACGAGGCGCTGGCCTCGCTCACCAGCACGAACGACAACTCGAACGGAGCAACGTCATGAGCACCGCCCAGGTCGCCGTCACCACGAAGAAGGACTGGACGAGCGACCAGGAGGTCCGCTGGTGTCCCGGCTGCGGCGACTACGGCATCCTCCTCGCCGTGCAGACGTTGATGCCCGAACTCGGCATCGCCCCCGAGAACACCGTGTTCATCTCGGGCATCGGCTGCTCGAGCCGGTTCCCGCACTACATGAACACCTATGGCATGCACTCGATCCACGGCCGTGCGCCTGCGATCGCCACCGGGGTCGCCGTCGCCCGGCCCGATCTCGACGTGTGGGTGATCACCGGCGACGGTGATGGCCTGTCGATCGGTGGCAACCACCTGATCCACGCGCTGCGCCGCAACGTGAACCTCAACATCTTGTTGTTCAACAACCGGATCTACGGCCTCACCAAGGGCCAGTTCTCACCGACGTCACCGGTGGGCAAGGTCACCAAGTCGACCCCGATGGGCTCGATCGATCCGCCGTTCAACCCGTTGGCGGTGGCGCTCGGCGCCGAGGCCAGCTTCGTGGCTCGCACCCACGACCTCGATCGCAAGCACATGATCGACACGTTCCGCGCCGCTCACGCCCATCACGGTGCCTCCTTCGTGGAGATCTACCAGAACTGCAACGTCTTCAACGACGGCCAGTTCGACGACATCACCAAGAAGCAGGCTCGCGACGAGATGATGATCAATCTGGTGCACGGCGAGCCGATCACGTTCGGCGCCGACCAGCAACGCGCCGTTGCGATGGGGATCGATGGCCAGCTCCGCCTCGTCGAACGTGCCGACGTGCCCGCCGATGAGATCCTGATCCACGACGCCCACCGCCAGGATCCGTCGCTGGCGTTCGCGCTCGCCCGATTGAGCCACGACGACCACTCACCCACGCCATTCGGGGTGCTCCGAGACGTCCAGCGACCCGAGTACTCGCACGCCGTCGCCGATCAGGTGATGGCCGCAAGCGAACGAAAGGGTCCCGGCGACCTCCATTCGCTCCTGCGATCCAACGGCACCTGGACCGTGACCGACGACTGACGCCCCGGGGGAGCGTCGCTGGTCTCAGGTCACGTCACTCGATCCGGCGTTCGTCGCCACGATCGAAGACGACATGGTGTCGCAGGTTCAGTCGAACGGGATTCCCGACCGCCATGCGCCGATCCATCGCAGCGGCCATGTCGATGCGGACACCGGCCACAACGCACGACATGCCCGCCGGACCGAACTGAGCTGTCCGATCGATGATCGCCGGGATCGTTCCCGTCTCGGTTATGTCGATGTCCTCAGGACGCACGCCCACCGTCACCGTCGTGCCGGAGTAGCGGGCAAGGCCAGGGGCCCACGAGCGGATCCGAACGAACTCCCCCCCAGCGGGGTCTTCACGCACCAGCCAGGATCCACGCTGCTCAGCGACCACTGTCATGTCGATCAGGGACAGTGGACCGGTGGCGATGGCTGCGAGCAGGTTCACCGGCGATCGACGCACGGCTGGGGTCTCGCCGATTTGGACGAGTTGGCCACCGTCGAGCACGGCGATCATCGCAGTGAGCGACTCGATGTCGGAGCTGTCGTTCGTCGCCATCAATGTGGTGACCCCGTACCCGGACTGCAGCATCTTGATGTCCGCCCGCATCCGTGATCGAAGCTGATCGTCGAGCGATGCGAACGGCTCGTCGAGCAACAACACGGTTGGCACTCGCACCAGCGCTCGTGCGATCTGCACCATCTGCTGTTCCCCCGCCGACAGCGTCGAGGGTTCCCGGTCCATCAACGCCTCGATGTGCATCGCCCGCATCTCGGCGTCGACGCGCTGTCGGATCTCCAGCGAATCGAGGCGCCGGATGTCGAGCGGGAACGACACGTTGCGCCGCGCCGACAGATGACCGAAGAGTGCCGGAGACTGGAACACCATGCCCACATCCCTGTCGCCGGGTGTGGCGGTGGTGACGTCGCGTCCGTCGAGGCGGACGATGCCCTGCTCGACCGGGTCGAGCCCTGCGATCGCTCGCAGCAACGACGTCTTACCGCTCCCGGACGCTCCGACGATGCCGACGAACGCGCCGTCGGCGATCGACAACGTGACATCGTTCAGCCGCTTCGTGCTTCCGGTGCGAACGGTGACGTGATCGAGCTCGACGGTCGCCATCAGGGGACCGCCCCGAGCACCCAGCCCTCCTCGGCGACCGCAGCAGCGGCAACCTCGGGCGACATCTCCAGCGAGAACAGCGCCTCGAACCCGTCGGTAGCGTCGGTGTCGGCCATCCATCGTGCCGTCGCGCTGACCTGCGCAGCGTCGCGAACACGGTCGCCTGCCTCGCCGATGTCCAGCATCGATGGCCACACCTCGGCGACGACGATGGAACCGGCGTCGAGCTGCGGTGATCGGAACCCGGTCGTGAAGGGCCACACCTCGATGCGATCCCGAAATCGCTGACAGAGACCATGCAGCCTCGGGATCCCGAGCAGGCTCTGGCTGCCGACGGCTCCGGCACCGAGGAGTTGCCACGACGAGAACGGGCGATGTCCTTGCGCTCTCAGCTCGTTCTCGACGGCTCGGAACGAGGAGAGCGATCCCGTGATGGACGGCTTGGTGGTCGTCAAGTGATCGGATGCTGCTCGCGGTGGACACCCCCAGAATGGTGCGGCACCACCCGTGAGACGCTGGTTGAGGTCGCCTGCTACGACGAATCGATTGTTGCCGTTGCGGTCGTCGTCGGCGATGCGGTCGGCGAGCAACGTCCACATCGCCGACCACGGTGTGCCGGCCAAACCGAGCGCTGTCGCGGTACCGCTCGGGTAGCCGAGCGAGAAATCGACGCCGACCAGCGTCGTCGATGCCCGATCACTGTCGAACAGCCCGACGAGGAACTCCTCAGCGGCAGCACGCGTCGAGAGGTTCGTGATCGAGACCTCACCGGGCTGATCTCGCACCGCGATCCAGATCGAGTCGCGGCCGAGTTTGGGCGTCGAGTTGGCACTCCAATCGACGACCACGAACCGGTCGAACACAACCAACCCGCTGCGACCTAGGCGAGGACATCGGCGACCGCGGCGAAGTGCAGTGCTGCGGCGATCACGGTCAGTAGATGCCACACTTCGTGGTAGCCGAAGGTGCTCGGCCATGGGTTCGGACGTCGGACCATCAGCACGGGGAACCCGATCGTGTACGCGACACCACCCGCCACGATCAGCCCCAGCTGCACACCCGTGAGGCTGTCGACGAGCACCGGTGTGGCCACGATTGCCACCCATCCCATCACGATGTACAACGAGTACGACACATAGCGGGCGCCGTGGAAGAACGCCAGTTTCAGCACCATGCCGAGCGCGGCGAGGGTGCCGACGATGACCAGCATCGGGATACCCCACGCCGGCGGCAACGCCACCAGGCACACCGGAACGTAGGTGCCGGCGATGAGAAGATAGATCATCGAGTGGTCGAGCCGTTGCATGATCGACCGAGCCCGGGCCGATTGCGCGAGTCGGTGGTACGCCGCCGAGGTGCCGAACAGCAGCAGCAAGGTGGCGGAGTAGATCGCGGCGCCGACGACGGCGGCAGCGCCGCTCGCGATCACGATCAGTGCGATTCCGGCGGGAATCGACGCAAAGAACGCCCACGAGTGCATCCTGCCGCGCCACGCCGGTCTCGACATCTCGAGATACGGGGTCGGCACAGCACTCACGAGTTCACCGTACCGCCATCGCGACCGGGCTCTCTCGCGGCAACCTCGGTTCAGTGGAGGCGTTCCATGAGCGCGATGACGGCGTCGCCGTAGCGTTCGAGCTTGGCCGGGCCGACGCCTGAGATGCGGCCGAGGTCGCTCAGTGTGGTGGGTGCCTGGCGGGCGATCGCAACCAAAGTCTTGTTGTCGAACACGACGTAGGCGGGCTTGCCGTCACGGAGTTCGTTGCGCAGATCACGCAGCGCTGCGAACCGCTGCTGTCCGGCATCGTCGAGATCGGCACCTGGCTCGCCTGTGGTCGCAGACGAACTGCGGGCACGACTGGCCACCGGTTCGGGACGATGCGACGACACGACACGCGCGTTGGATGGTTCTGTGGTCAGTTCGGCTACGAACGGACTCGGGCGGGCACCGGTGACGATCGTGGCATGGGCACTCGCCCTGGTGATCGCCACGTGGAAGAGGCGCCGTTCCTCCTCGACGTCGTCGGCCAGACGGTGCGGATACTGCTCGGCGTCGGCCAGGTGGACGACCACGTGCGGCCATTCCTGCCCCTTGACCCGATGCACGGTGGACAGCAACACGCCGCCCGGCGCCCGCTTCGTCGCGAGCTGGGTGCGCATCCACCGTTCGAACGTGGTGGGATCGTCGTGCAGCGCAGCGAGATGGATGACTGCGGTGAGGTCGTCACCCTGGGCCGACCGGTTCATGCCGCGCCGATTGGCGTCGAGCGAGGCGACCGAGCCGGCCAGACCGATCTCGTCGATCAGCGTCAACAGCAGGTCTGACGTGGTGGCGCCCGAGGCGACGAGCTTCTGCAATGTCTGCACGTCGGCCGCGAAGTCGATCACCCGTTCGGCGTCGCGCTCGTTGGTGAGGCGTCCGGCGAGCTTGTTGAGGTCGACGACCGATGACTGCTCACTCACCCAGTCGGTGATCCGAGGGTGGAACGAGCGCGACGGCCGCCGCAACGCCTCGCGGATGTCGTCGGGAGCCAAGGAGCCACCCCGGCCGGCGTTGGCGAGCCGCAGCCAGGCAAGCACCGTACGCACGGCAGTGCGGTCGGCGAATTCGAGCCCGACCCCACCGGCGATCGGGATGCCAGCAACCACCAACGCCACTTGCACCGGGGCGAGCAGGGCGTTCACCCGCGTGAGCACGGCGATGTCGGACGGTGCAGCACCGGTCGACAACGCCTGCTCGACTGCGCTTCGAGAAGCGCCTACTGCATCGACGCTCGCGTCGACCGACCATCCACTGGTGTCGGTCGACGCCGACCGAATGGTCTTCGACACCCGCCGTTGGTTGTGGCGCAGCAGCCGGTCGACGACGTCGACCACCCCGGCCGGGCATCGGTAGTTCACTTCGAGTGGATGCTCGCCGGAGCCGGGGAACAGCTCGGCGAAGTCGATCAACCAGGCCGGGTCGGCCCCGTTGTAGCCGTAGATGGTCTGGTCGTCGTCGCCGACGCCGAACACCGCACTGCCCGGCGCTGCGAGCAGACGGATCAAGAGCAGGTGGGCGGGCGTGAGGTCTTGGAACTCGTCGACCAGCATGATCCGACACGCGCGCTGGGCCGTGCGCCGCGCGGTCGGGTCGCGCAGCAGCACGAGCAGCGCCCGGTAGATCTGATCGTCGAAGTCGACTGCGCCTCGGCGCTCGAGTGTCTTGCGGTAGCCGGGCCACGCGACGGCGAGCCCGTCGACATCGCCGTCGTAGCGGCCCTCGACCTCCTCGGGCTCGACAAGCCCGAGACGGATCACCGTGAGCGCCTCGATCCACGGTCCGATCGGGTCGCTGTTGCGACGGCGTGGGAAGTCGACGAGGTCACCGATGATGCGGCGCACGTCGGGCTCGTCGATCGTGCGCCACGACTGTGGCTGTGGGGCGAACGGTGGCGTGCCGTTGACGATCGCGAGCGCCAGGGCATTGAGCGTGCGCACCTGCAGGCCGGGCAGGTCGGTGGTGCGTTCGAGCATCTCCTCCTGCGCCCGCTTGTTGAACGCCACGAGGCTGATCGCACTCGGTGGCAGGTTCCAGGCAGTGATCAGGTGCCGGGCGCGCTCGGTGAGCACGCGCGTCTTTCCGGATCCCGCTGGAGCGATGATGCGCGCTCCCCCACCCTCGTGGGAGACAGCGGCAAGTTGATCGTCGGCGAGATCGGCACGCGACTCGTTGGCCGTCGGCACCACAGCTGAACCATGTTCGATCCCGACGGCGTGGACGACCGGCAAACCGTCGATCGGGTCGCGGTGACGAACCGGACCACCATCGAGCCAAGCCACCGTGCCGTCGGCGAGGGCGATGTCACCCGGGCTGCCGGGCGGGCTCGGCGTGACCCCGGCGGCGACGGCACGGTCGAGGCCGAGCCAGGATGGGCGGTCAGGGTCACGCGCGTCGACACTGTTCGCCCAGACGAGATGGTGCAGCTCCTCGAGGTCGAACGCGAACGTCGGTCCGAGTTCGTACGGCTCGGCCTCGGTGACGAGCATCGGTTCACGCTCGAACGGCGTCGCCAACTCGATCACGAGCCGATCGCCGGCATGGGAGGCGCCGCGCAGCACCCGTAACGCATGGGAGGGCGATGTGAGGACCGCCGCGTCGATCACGAGCCGGTCGGCGCCGACCCACGGCTCGGAGATCGGTGCACCCGGATCGATCACGAGGTGGCGCCCGAGCGCATCGGGCCCAGGTCCGGCGATCGCAACACCGCGCACGAGTGGCTTCGACGGGACCGAACGCCTCGGTAGCGTTGACGGAGTCGACGATCGTGCGGGGCGGATGGCGATCGGTGGTTCGGGGATCGGCTCGTCGCCCATGGGAACTTGCTGTTGGCCGCCATCGTTCCAACACTGGCGAACCTGCGCGGGGGTGTCGTGTTCTCCCTTGCAGTAGGCACATGCAATCGCCATCGCCTCGACCTTACCGACCGCGACGCTGGTACGCACACACGTTCGATCGCCTCCCGCGGCAGACTGGCACCCGACACGGCTGCGCAGTCATCGCCACGCTTTTCACCACTCGGTCACCAGGCGATTTCGAGGACCCCGTAGGTGACGCACAGGCCGGCACCGTTGACGACGAGCAGCGATGCGATGATCCCGACCACCGCGACCGTACGCGGCCGACTCCGGCGAAGCGGCCCGTTGACGGGCATGTACCACTCGGGCAGGAGTCCCCGATCCGGTGGACCACCGAACGGTTCGGCATCGTCGTCGAGCGCCACATTCGGGTCCGCCGCCAGCGCCTCGGCTTCGAGCTCCTCATCGGTGATCTCCACCGAGTCGATCGTGCCGCTCATGTCGTCAACGTACCCCACCGCTCGAGTGCGAACTCATCGACCGGTGAACTCGGCCGGTCGGCGCTCGAGAAACGAGGCCACGCCCTCTCGGTGGTCGTCGCTCTTGAAGCACGCCGCAAGTGCAGCCGTGTGGCGTTCCATATGGTCGCCGACCGATGCGGTGAGACCCTCGTGGACGAGCGACTTGATGAGCCCGAGACTGTGCGGCGATCCGGCGGCGATCGTGCTTGATCAGGCGCAGCACCGGGCGGATGCCCTCCTGCCGGTCGACAAACGCCGTGGTGCCGAAGCGCGACCGGCCTTTCAAAAACTGCGCATCGAAGACGGCATTGCTCTGGTGCTGGT
>JBBQEU010000105.1:0-10684 GCA_038321235.1 Acidimicrobiales bacterium | reverse complement strand
GGCCGTCGTGAGGTGACTCGGCTCCGTTCGACGCTGCGTCAGCCGCGTCCGCCGAGAACCGGCGAAGCCTCGGGTCCGGGCGTCGGCTGCGCTGCGAACGCAACGAGTGTCTGCTCCCATTCGTTGCGCCACCGCAGCCAGCGGAGTTCGATGACCTCGTCGAACACGGTCGTCGCCCGCCACGTCGTCAGTGCGAACATCAGCGCCGGCACGCCGTACAGGATGCCGACCTGCAGCGTTCGTTCGAGGTCGGTGTACCCCTCTTCGGCGAGGCTGTCCTGCAGACCCAGTGACAGTGCGGTGAGCACCCCGACGACGGCGACCAGGGGGAGCCAGAACCAGGCCGCGACGACGCTCACGGGGGCGCCGATGCGGTGAGCCTGGCGGACGTGATAGCGGAACGGCAGCCACACGAGCACGAAACACACCAGGACCGCGCCGGTGCCGATCGCGATCGGGGCGAAATCGTCGGAACCGTCGGCGAAGCGGTCGCCGACGCGTTCGACCACCGCCGCCGCGGCGACGGGCGCAGCGAAGGCGCCGAGCCAGAGCACCACTGCGACCCACGCTCGTGACGGCCGTCGGTAGCGGGTGGCGGGCACGAGACGGGCAGCGTCGAGCATGGCGAGTGCGCTCCACCCGACGAGCATCACGCCGGCCATCACATGCGGGATCACGACGAACAGTGCGTCCGCGCCACCGGCCACCGCGTACTCGCGGAGTAGCACCACGACGATGCCGACGAGTTGGGAGAGCACCAGCAGGTACCGCAGCCACCAGGTGGCGAACAGACGTGGCGGCGGCTCCGAGCGCAGCGGCGTGAACGAGTGCCCGCCGAGCGAGTCGGGCGCGAGTGGTGCTGCGACGTCCGGTGCGGTCGATGCCGGAGTTGGCGATGGCGATCGCGGCGCCGGCGCCGGCCGAGACGGCGCAGATGGCAGAGCCGGTGAAGGTGGTGGTGGTGGTGGTGGTGGTGGCGGCGGCGCTGAGCGGGGCGGCGTGGGCGGCGGCGGCGCTGTCGGAGAAGCGGGAGTCGGCGGCGGCGCTCGATGGGCGTCGCCGGGCAAGGTCATCGACCGGCGGCCGATTCCAGGCCGCGAGCCGACGCCACGCGTTGGTCGACGAGCATGTTGTGGTGCTCGGCCTCGTGTCGACACGCTTGCGACATCGCACGACACGCCTCGGTCACCTCCAGCGTGGAACACAACTGGATCAGCGCACCGATCGCCAGGTAGCCGGCGAGACGTCCGATCTCGGTGACGGCCACCGAGTCGGGGAGCCGTGACAATCCGCCGAGCCCTTGAACGTGCACCACCAGCACCACGGCCAGCACGTAAGCGATACGCAGCGGCGTACGTCGAGCACCGACGGCGTCGGCGCTGCGTTCGAGAACGAGGAACGGCACGGCCAGCACGGCCGCTTGCGCAGCGAAGCCGATGATTACCCTGCCGATCGAGGCGTCGACGATCACACGGTCGGCGATCCACCACACCGCCGCAGCGGACGCGGGCCAGGCGAGCGCGGCGAGCACCGGGTTGCGACGACGGCCCGACGTCATGCGAACGTTCAGGACGGTCACGAACGTCCACATGCTGACGGCGGCGAGCAATGCAATCGTGACCCCACTGGACGCGGCACCCAACGCCTCGAGGGTGTCCCACGTCCGTTGGCGCTCGGCCGCAGATACCCCGGTCTCGCGCGAGTCGAGCCAGAGCAGGGCGGTGATTCCAGCGCCGACGACGCTCAGCAGGGCCGCTCCGGCGAGCACGGTCACCGTGACCAGGCGCAACAGCTCGGCACCCGGGACCAGGTTGATCCGATCAATCCGGTCAGGGGTGATCCCTCGTCGTTGGACCGGTGAAGCAACGACCGCACGAGCGTCACCGGGCGTCGAATGCCCGCGCCGACGACGAGTTCCGGCGACTCCGATCGCTTCCTCGACCGACGACCCGGCTCGCCAGGCCAACAGCACCACGACGATGCACGGACCAATGGCCGCCACGGCAACGATCCACAACGGCGTGGAGCCCAGCACATCGGACGTTGCGATCGAGCTGGTCGCCTCGGTGTCGTCCACGCCGGCGAAGCGCAACGCCACGAGCGAACCGACGCCGACCAGCCCTGTCACGACGGGCACCCACATCCATTGGGCGAGGCGGACGGAGTAGCCGCCCACGTGGCGAACGACCGCAGCGAGATGGTTCAACGGCCGATATGTCATCGGGATGGCGAGCAGCAGCGCGACGACGGCCACGGCAATCGGCTGTGTGGACACGGTGACGTCGTTGCCGCTGTCGAGCGCGGTACGGGCGGCCAGCACAGCGACGATGCCGACTGCGACAGCGACGAACGCGAACGGGGCGATCCAGGTGAGCACCGCCGACTTGGGATCGGGCAACTTGTTGCGTACGGCTGGTTCGACGAGACGTTTGGCGTTGTCGGTGGCGTTCCACGTCCAGACGAGCACGCACAGCGCGGCCAGGACACCGGTGCCCACCGACATCCACATCAGCGGGTTCGACCACGGCTGGTCGTCGACGAGTCGCTGCACCTGCCATCCCATCAGCGCAAAGGTGGCCGTCAACGCCGAGGCCCCGATGATCCTCCACGGAGCCATGCGGTGCAGTGCCGCCGGAACCCACATGCTGACCCCGGAGTGCGCCGCCCTCGGCGGGATCGCCGACCAGATCGGTCCGGTCGACGCGGCCGGGGCAGCGGTGACCGGCGTCGGGGCGGTGACGATCGTCCGGGTCGACATCGGCGCAACGGGCGCGGCGAGATCCACGTGCGACGGCAACGCGCCCCGAAGTCGAGGATCCACCGATTCCATGTCGTCGTCATCGGCCTGCGGCCCGAGCCACTTGAGCGATTTCTCGGCAACGGTTCGCCGTGGGCGACAGAAGGTCGGGGGATCGGCTCTCGGAGAGCACCCGCGCCCTCCGATACGTTGGGGGACATGAGCGAGATCCTCAGCATCACCGGCCGCGAGATCCTGGATTCCCGGGGGAATCCGACCGTCGAGGTCGAGGTACTCCTCGATTCCGGTGCGTTGGGTCGCGCCGGCGTCCCATCGGGCGCCTCCACCGGCGAGCACGAGGCCGTCGAATTGCGAGACGGCGGCGACCGCTACGGCGGCAAGGGCGTGCTGAAAGCCGTCGGTTTCGTCAACGACGAGATCGCCGATGCACTCGAAGGGTTCGATGCCACTGAACAGCGGTTCCTCGATCGTGTGATGCTCGACCTCGACGGCACCGACAACAAGTCGCGCCTCGGCGCGAACGCCATCTTGGGGACCAGCCTGGCGATCGCCAAGGCCGCCGCCATCGAGCTCGATCTGCCGCTCTACACCTACCTCGGCGGCCCGAACGCCCACGTGCTGCCGGTGCCGATGATGAACGTGATCAACGGTGGCGTCCACGCCGACAACTCGATCGACCTCCAAGAGTTCATGGTGATGCCGATCGGTGCACCCAGCTTCTCCGAGGCGTTGCGGTGGGGCACCGAGACGTACCACGTCCTCAAGGGCGTCATCCGCGACCGTGGCCTGTCGACCGCCGTCGGCGACGAGGGCGGCTTCGCGCCGAACCTCGACTCGAACGAAGAGGCCATCAAGGTGCTCGTCGAGGCGATCACCAAAGCCGGATTCACGCCCGGTGACGACATCGCGATCGCACTCGACCCCGCCACCAGCGAGATCTTCCGCGACGGCGCCTACCACCTCACCGGTGAAGGCAAGGTGTTGTCGCCGTCGGAGATGACCGACTACTGGAAGCGTCTCGTCGACAGCTACCCGATCGTGTCGATCGAGGACGCGATGGACGAGAACGACTGGGAAGGTTGGGCCACACTGACCGAGGCGATCGGCGACAAGGTGCAGCTGGTCGGCGACGACCTGTTCGTCACCAACTCGGCGAGGTTGAAGACGGGCATCGAACAGCGCGTCGCCAACTCGATCCTGATCAAGGTCAACCAGATCGGCTCGCTCACCGAAACCCTCGACACCGTCGAGTTGGCGACCCGCCACGGCTACACCTCGGTGATGAGCCACCGCTCGGGCGAGACCGAGGACGCCACCATCGCCGACCTCGCCGTCGCCACCAACTGCGGCCAGATCAAGACCGGCGCCCCCGCCCGCAGCGATCGCGTCGCCAAGTACAACCAGCTCCTGCGCATCGAAGCCCAACTCGGCGACACCGCCGAATACCGCGGCAAGGCCGCGCTCGCGCCGCTCTGATTGCTCGGCCTCACCGCAAGCCAGAACGCAACAATCGAGGTCGGCCTCGTCCAGCTCGTCGCTGGCGCTTCCCACGCTGGCGTGTCGCGGGTGTCAGATACCGGCGTCACGCCAAAGGTGTTACTCCGGTGTCTGACACCATGAGTAACGCAATCAGCACAAGATCGACACCGACATCCGACGTTGCCGCCGCGGGCAGGTGTCCACCGCTCGTGCCACGGAATCGTGGTCGGCTCCTGCGACAATGATGCAGTGAGTCGCTCCAAGACCACCTCGATCCCGAGGCCGAAGGAACCTGCCACGGCATCTGACGCCGGACGATCGCGCCTGGGCGACTTCACTCGACCGATCCCGATCGAGAAGCGGATCTTCCGGCGACCGAAATTCGCCCTCTTCGGTGGCCTCTTCGTACTCCTGGTGATCGGCACGATCGCCGCAGCAGTGTTCATCCTGCCACTCGGCACCTGGTTCGACCAGGGCGACGAACTCGTCAAGCGACAAGCCGAACTCGACGAGTTGCAGCGGGTGAACGGCCAACTCTCGGGCGAGGTCGAACGGTTGGGCACCGACGACGGCGTGCGCGAAGCCGCTCGCGAGGAGATCGGTTTCGTCGAGGAGGGCGATCAGCGCTCGACGATCCTGCCGTTGCCACCCGTGCCGCGCGAGCTTCCCGGCGGCTGGCCCTACAGCGTGGTCACACAGATCTTCGCGGCTCGCACGGCTGGGCCCGCGCCAGCAATCGCCGACTAGGTTCGGGTCCACCATTCCGACCGACAAGGGGGCACACGTGGCCGGCAGCATCCTGGGAACCAGAGTTCAACGCAAGGAGGATCCGAAGTTCCTCACCACGGGGGGGATGTACGTCGACGACCTCGACGAGGAACTCCTGAACGGCGCCCTCCACGTCGTCTATGCCCGCTCCGCGGTCGCTCACGGCACGATCCTCTCGATCGACATCGACGGCGTGAAGGACATGCCCGGGGTGGTCGCAGTGTTCACCGCCGAGTCGCTCGCGCTCGAGCCGGTACCGTCCAACTTCAACCCAGCTGTCGCGCGCACGATGCTCGCCAGCGACAAGGTCCGCTTCGTCGGTGAGCCGGTGGCCGCGATCGTGGCCGAAACGCTCGCCCAGGCAACCGATGCCGCCGAGATGGTCTTCGTCGACGTCGACTTCCTCCCCGCCCTCATCGACATCGAGGCGTCGATGGCATCGGAGACCCTGATCTACGACGCCGCCGGCTCGAATGCCGTGTTCGACACGACCGCGCTCGGCATGCCGGAGAACACCGCCACCGACGAGTACTTCGCCGGCTGCGAGGTCGTCATCACGGGTCGATTCCTCAACCAGCGGGTCGCCCCGTGCCCGTTGGAGGTCCGCGGATCCGCGGCCACATGGGTCGACGGCCGCCTCCACCAGTGGTTGTCGACCCAGCACGCGCAGGGCGTCAAGGCACCGATCGCCGCGGCCAACGGCGTCGAGGTCGACAAGGTCCGCGTCATCACGCCCGACGTCGGCGGTGCGTTCGGAGCAAAGATCGGCACCTACGCCGAGGAGATGCTGCTCGGCCCGATCTCGAAGGCGGTCGGCCGTCCGGTTCGTTGGCGTGAGACGCGTAGCGAATCGATGATGAACCTGGGCCACGGTCGCAGCCAGCTCCAGCACGTCACCATCGGCGGCACCCGCGAGGGCAAGGTCACCCACTACCAGCTGCACCTGTTCCAGGACGCCGGCGGGTTCATGGACGTCGGCGGCGTGCTCGGCTTCGCCATGACCCGGCCAATGGCGTCGGCGGTCTACGACATCCCGAACATCGAGGTACGCGCCACGACCGTGCTCACCAACACCACACCCACCGTGCCGTACCGCGGTGCGGGCCGTCCCGAGGCAACCGCTGCGGCCGAACGGGCGATGGACCTGTTCGCCGTCGAGATCGGCAAGGACGCCGCCGAGGTGCGGCGGATGAACCTGATCCCCAAGTTCCTCGAACCACACACCACGGCGATCGGACAGACCTACGACGTCGGCGACTTCGAGGGTGCGCTCGACAAGGCCCTCGACGCAGCCGGGTACACGGACCTCCGTGCCGAACAGGCCCGCCGCCGCGAGGCCGGCGACGACAAGCTGCTCGGGATCGGCGTCAGCGTGTACGTCGAGATCACCGGCGGCGTCGACCCGATGGGTGAGGCAGCCAAGATCGAGGTACAGGACGACGGCTCCGCGCTCGTGTACACCGGCACCTCACCGCACGGGCAGGGTCACGACACGTCGTGGTCGATGATCGCCAACGACCAGACCGGCATCCCGATGGATCGGATCACCCTGATCTGGGGCGACACCGACCTGGTCCCCGAGGGCGGCGGCACGATGGGCTCACGGTCGTTGCAGGTCGGCGGTGCCGCCGTCAACAAGGCCTCGATCGAATTGGTCGACAAGGCCCAGAAGCTGGCGGCAGCGCTGCTCGAGGCCGACGAGGCCGACATCGTGCTCGACAAGGACCGCGGCGCGTTCCACGTCGCTGGCACCCCGGCGGTGTCGAAGACCTGGGCCGACCTCGCCGTCGCCGCCAAGGACCGGGGTGACGACCTCACGATCGACACCCGCTTCGATGCGGGGCAGGCGACGTTCCCGTTCGGCGCCCACGTGGCGGTGGTCGAGGTCGACACCGGCACGGGACAGGTGCGTCACCTCCGCCAGATTGCGTGCGACGACGCCGGTCGTGTGGTCAACCCGATGCTGCTCGACGGTCAGATTCACGGAGGCATCGCCCAGGGCACCGCACAGGCGCTGCTCGAGGAGGTGCGCTACGACGAGGACGGCAACCCGGTCACGTCGAATCTCGCCGACTACGGGATGATCTCCGCCACGGAACTGCCGAGCTTCGAAGTGATCCACATGGAGACCCCCACGTTCGTCAATCCACTCGGCGCCAAGGGCATCGGCGAATCGGGCACGATCGGTTCCACGCCCGCCGTGCAATCGGCCGTCATCGATGCGCTGAGCCATCTCGGCGTCCGTCACATCGACATGCCAGCCACTGCCGAAAAGGTCTGGCGCGCCATCCAATCCATGAAATGAAACGGAGGGGTCAGACCCCTCAGTTTCATGTCGCCACCATCCAGGGAGCAAGCACATGACCACCACCGAGCACCCACGCACCTCGTTCACATCGTTCGAGGAGTCGACCGCCGAGGACTGGGCGATCATCGCCCCGCAATTGCAGATCACGCAGTCGCACGTGGCCGAACGGGTCATCGACCTGATGCGAGCGCTCGAGTTCGACCACGGCGGGTTCCCCGTCAATCGGCTCGAGCACAGCCTGCAGACCGCCACCAGGGCCGAGAAGGACGGACGCGACGACGAGTACGTGCTCTGTGCGCTGCTGCACGACATCGGCGACACGCTCAGCCCGTACAGCCACCCCGACATCGCAGCGGGCATCGTCAAGCCGTTCGTGTCGGAAGCCAACCATTTCATGGTGAAGCACCACGGCGAGTTCCAGGGCTACTACTTCTGGGACTACATCGGTATGGACAAGAACGCTCGCGACGTTCACCGCGATTCGCCGTACTTCGACCACACCGAAGAGTTCTGCGCGAAGTACGACCAAACAGCCTTCGACGCCGACTACGTGAGCAATCCGCTCGAGCACTACGAGCCGCTGATCCGCGAACTCCTCCACGGCCGCTGAGCCCGGCGGTCGAGCGAACCGGGAGCGCATCGTCGCTGCGGGCTACCGTCGGCGTCGTGAACGACAGCCCGATCGGCCGATTGCAGCGTGCGATCGGCATGGTCATCGCCGTCGGCATCGTCGGCACGATCGGCTACTGGATGTTCGGCATGAGCCTCACCGATGCCACCTACCAGACCGTCACCACGGTCACCACGGTGGGGTTCCGCGAGCTGCAGGACTTCAACAACCTCGAACAGTGGTTCACGATCGCCATCATCATCATGGGCGTGTCGACGGTGCTGTACACCTTCACCCTGGCGGTGCAGGTGGTGGTGGAAGGACAACTGCGAGACTTCGTCGGGAGGCGGCTGATGGACCGGGAGATCAACAAGATGGCGGGCCACACCATCGTGTGCGGCTTGGGACGCGTCGGGCGCGCCGTCGCTGACGACCTCGTCAACGCCGGCCAGTCGGTCGTGATCGTCGACCTCGACCCCGATCGCGTCGCCAATGTGCGTTATCCGACCGTCGTCGGTGACGCAACGCTCGATGCCACGCTGCGCGCCGCCGGCATCGGACGCGCGAAGGCGCTCGTCGCCGCGCTCGAAGGCGACGCAGAGAACCTGTTCGTGACGCTCTCGGCGCGTGCGATCGTGCCCGAGCTGTTCATCGTCGCCCGCGCCCGCCAGGACGAGAGTGTGCCGAAGTTGGCCAATGCCGGCGCCGACCGGGTCGTCAACCCCCAGGAACTCGGCGCGGCGCGCATGGCATCGTTCGTCGCACGTCCACACGTCGCGGAGTTCATCGACGTCGTGATGCACGAACGGTCGCTCGAGTTCCGGATGCAGGAGTACGACATTCCCGACGGCTCCCCGCTCGCGGGCAAGACGCTGCGAGATGCCGACCTGCGCAAGCGTGCCGGGATCCTCGTGCTCGCGCTTCGACGCGTCGACGGCAGCTTCAACACGAACCCCGATCCCGACATCGTGATCGAACCGCACCAGGTGCTGATCGCCGTCGGCACCGACGAGGACCTGGCCCGCCTCGACGGGATCGCCACGTGAGCCGCGCAGTGAACGACGCTGCCAACGTCGGAGCGGAGAACGAGTGACCACCCACGTCCTGCTCGATCTCGATGGCACGATCTCGGATTCGTCGCCCGGGATCGGCCGCTCGCTACGGCATGCGTTCAGTGTGTGCGGCTACGCACCACCATCCGACGAACAGGTCCGCGCCGTGATCGGGCCGCCGTTCGAGGTCAGCTTCCCCACGCTCGGTATCCCCGTCGACGACATCGAGCGGGTGGTCCTCGCCTACCGCGACCGCTACGAGGACATCGGGCTGTTCGAGAACACGGTGTACCCCGGCATCGCAGAGATGCTCGACGAGCTCGCCGCCGCCGGACACACCTTGTCGATCGCCACGGCGAAGCCGGAACCGACGGCGAAGCGGATCATCGAACACTTCGGCTTCACCGACCACTTCGCGGTGCAGGCCGGAGCGACGATCGAGGTCGGTACCGGCCGCCGAACCAAGGCCGAGGTGATCGACTACGCGCTGATCTCGCTGCGCCTCGGCCCGTCCGACCTGCCAAACGTGGTGATGATCGGCGACCGCGACCACGACGTCGAGGGCGCCCACTCGAACGGCATCGACTGCATCGGCGTCACGTGGGGTTTCGGTTCATCCTTCGAACTCCGGACAGCGGGCGCTGAGGTGCTCGTCGACACACCGGGCGAAGTTGCCGGAGCGGTCGCGGCGACGTACCGTTCCGTACGGCCATGAGCACCACCGACCAACCGCCGATCGACACCGCCACGCCGGCATCCATCGCACCGGCCGCACCATCCACGTCTGTCGCGACGAGTTCGTCGGCCGACCGGTTCATGCGACGCCTGTTGCGGCTGCCCGAGGGTCGCACCGCCACGGCCGCCGAGGCTCGGTCGGCGTTCCAGAAGTCGTTGTTCATCAGCACCTGTCGTTGCCTGTTGATGTACATCGTGTTCCCGTTCGTACTCCCGGCAGTCGGCATCGCCCGGGGCGTCGGGCCGTACATCGGTGTCACGATCGGTGCGCTCGCCATGGTGTCGATCGTGTACAGCATCCGCCGTTTCTGGCGGGCCGATCACTCGAAGCGGTGGCACTACACGGTGTTCGGCACCGTGATCGTCTGCTTCCTGGTCTACCTGGCAGTCAAGGACATCTCGACCATCGTGTCCTGACCGACATGGAACTGAAGGGTCTGACCCCTCGGTTCAAGGGGGTCTGACCGTTCGGTTTCATCTGGGCGACCGCTCGATGTCGACGCGGCGACGCTGATGGTGCATGATGGGCACCCGACGCCGCGGGGCGGGGTCGCTCATCCACCACGAACAACGATCACTTGGGGGCACCAGTGGAGATCACGGTCACCGTCAACGGCACGCAGCACACTCACGACGTGGAGCCGCGCACGCTGCTCGTGCAGTACATCCGTGAACAGGTCGGCCTGACCGGCACCAACATCGGCTGCGACACGTCGTCGTGCGGGGCCTGCTCACTGCATCTGAACGGCGAGGCCGTCAAGAGCTGCACCGTGCTCGCCGTGCAGGCCGACGGCACCGACATCCGCACGATCGAAGGGATGGCCGACGCCGATGGCACGCTGCACCCGATGCAGCAGGCGTTCATGGAGAACCACGGCCTGCAGTGCGGCTACTGCACACCCGGCATGGTGATGGCCGCCACCAGCCTGCTGGAGGAAAATCCGAATCCGACCGAGGAAGAGGTCCGCATCGGC
>JBBQEU010000104.1:0-10921 GCA_038321235.1 Acidimicrobiales bacterium | reverse complement strand
GTCGGAGGCGATGAGCGAAATCCCTGCATGCTCGGGTTTCGCTCATCGATCGAAGTGGGATCGGCCCGCGATCGGGCGATGTCGACAAATCGCTGGCTGATGTCGATGCCGTGCACCTCGACACCGCGCCGGGCGAGTTCGCGGGCGTGGCGGCCGGTGCCACAGCCGACGTCGAGCACTCGCTCGCCAGGTTCCAAACCCAGGGCCCCGATGACGTGGTCGACCTCCTGGACGGTGCCCTTGGTGTGCGCGTAGCGGTCGTAGGCCGAGCCGAGATGGTCGGCGAGGTCCTCGAACCAGTGATCGCGCTCGGTCACGGTTCGGGCGTGTCGTGGGCGAGGTCGTCGGCGTAGCTCTGCTCGAGGAATTCGCGGGTCGCAGCGTCGTTCGTGGCCACGAGGCCCTGGGCGTTCAGGACATCGAGTCCGTCGGGAGCGTCGGCGAGTTCGTCCCAGCTCGTCGGATCCCACACCTTGCCACGCCGGAACGCCTTGGCGCAGTGCATGAACACCTCGTCCGTGCGCACCACGATGGCCGTGGTCGGGCGTCGGAGTTCGTCGCTCCAGAGATCGATCACGAGCGGCTCCGTGGTCACCCACGCCGGCCCGTTGATCCGCAGCGTCTCATCCTTGCCTGGAACGACGACCAGCAGACCGGCCCGGCCGGTGGAGACGACGGCGCGCAGACTGTCGATCAGGTTGTTGCCGTTGAGATCCGGCATCGCGACATGGTGTTCGTCGAGCACTCGCACGAAGCCCGGCGGCCCACCGCGGGGCGACACGTCGAGACTGCCGTCGGAACCTTCCGTTGCGATCAGCACGAACGGAGATCGGGAGAGGATCCCGACGCTCGCGTCGTCGAGCACCGTCGTCTTCTTGGCGGCAGCGATCCGGCCCGGCGCTCGGTACAGCCCGGCCAACTGGTCGGTCGACGTGACGAGGAAGTCGGGTGCCAGCGGAATCTCGATCGGGGTCCGACCCCAATCGAGATTCATCCCTTCGCCGATGCCCACGTGTCGCCCCATGACACGTTCACTTCGAGTGGTACGTCGAGGTCGGCGGCGTCGCGCATCAGCCCGACCACGAGATCGCCGACGACGTCGTGTTCGTCATCGGGCACCTCGACGATCACCTCGTCGTGCACCTGCAACACGACCCGGCTTTCGTACTCCCCTACCACCAGCGCCTCGTCGATGTGGACCAACGCCACCTTGAAGATGTCGGCGGCCAGACCTTGGATGCCGGCATTCATCGCCTGGCGCTCGCCGGCTTGGCGGACCCGGAAGTTCGAGTTCATCAGCTCGGGGATCGGACGGCGGCGACCGAACAACGTCTCGGTGTAGCCGCGTTCGCGTGCCTCGATCACCGTACGGTCCATGTAGGCCTTCACGTTGGGAAACGCGATGAAGTACGCCTCGAGGATGACGGCGGCCTCCTCGGTCGAGATGTTCAGCCGCTGACCGAGCCCGTACGCCTCCATGCCGTAGGCCAGCCCGTACGACACCATCTTCGCCTTCGATCGCTGTACGCCGCTGACGCTCGCCGGGTCGACGCCGAACACGCGAGCGGCCGTTGCGTTGTGGATGTCCTCGCCGCTCGTGAATGCACCGATCAGACCGGGGTCCTGCGCGAGGTGCGCGATGCAGCGAAGCTCGATCTGGTTGTAATCGGCGACGAGCAGGGTGGTGTCGGGCGCCGGAACGAACGCTGTGCGGAACTGGCGCCCCTCGTCGGTGCGCACCGGAATGTTGTGCAGGTTCGGCCGGTCCGACGACAGTCGGCCGGTGCGGGCGACGGTCTGGTTGAACGTGGCGTGGATCCGCCCGTCGTCGGCCACTTCGGCGAGTAGGCCTTCGCCGTAGGTGGAGCGCAGCTTTTCGACCTCGCGGTAGCGCATCAGCGGTTCGAGGAACTCGGGCCACTGGTCCTTGATCTTCTCGAGCGTGGCGGCGTCGGTGGAGTAGCCCGTTTTGGTCTTCTTGCCAGGAGCGAGACCACGTTCGTCGTAGAGGATCTCTCGGAGCTGCTTCGGCGAGTTCAGGTTCAGGTCCTCACGGCCCGCCACCTCGCGGAGCTGGATCTGGAGCGTCTGGACCTCGTCGGCAAGTCGCTTTCCGAGCGCTCGCAGTTCGTCGACGTCGACGCCGATGCCGACGTGTTCCATCTTGGCGAGCACCAGCACGAGAGGGTTCTCGATCGTGCGGTACAGCTCGGCCATCCCTTGGGCCTCCATGCTGGCCACGATCGGTTCGGCGAGCGCGTTGACCGCAAGTGCGTCTCGGGCGGCGAGTTCGGCATCACCGAGGGAGGTGCCGTCGAGGTCGAGTTGGCCACTGCCGGCAGCATCATCGGATGGGCGGGCGTACTTCGTGTACTTCTCGATCAGGTCGGGCAGGGTGTAGCGCGCCTCGGCCGGGTCGATCAGATACGCGGCGATCGCCGTGTCGAGCGTGAGTCCTCGCACTTCGACATCGAACTCGAGCAGCGACCGCATCAGCGGCTTGACGTTGTGCCCGCGAAGGTTGCTGTGGGCCCCGAGCGCAACGCGAACGGCGTCGTCGGCGAGCACGTCTGCCGGGATCCACAGCACTTCGGCCATCGACGGGTCGGTGACCACGGCGATGCCGGCGAGCGGGCTACGCCCGGGCTCGCCTGCCCACGTGGCCGCGACGTCGAGTGCTCCGGCCGCCGCAATCGCCGACGCAGCGTCGGCGGCCGACGATGCCGTGGTCACCTCGGCAACGATCTCTGCACGTTCGTCGACCGGGCCGAGGTCGACCGAGGCCCCCATCGCCGACAGCGCCTCGTCCAACCGACCAGCAAGCGTTCGGAATTCGAGGAAGTCGAAGAGCCGCTTGAGTTCGTCGGAGTTCGGGGTGATGCCGAGGTCGTCGACGTCGAACTCGTCGATCGGCGCGTCGTGGCGGAGCTGCATCAGATCGAGATTCTTGCGGGCGCGCTCTTCGTGCTCGGCAAGGTTCGAACGCAGCTTCGGTGTCTGCTCGTCGACGTGGTCGAAGATCCCATCGAGGCCGCCGTAGGAGTTGATCAGTTTGGCTGCGGTCTTCTCCCCTACCCCAGGAACGCCGGGCAGGTTGTCGCTGTTGTCGCCACGCAGGGCGGCGTACTGCACGTAGAGCGACGGCGTGACACCGGTGCGTTCCTCGATGCCGGCCTCGTCGTAGAACGCGTAATCGCTGACGCCGCGCTTGTTGTAGAGCACCTTGACGTCGGGATCGCGGACGAGCTGGTAGCTGTCACGGTCGCCCGTGACGATGATCACCTGGTGGCCGGCGTCGACGATCCGGTCGGTGACGGTGGCGATGATGTCGTCGGCCTCCCAGCCGGACAGATCGATTGCTGAGATTCCGATCGCGTCGAGCACCTCACGCACGAGCCCCATCTGCTGGCGCAGGATGTCGGGCGCCGCCTCGCGCTGGGCCTTGTACAACGGCTCGGCAACGTGGCGGAACGTCGGCTCGGGCCGATCGAACGCCACGAGCACGCCGTCGGGCGTGTGGTCCTTGAGGACGTTGATCAGCATCGACGTGAACCCGAACACTGCGTTGGTGACCTGGCCGCTTGCTGTCGCCATGTCGGTCGGCAGCGCGAAGAACGCGCGGTAGGTCAGCGAGTTGCCGTCGACGACGAGGTAGGTGCCCATGGTTCGAGCCTCAGTCGGCGCCCGGGCGCAGCGAGCCGTCGAGGATCCGGTCGGCGACGTCACGCATCCGAGTCCGCTCGCTCATTGCCGTGCGCTGGATGAACGAGAACGCGTCCGTCTCGGTCATGCCCACCTCGTCCATGAGCACACCTTTGGCCCGATCGATCACCTTGCGCGATTCGAGCTGCTCGCCGAGTGCATCGATCTCGCCGGTGAGCGCCCGCAACTCGCGGAACCGCCCCATCGCGACCTCGATCGCCGGGATCAGATCGCTCTTCTGGAAGGGCTTGACCAGGAATGCCAACGCACCAGCGTCGCGGGCCTGCTCGACCACCTCGCGTTGGCTGAACGCAGTGAGCATCAGTACGCCACAGATCTTCTCGCCGTTGATGATCCGGGCCGCTTCCAGGCCGTCCATGCCGGGCATCTTGATGTCGAGAATCGCCAGATCAGGCTGGAGCCCCCGCACGAGTTCGATGGCTTGGTCGCCCCGACCTGTCTCTCCGATGACCTCGTAACCCTCTTCCTCGAGGGTCTCACGAAGGTCCATGCGAATGATGGCCTCGTCCTCGGCGATCACGACACGCAATGGCATGGCTCTTATCTAGCAGGTGCCGGCGACGATCCGCTCCTGCGGCTGGCGGTCGGTCACCGGGAGCCGGCCATCAACTCCCGAGATCCAGTCGGGTCGGACAACGGCGCCACGTGGTTCGAACTCGGTGATGTGCGGCTCGATGTCGAGCACCGTTGAGCCGTCGATGGCGTCGAGCCCACGCACCGCCAGTTCGAGACCATCGACACCGACGACCTCGCAGGTGGTGAGGCCGAGTCGGTTCGCCCGGGACTGGCCCGTTGGGCGAAGATCCCGACCTTCGGCCACGCCTCGTTCCCACGCGGGTGCCGACTCCCGACGGTCACGTTCGCCTCGTCGAACTGGTCGAAGAGGAAGGTGATCTCGCTCATCGAAATGCTCCCATCATCGCCTGGCTGATCGGTCGGCAGAGTTCGCGCAAGCGGACGCATCCGTCGACCCCGATTGCGTCGTAGGGCGCCGCAGCGAGTTCGTCGGTGCGCGCCTCGATCGAGTCTCGACGGTCGCGGCCACGTGCGGTGAACGCCAGGTCGGAGTCGAGCCAGCCCCGCTCACGGAGCCGTTCCTCGGCGGCGAGCCAGTCATCACCAGTGCGTTGGCGTGTGGCTCGCAGGATCTCGGCCGACACGTCGCCTGCGGCAGCATGGGTGACCAGCGCCTCGCACCCGTCGAGCCCTTCGACGGTGAGGGCCGCGATGTGGCCGTCACCGCGGAATTCGCGCAGCAACGATTGCGCATGCCAGAGCACGAGATGCGGTTCGTCCGGCCATGGCAGCGACACGTGCCCAGCGAACAACGGACGTCCCTCCGGCCGGGAGCATGCGGCCAGCGCTGCTGCCCGAGCAAGTTCGGCCGCCTCTGCGATCTCTGGCGTGTCGACGAATGCACCGGCGTGGGCTCGGATCATCCGGTCGGCACCTCGCGATCGGGCAGCGAGCACCGCGCCAGGCGTCACGCTCTCCCACACGCCGCTCATGCTCCGGCGCACCAGGTCTGGGTCGAAATTGAAGAAGGTTGCGATCACCACCTCGGCGGACACCGCACCCATCGCCGCCGACCGCGATGCGAAGTACCCGGTCATCCGATCGTCGAGGCCGATCGACCGGTACTCCTCGCCCGCCTGGGTTGCGAAGTAGATCGCCCCGTGGATCGGCTCGAGGGTTCGCCAGGTCTTGCGTGCGATCACTGCATCCATCAGGCGAGCATGCCAGCCACAGCACATCTCGATCGGGGTCAGACCCGAACCGAGATCCGATCGAGGTTCACATGCGGTCGAGGAGTTCGTCCTGGCGGAGTTCGAGCGAAGCAATCTCCTCGACCACCTTGGCGCGGTGCTTGGCGTGGGCATCGACATGGCGGCGGGCATCGCGTGCTTCGAACGAGGCCCCGGCGGTTTCGGCCACCAGGGCTCGGATCTCCTGGTCGTCGGCGTCGTCGCCGAGGTAGATCATCTGTTCGTCGATCACGGCCAGCTCAGCGCGCAGCGACTTCAACCGGGTCGCTACTTGCGACAGTCGACGCTCGACGAGCCAGTTGCCCATGGGTGGCCGACGTTACATCGACGTCGACCAACCCCCGTGGCACCATTCGTGTCACTCAAACGACACAACTGGGGGTTGGTCATGGTGGCAGGGATGCGAGAGCGGCTGGACGAACGGGGTGACGACCGTGCGATCGCCGACGAGTTCGGACAGTGGACGCTGCACGAGTTCAACCGACGCGTCAACCAATTGATCCACGGGTTTCGAGGCCTCGGACTCGGGGTCGGCGACACGATGTGCGTCGTCGGCAACAACCGCCACGAATGGCCGGAAGCGTTCGCCGCTGGCAGCAACACGGGCCTCGTCGTGGTTCCGGTCAACTGGCACTTCTCCGCGGATGAGATCGCCTACGTGCTCGAGAACTCGGGTGCAACCGTCGTCGTCGGCGACACCGAGTTCGCCGAAGCAGTGGGCGAAGCGGTCCGGACCGCAGGCACCAGGGTTCGGATCGCGTTCGGCGGACCAATCGACGGATTCACCGACATCGAGGAGGTCATCGCTGCCGGTTCACCCGACGAGCCCACCGACCAGGTGTCGGGCAAGTCGATGCTGTACACCTCCGGCACCAGTGGCCGACCCAAAGGGGTCCAATCGACACTGCAGCAGGTCGGTGGCGACCCCGTCGAGAACCTCGAGAAGCTCAAGTTGCTGCTCAGCCTGTACCGCCTGCCGAGTTCGAGGGCAAGGTCGTGCTGTGCAACGCGCCGCTGTATCACGGCGGACCGCTGGCGATCTGCGGCGTTCCGTTCTTCCTCGGCTCCACGATCATCCTTCGCCGGAAATGGAATGGGGAGGAGACACTGCGTCTCATCGACGAGCACGACGTGAACATCTACTACGCCGTGCCGACGCACTTCACCCGACTGTTGAAGCTCCCCGAGGACACTCGTGCATCGTTCTCCGGGGCCAGTCTCGAGTACGTGATGCACACCGCAGCGCCGTGCCCGCCCGGTGTGGAGCAGCAGATGATCGACTGGTGGGGTCCGGTGTTGATGGAGCTCTATGGCGCCAGCAAGGCCGGTGGAGTCGGCACGATCGTCGATTCACACGAGCGGCTGCAGAGGCCGGGCACGGTGGGCAAGCCAACCGCCGTCGCCGAGCTGATGATCGTCGGCGAGAACGGCGAGCAGCTGGGCCCGAACGAGGTCGGCCAGATCTTCGTCAAGAGCCTGATGGGCATCGACTTCACCTACCTCGGCGACGAGGAAAAGACCGAGAAGGCCCACCTCGAGCCGGGCGTGTTCACCTTCGGTGACGTCGGCTACGTCGACGACGACGGCTACCTGTTTCTGTCTGACCGCAAGATCGACATGATCATCTCCGGCGGCGTCAACATCTATCCCGCCGAGATCGAGTCCGTGATCACCACGCATCCCGCTGTCGCCGACTGCGGCGTGTTCGGCGTGCCCAACGACGAGTTCGGCGAGGAGGTCAAGGCCGCAGTCGAACTGGTCGCTGGCGCCGATGAGGTTGCGGTCGGAGCCGATCTCGAGCGGATGTGTCGCGAGCGGCTCGCCGGGTACATGGCGCCGCGGTCGTACGACTTCGGTCCACTCCCGCGCACGGCAACCGGCAAGCTCCCCAAACGCGAGCTGCGCGCCAAGTACTGGGAAGGCACCGGCCGCAGCATCTGAAACGGAACTCGTGGTGTCTGCCACCAGGGGTGACGGATGTGCCCCGGGTCGGACTCGAACCGACACTTGACGGTGTTTGAGACCGTTGCCTCTGCCGATTGGGCTACCGGGGCCGTATGCGACCGCGAGACTAGCGGGCTTACCCGCCGGTAGCTCACCGCTTCGCGGCGAGCGGTCTAGCCTGCCGACAATGCTCGCTTTCACGTTCCCGGGCCAAGGGTCGCAACGACCCGGCATGGGACTTCCCTGGCGCGACCACGAGAGTTGGGAGTTGGTCGACGAGGCAAGCGACGTCGCCGGCCGCGACGTCGGCGCACTGCTCTGTGACGCCGACGCCGACGAACTCAAAGACACCCGCAACGCCCAGCTGACCACGTTCGTGTCGAGCCTGATGGTGCTCGACGCCGTCGAGCGACTCGGCATCGCCCCCAACTACTGCGCCGGCCACAGCCTCGGCGAGTACACCGCGCTCACCGCCACCGGCGCGCTCGGCTTCGACGACGGCATCCGCCTCGTCTGCGAGCGCAGCGCGGCGATGCACGACGCCGGACTCGCTCGACCCGGCACGATGGCCGCCGTCCTCGGCCTCGACGACGACCAGGTCGAGGTCGCCTGTCGGCGCGCCGACGCCGACGTCTGGGTCGCCAACTTCAATGCACCCGGGCAAGTGGTCATCGCCGGCTCACCCGACGGAGTCGCAGCGGCAACTGCGCACGCGAAGGATCTCGGAGCGAAGAAGGTGATGCCGTTGCATGTGGCGGGTGCGTTCCACACCCCGTTCATGACTGCGGCACGCGACCGTCTGCGGGCAGCGCTCGCTGAGGCCGATCCGAGAGACAGCGACGTTCCGATCGTCTCGAACGTCGACGCGCTGGCCCACGATCGAGCCGCCG
Source organism: Acidimicrobiales bacterium (assembly GCA_038321235.1). Taxonomy (GTDB): domain Bacteria; phylum Actinomycetota; class Acidimicrobiia; order Acidimicrobiales; family Ilumatobacteraceae; genus Sva-07. Next base: position 2,598 of record JBBQEU010000104.1, on the reverse strand, counting down.
ACTGGCCGAGCCTGTTGTCGGCGCAGTTGTCGAGTCCCGTGCGGTGGAAGCATTGCCTGCTCTCCCTCGCAGACGCTGGCGTCACGGACTTCGCCGAGTTGGGCCCGGGCGCCGTGCTGACCGGCATGGCAAAGCGAACCGTGGCCGAGAGTCGAACCATCTCGGTGGCCACACCCGAAGACCTCGACAAACTGCTCGAATGGGTGGGCGCAGGCACTCCGTCGGGTCCGGGTCGGGAGCAAGGCGAGCACCTGTTCGCCGTCGAACGCCTGGTGGTGAGCCCGGCAGCGGGCATCTTCACGCCCGTTGCGGACATGGGCGAGGGCTCGACGATCGCGGTCGGCAGCGTCGTCGGTCACGTCGGCGAGATCGAAGTACGGTCGCCGTTCGCCGGCGTCCTGCAGAGCTTCATCGCCCTCGACACCGAACGCGTCACCAACCGCCAACCAATCGCCTGGCTGCGAACCGAACAATGACGGGTCGTGACTGACGATGCCGAAGGTTCCCGCCGGTGTACGCGGTGCCGCCATCACGGGATGGGGTACGGCGCTGCCCGACCAGGTGGTCACCAACCACGACCTCGAGCGCACGCTCGACACCAACCACGAGTGGATCGTCGAACGCACCGGGATCAGCGAACGCCGGGTCGGTGGCACCACTGCTGGGCTGTCGGTCGAGGCCGGACGTCAGGCCATCGAACGCGCCGGGCTCCAACCGGGCGACATCGATGCTCTCGTGCTCGCCACCACCACACCCGACCGCGCCGTTCCGGGCACCTCCGCCACCGTGCAGTACGCCCTCGGGTTGTCGTGCGGCGCCTACGACCTCAACGCCGCATGCTCGGGGTGGGTGTACGGGCTCGTCAACGCCCACGGCCTGATCGCACTGGGCGCCGAGAAGGTGCTGGTGATCGGTACCGACACCCTGGCACGAATCACCGACTGGAACGACCGCAACACGGCCATCTTGTTCGCCGACGGTTCGGGCGCCGCCGTGCTCGAGGCCGTCGAGGGTGATGGCCAACTCCTGTCCTGGGACCTGTCCGCCGACGGCAGCGCCGAAGGCGCGTTGTACGCCGAGCTCGGCGGCAAGCTCCAGATGGAGGGTCGCGAGGTGTTCCGACGCGCTGTGCGGATCATGGTCGACTCGGCCACGGCGTCGATGAACGCAGCAGGTGTGACCGCCGACGACATCGCCCTCGTGGTACCTCACCAGGCGAACATCCGGATCATCTCCGCTTCGTGCGAGCGACTGGGTATCGGACTCGATCGCGCCTCGATCGTGCTCGACCGCACCGGCAACACGTCTGCCGCTTCGATCCCCCTTGCGCTCGCGGACGCGTTGGATCGAGGCCGGGTGTGCCAAGGTGACCTGGTGTTGTTCGTCGGGTTCGGTGCAGGAATGACCGCCGCCAGCGCGGTGGTCCGATGGAGTGCCGCCGTGCCGCCTCTTCGCCACACCGGCGGTGACGAAACGTGAGCCGGGTCGTCCTCATCACTGGCGGTGCACGCGGGATCGGTCTGGCATGCGCGGAGCGCTTCGCCGCGCAAGGCGACCGCGTCGCCGTCACCTACAACTCGTCGCCGCCACCCGACGACTTCTTCGGTGTGCGCTGCGACGTCACGTCCAACGACGACGTCGACGCCGCCTTCACCTCCGTCGAGGAGCACTTCGGAAGCCCGGTCGAGGTGCTGGTGTCGAACGCCGGGATCACTCGAGATGGCCTGCTGCTGCGGATGTCAGAAGACGACTTCACCTCCGTCGTCGACGCCAACCTCACCGCGGCGTACCGCGTCGTGAAGCGCGCCAGCCGGGCAATGTTGAAGGCCCGCAGCGGCCGCATCGTGCTCGTGTCGTCGGTGGTCGGACTCCTCGGCTCCGCCGGCCAGGCGAACTACGCCGCATCGAAGGCTGGCTTGGTGGGTTTCGCCCGATCGGTCGCCCGCGAGCTGGGCTCGCGGTCGATCACGGTCAACGTGGTCGCGCCCGGCCCCGTCGCCACGGACATGACGGCCGCCTTGAGCGACGAACGACTCGCGGATCTCATCGCGATGGTGCCATTGCAGCGCGTCGCCGATCCCGCCGAGATCGCCGGCGTCGTCGCCTTCCTCGCTTCCGACGACGCCGCGTACATCACCGGTGCCGTCATTCCCGTCGACGGCGGTCTCGGCATGGGACACTGACCCCGATCCACATCATCGGCCGGCCGCCCGGTGTGCCACACTCGAACACCGATTGACACCGCAGTACACCGCACTACCCCACAAGGAGAACACCGTGGACCAAGAATTGTTTGCCCGCTTCCGCAAGTGCGCCGTCGAGGTGCTGTCTGTCGAGGAGAGCGCCGTCGTTCCCGAGGCCAACTTCGGTGACGACCTCGACGCCGACAGCCTCGACCTCGTCGAACTGGTGATGGCCCTCGAAGAAGAGTTCGACGTGTCGGTGCCCGAAGAAGAACTCGAAGGCGTCGAGACGGTCAAGCAGGCCTACGACATCGTCGTCGCGAAGCTGTGACCCGCGGCGGCCGTCGGGTCGCTGTCACCGGCCTCGGGGTCGTCGCTCCTGCCGGCATCGGCGTCGACGACTTCTGGTCCGGTC
>JBBQEU010000103.1:0-10944 GCA_038321235.1 Acidimicrobiales bacterium | reverse complement strand
CGCGACGTCATCCCCGGCTACCGCAAGATCACCGACGCGGTCCATCGCCACCGGGTGCCGATCTTCGCCCAGATCAACCACAACGGCGGGCAGGCATCGTCGATGTATTCGCGGTTGCCCATCTGGGCGCCGTCGGCGGTCGCCGACCCATTGTTCCGCGAGGTGCCCAAGGCCGTCGACCAAGCCGAGATCGACGAGATCATCGCCGGCTACGCGCTGGTTGCCGAGCACTGCGCAGAGGGCGGCTTCGACGGCGTCGAGCTGCAGTGCTCGCACAGCTCCATCGTGCGCGGCTTCCTCTCCCCTGCCACCAACTTCCGCACCGACGACTACGGCGGCTCGCTCGAGAACCGGGCCCGGCTGCTCGTCGAGATCGTGCGTGCCGTGCGCAAGGAGATCGGACGCGGGATGGCGCTCGGCGTGCGCATCTGCGGCGACGAACTGATCGAGAACGGCACCACCATCGACGACGCTGTACGCATCTCCGAGATCGTCGAGGCCACCGGCCAGGTCGACTACATCAACACCTCGATCGGCGTGGCCACGGCGAGCCTGTTCATGATCGAAGCATCGATGCACATCCCGCCGGGCTACGCGATGTTCATCCCCTCGGCGATCCGCAAGGCAGTAGATCTACCGGTGGTCGGCGTCGGCCGGTTCAAGGATCCGTTGCAGGCCGAGCGGGCACTGTCGGAAGGCCATTGCGATCTCGTCGGGGTCGTGCGCGGTCAGATCGCCGACGCCGACTTCGTGGCCAAGGCCCGAGCCGGGTCCACCGACGAGACCCGGCTGTGCCTGTCGTGCAACCAGGAGTGCGTGGGCCGGATGGGCCTCAACCGCTGGCTCGGCTGCATCGAGAACCCCCGCACCGGCCGCGAATCCGAAGTTGTCGGGTGCGTGCAGCTCACGTCAAAGCCGAAGTCGGTGTTGGTCGTCGGCGCCGGACCCGCCGGGTTGCAGGCGGCGATCGCCGCACGCCGCAAGGGCCACGCGGTGACCGTGTACGAAAAGGAGCCGCAGGCCGGCGGGCAGGTGCGTCTCGCCGCGTCGGTGCCGAACCGGGCCGAGTTCGGCGACATGATCCGCAACCAGCTCACCGAGTGTCGGCGCCTCGGCGTCGAGTTCGAGTACGGCATCGGCGTGTGGCCTGGCCTTGTCGACGAGAAGCAGCCCGACCACGTGATCGTCGCCACCGGCGCAGAAGCCGCCCTGCCCTACTGGGTGCCGGGCGACGCCGACAACGTCGTCGACATCCGCCAGGTACTCGACGGGTCGGTACAGCCGTTCGGCGACGCGGTGGTGATCGACGAGATCGGCTTCCATCACGCCACCTCGACCGCTGAGGTGCTCGCCGACCGCGGCTGCAACGTCGAGGTGATCACCAACGGCATGGTCGTCGGCCAGGACCTCGGCATCACACTCGACATGGAGAACTGGTGGATCCGTGCCGGCGAGAAGGGGATCGTGCAGACCACTGATCTCGTGCCGATGGGCATGGAGGGCCGCACGTTGAATCTGCTGCACCACCCGACCGGCACCATGGTGACCCGTACGCCCGATTGGGTGGTGCTCGCCGTGCACGCCAATCCGGTCGAGTGGCTCTACCACGACCTCAAGACCGCTGGTGTCAGCGTCGAGCGTGTCGGCGACTGTGTGGCCCCCCGCCGCGCCCACGCCGCCGTCGTCGAAGGCGAACGCGCCGGCGCCAGCGTCTGATTACATCAGGGGTCAGACCCGCGATGTAATCGTCGGCGGATTACCTCGCGGGTCTGACCCCTGATGTAATCCCTGTAACAATCGGGCGGGTGATCGACATCGACGCGGCGTTGGCCGCACTCTCACTCGACGCCAAGTGTCACCTGGTTGCCGGCCAGTCCACCTGGCGCACTCACGCATTTCCCGAGGCGGGCGTTCCGCAGCTGAAGATGTCCGACGGCCCCAACGGCGTGCGCGGCGAGGGGCACGGCGGCGCCGGGACACCCGGAGTGGTGGTCCCGTCAGGAATCACCCTCGGCGCCACCTGGGACTCCGATCTCGTTGGTGAGATCGGATCGCTGATCGGCAAAGAGGCCGTCCGCAAGGGTGCCCACATCGTGCTCGGACCGACAGTGAACCTGCATCGCACACCGGTCGGCGGGCGAACCTTCGAGTGCTACAGCGAAGACCCGGAACTGACCGGTGTGCTCGCGAGCGCCTACGTCCGTGGCGTCCAGTCGCACGACGTCGCCGTGACGGTCAAGCACTTCGTGGCCAACGACACCGAGATCGAGCGCATGACGGTCGACGTCGACGTCGACGAGCGCACGTTGCGCGAGCTCTACCTGCGCCCGTTCGAACGCGCTGTGAAGGAGTCCAGCCCTTGGGGCATCATGAGTTCGTACAACAAGGTGGCCGGCGAACACGTCGCGCAGAACCGACGGCTCCTCACCGACATCCTGCGCGACGAGTGGGGCTTCGACGGGTTCGTCGTGTCCGACTGGTACGGCGTCCACGACGCAGCGACGGCCGCGAACGCCGGGCTCAGCCTCGAAATGCCGGGTCCGGTGCGGATCTACGGCGACAAACTGGCCGCCGCCGTCGAAGCCGGCGAGGTCGACGAGACACAGGTCGACGCTCTGGTGCGCGACCTCCTCCTCCTCGCGAATCGCACCCGCGCCGACGAACGCCCGACGGGCGGCGACGAGCAGTCGGTCGACGACCCGACCGAGCGGGCGCTCACCCGACGGGCAGCGGTCGCCGGCACGGTGCTGCTGCGCAACGAGCCGATCGCCCGGAGCGACACCCCGGCGCCCGTCCTCCCGATCGATGCATCGACGCTTCGCCGCGTCGCGGTGATCGGTCCGAATGCCGACATCGACCGGTGCATGGGTGGCGGCTCGGCAAGCCTCACCCCGTTGGGGCACCGCACGCTGCTGGCAGCGATCACCGATCGGATCGGCCCTGGCACCGCCACCGACGCGGAGGTCGTCTACGAAGTGGGCGTGCGCATCGACCGCCTCACACCCGTGGTCCGCAAGGGCCAGCTCGTCAGCCCGGCCGGCGAGCGCGGTCTCACGGTGTCGTATGTCAACGGCAGCGACTGGACCGGCGACGCAGTGCTCGAACAGTCGACGTCGAGCACCCTCGTGCGCTTCTTCGGCTCCGTGCCCGAAGGCGTCGACCCACGCAAGTTCTCGGCCCGGATCGAAGGGTCGTTCATCCCCGACGCCGACGGCCCGCACACCATCGGGGTCGTGACCACCGGACCGATGGCTGTCGCCGTCGACACCGGCAGCGGGCTCACCGAGGTGCTCGCCGATCACGACATGACCCTGCCGCGCAGTGAGGAGTTCTTCGGGTACGGCAGCATCGAGGTGACCCACACGATCGAGTGCACAGCCAACGTTGCCGTGCCGTTACACATCGGTTTCGCCACCGAAGCGGGCAACGGGTTCGCAGCGATCCGAGTCGGGATTCGCCCGCCCGAGCCCGCCGATCTGTTGGACCGTGCCGTCGCCGCGGCAGCCGACGCCGACGCTGTCGTGGTGATGGTCGGCACGAACGACGAGTGGGAGACCGAGGGCCACGACCGCACCACGATGGATCTGCCGGGCCGCCAGGACGAACTCGTCCGTCGGGTCGTGGCCGCCAATCCGAACACGGCGGTGATCGTCAACGCCGGCTCGCCGGTCACGATGGACTGGGCCGACCCCGACGATCCGGGTGCGGCGCCTGCCATCCTCACGTCGTTCTTCGCCGGTCAGGAGCAGGCCGAGGCACTCGTCGACGTGCTGCTCGGGGTGGTCGATCCCGGTGGTCGCCTGCCGACGACGATCCCGAAGCGACTCGCCGATCATCCGGCGTATCTGCACCACCGACCCGACCACGACAGCACGGGTGCGGGCACGCAGCGCTACGGCGAGGGCCTGTTCGTGGGCTATCGGGGCTACGACGCCCGATCGCTCTGCACCCGGTTCCCGTTCGGGCACGGCCTGAGCTTCGGCACTGCCGAGTGGGGAGAACCGACGTCGACGGCGACAGCGGTTGCTGTCGGCACTGGCGTGACCGTCACGATGCCAGTCACCGCCACCAGCGACCGCGACGCCACCGTGGTGGTGCAGGGTTATGTTGCGCCGGTCACGCCATCTGCTGTGCGCCCGCCGAAGGAGCTGAAGTCGTGGACCAAGTTGGTCGTGGCCGCCGGCGCGAGCGCCGAGGCGACCCTCGAGTTCGGTCCCGACGCGTTCCACCACTGGGATACCACCACCGCTGCGTGGCTCGTCGAGCCCGGAGACTACGACCTGGTGATCTCCTCGTCGGCCGAGGCCGAACACGCCCGCATCCGTATCACGATCACCGCCTGACCCCGCAGGCGATGAGTTTCCGCGCGGACAGGTCGCGCTGAAACTCATCGCTGCCTGATCGAGCGCTGCGCCGGTGCGCCCGCCGCTAGCGTCGGATCGTCATGGTCGGCATCGTCGCCAACATCATCACCGACGTCACCGAGTGGCTCGACGAGTTCTCGGCGAACTGGTGGTTCCTGCTGATCATCTTCTCCGTGGCGCTGCTCGACTCGGTGCTTCCCATCGTGCCGGGCGAGACCACTGTCATCGCCGGTGGTGTCGCCGCTGGAGCCGGCAACCAGACATTGGCGTTCGTGATCCTGGCCGGCGCGCTCGGCGCGTTCCTCGGAGACAACCTCGCCTATGCGATCGGTCACCGGTTCGAACCCCGCGTCCGTGCCTGGGCAGCGCGCAAACCGAACCGCGCCGCCCGGCTCGATTCCGCTGGGCTCCAGATCAAGAAGCGCGGCGGGCTGCTGCTGATCACCGCCCGATTCATCCCAGGTGGACGCACGATCCTCACCGTCTCGTCGGGCATCACGAAGCAGCCGCGCCTCTGGTTCGCGGCCTGGGTTGCGGTGGCCGGCACGATCTGGGCCACGTACGCCGCAGGGCTCGGCTACCTGTTCGGGCAGGCATTCGAGGACAATCACACCGCAGCGTTCTGGCTGGCGTTCGGCACCGCACTGTCGATCACAGTCCTCGTCGAGGTGATCCGCTGGGCGAGGGACCGACGCGCCAGCCGACGCGTCGCCTCGACCACCAGGATGATTACGCACGCCGACGGGGCCGACCGTACGCTGGACCGATGATCGCCCTCGTCCCGGTTCGTGACGGCGTGCTGCCCGCTGGCGCGCCCGATGCGATCGCCGAAGCCGCCGGTCGGGTGCTGATCGCCGGTTCGGACACCGCCGCCGCCTCCGTCGACGGCATCGCCTCCGAGGTGCATCTCGCCGAACTCGGGCCCGTCGAGATCGGCCGATGGGCAGCGACGCTCGCCCCGATCATCGAGTCGCTCCACGACAGCGACATCGTCGTCCTCCCCCACTCGGCCGATGGCCGCGACCTCGCCCCACGGCTCGCGGCCGCTCTCGATCGTCCATTGTTGGCGGGCGCCACCGAGGTCGGTGCGCACCGCGTGCGGGTTGCCCGTCGGGGCGGACTCGAGCTCCACGAACTCCGACCGACCGGGCCCTTCGTCGCCACGCTGCAGCCGGGCACCCGCGGCGCTCTCTCAATCACCGAGCCGGCCACCGTCCACTACCTCGAAATCGACAGCGAGCCCAGTCAGATCGGGTTCCATGACGCAGAGGTGATCGACGTCCTTCCGCCAGATGTGCAGACGATGGACCTCACCTAAGCGAGCCGGATCATCGGCGGCGGCGCCGGCCTCGAGAGCAACGACCGCTTCGATCAGCTCGACCGCTTCGCCGTCGCGATCGGCGGCGTGATGGGCGCCACCCGCGTCATCACGGACCGTTCGTGGGTCCATCACGACCGCCAGATCGGCACCACCGGCGTGGTCGTCGATCCCGAGCTGTACCTGTCGTTCGGCGTCAGCGGCGCGGTCCAGCACACCAGCGGCCTCGGACATCCCGACCACATCATCAGCGTGAACACCGACCCACACTGCCCGATGATGATGATGTCCGACCTCGCCATCGTCGCCGATGCGAACGAGACCGTGAGCGAACTGCTCCGCCTCCTCGACGCGACCGGCGCGACCGAATCCCAGAAGTCACAGGACGTCACGTGACTGCCGACTCCAACACGCCCTCAGTCGACGTGATCGTGGTCGGTGCCGGCCCGGCAGGTTCTGCTGCAGCAACCGTGCTCGCTCGCAAGGGCTACTCGGTGATCCTGCTCGAACGGGGGTCGTTCCCGGGGTCGAAGAACATGTACGGCGGTGTCGTGTACCCCCGCATCCTCGACCAGCTGCACCCCGAGTGGTGGTTGGAGGCGCCGATCCAGCGGTGGATCACCCGGCGCTCCACGATGGTGCTCACCGACACCCAGGCGCTCACGGTCGACTTCCGATCCGCCAGCTGGGCTCAGCCGCCCTACAACGGCGCCACTGCGTTCCGGCCCGACTGGGACCACTGGCTGGCGAGCAAGGCCGAAGCCGACGGTGCCAAATTGGTGTGTTCGACCACGGCGACCGGCTTGTTGCGTAACGAACGCGGGCACGTGATCGGAGTCACCACCGACCGTCCCGACGGCGACCTGCACGCCGGCGTCGTGATCGCCTGTGACGGCGTCAACAGCTTCCTCGCCAAGGAGGCGGGCCTGTACGGCGCGGTCGACGCCGCCAACTACACCGTGGGTGTCAAGGAGACGATTGCGCTCCCCAAGCACGTGATCGACGAACGATTCGGCGTGCGCGGTCTCGAGGGTGTCGACATCGAGATCCTCGGTGGCACCTCCGGCGTGAACGGCGGCGGGTTCGTCTACACCAACCTCGACACGCTTGCGGTCGGCGTGGTGTTGAAGCTCCCAAAGCTCGCCGCGCAGAAGATGCGTCCGGAGGAGATCATCGCCAACCTCAAGGCCCATCCTGGCATTGCCCCATTGGTCGAAGGCGGCGAGATCAAGGAGTACTCGGCGCACGTGATCCCCGAGGCGGGCCTGTCGATGATGCCGAAGATGACCGGCAACGGGATGTTGGTCGCCGGCGATGCGGCGGCGATGTGTCTGGCTGCGGGCATCTGGCTGGAGGGCGTGAACTTTGCGATGGCCAGCGGCATGTATGCCGCCGAGGCTGCCGCCGAAGCGCTCGCCGCGAACGACACCTCGGCGGCCGGCCTGGCCGGCTACGAACGCCGACTGAACGACACGTTCGTGTTGCGCGACCACCGCAAGCTGCGCCGGGCGCCGGCGCTGGTGCTGTCAGATCGGGTCCAGCATCTCTATCCGCACATGATCGCCAATACGGTGGAGCGCATGTTCCGCGTCGACAACCCCACGCCGAAGCCCGGACTCCGGCGGATCCTCAACGAAGAGCGCAAACGCGCTGGGGTGAAACTGAAGGATCTGGCCAGCGACGCGCTCGACGGATTGCGGAGCTTCGGATGACCGTTCGCTGGCCCGAGCTGTCGTTCGAGGACCTGATCGGCACCACCCGATTCGACGTCCACGAACGCGCCCACATCACCGTCGACAGCGCGATCTGCGCCGACTGCTCCACCCGCGGATGCGTCGTGGCCTGCCCGGCGAACCTGTTCGTGCCCACCAGCGACGGTGGCATCCTCTTCAACTACGAACAGTGCTTCGAATGCGGCACGTGCTACCTCGTCTGCAACGAGGAAGGTGCGATCACCTGGACCTATCCCGAGGGCGGCCACGGCGTCGTCTTCAAGCGCACCTGAGCGTTCGGAATGCAACCCTCGTGAAGATCGCCGTCTGCTGGAAATGGGTATCGCTCGACCGTGAGCGCGAAGCCGATCGACGTTGGTCGGGAGTGTCAGCCGCCGACGAAGCGGCGTTGGAAGTGGCGCTGACGATCGCCGACGCCTCGAGCCAGGTGTCGAGCGATACATCGAGCCAGGTGACCGTGGTCTGTCTCGGACCATCCAGTGCGGACGACGCGCTTCGTGATGCGCTCGCCGTCGGCGCGACCGCCGCCCGACGCGTCGACGCGTCGACCGAACTCGACAGCCGGGTCGTCGCCGTGGCGTTGGCCGAGCATCTGCGAGGTCACGATCTGGTGCTCTGCGGCGACTACTCGCTCGACCGAGGGACCGGGTCCGTGCCGGCATTCATCGCTGGCGAACTCTCCAGCGCCCAAGCCCTCGGACTACTCGAGGTCGGCGCCGTCGATCCGACGTCGGGCACGTTGCGGGTCGTGCGGCGCCTCGACGGTGGTCGCCGCGAGATCCTCGACGTGACGGCGCCCGCCGTGCTCTCGGTCGAGGGGTCGGCCGCCGCGCTAAGGCGCGCCCCGTTGGCCGCGTCGCTCGCCGCTCGCACAGCGCCGATCGAGGTGGTCCGCGGCCCACACGGCCGCCTGCCCGAAGCCGAGATCCACCCATATCGACCGAGAGCACGGGTGCTGCAAGCACCGACCGGCGGGTCGCTCGACCGGGTCCGTCAGATCCTCGACGTCGGTGGCGGCGACATCCACGCCGAACTGATCACCCTCGATCCAGCGGCCGCTGCGTCGAAGATCCTCGACCAGCTCCGCGACTGGGGCTATCTCGATGCGCCCGTCTCGAGCCCGACCGGGTTGGGCTGACGTTCGACGATGCGATTGGGAAACGCAACCTGGCCAGAGGTCGACGGCATCTCTCGTCGTGGGTCTGACGATCAGGCGCCGGCCCCGATCGTGCTGGTGCCGCTCGGCTCGACCGAGCAGCACGGCCCGCATCTCCCCTTGGCGACCGACACGATCATCGCGGAAGAACTCGCCGGCCGCGCAGTGCACCACACTGATGGTCTGATGATCGGGCCGACGATCGGTGTCAGCGCGTCGGGCGAGCACACCGACTTCCCGGGCACGTTGTCGATCGGTTCCCAGGTGATGTCGTCGGTGATCGTCGAGCTGGTGAGGAGCGCCGACTGGGCGGCCGGTGTGGTGCTGGTGAACGGCCACGGCGGCAACCACGAGGCGATCACCGGTGCGGTCGCCACGCTCACCGCCGAGGGTCGCCGAGCGCTCGCCTGGTGGCCCAGTTGGCCGCAGCGACGCGACGGCGGACCGGCCGACCTGCACGCCGGACGCATCGAGACCTCGATGATGCTGGCGATCGATCCAGGACTCGTCCGCCTCGAGTTGGCCACCGCCGGGCCCGACGCATCCATCGACGACCTTCGTACCCGTGGCGTTCGTGCCGTGAGCAGTAGCGGCGTACTCGGTGATCCGGACGGCGCGTCTGGTGGCGAGGGCGAACGGTTCATCACGGCGTTCGTTGAGGATCTCGTGCACCAGATCGAACGCTGGCGCCCCCTCGGCCCCACCACCTCGGACGACTGACGTGCGGTACCGCACCGATTCGTCGTGGCAGCGGTTTGGTGGTGTCGTCCTGGCGGGCTCCCCGCTGCGGCTGTTCCGGCTGACCCCGGGTGGCGTCAGCGTGACCAGCCGGATCGAGAGCGGCGACGACGTCGCCGAGTCGACGTTGACGACTCGGTTGTCGGATGCCGGTGCCGTCCACCCGTTGGCGTCTGCCGCCCGTCGGTTCACGCTCGACGACGTGACCGTGGTGACACCGCAGCTCGGCGGGGTGGCCCACAACGACGGTCGGCTCACCGTGGACGACGGATCCAGCCCGCCGGTGACCGGCGCTGCGATCCGCCTGGACGCGAACGGTGGTCCGGCTGCAGCGCGCAACGCCGCACGCCCACTGCTCGACACGCCGCTGGTGGCGTATCTCGACGCCGACGTGTCCACACCCGACTCGAACTGGCTGGCCGAGCTGCTGTGGCACTTCGACGACCCACGAGTGGGCCTGGTCGCACCGCGGGTGCTCGGCGAGACGGGCTCGCCGCTCGACCTCGGCAACGAGCCGGCACGCATCCGAGCGGGCACGAGGGTGAGCTACGTGCCCGGGGCCGCGCTCGTGGTCAGGGTCGAGGCACTCGACGCGGTCGGCGGATTCGACGAGCAGTTGCGGTTCGGCGAGGACGTCGACCTGGTGTGGCGACTCGACGAGGCCGGCTGGCGATGCCGCTACGACCCAGCGGTGTCGGTCTGGCACGAGCCGCGCCGGACGTGGAACGAGCGCCTCGGTCAGCACGCCGGCTACGGCACGTCGGCGGCTCCCCTGGCGATGCGCCACCCTCGTGCGCTGTCGCCGGTGAGCGTCAACGGCTGGACGGCGGCAGCGTGGGCGTTGGCGCTGCTCGGCCGATGGGTTCCTGCCGTTGCGCTCGGGGCGGCAAGTTCCGCTGCGCTGGTCCGCAAGCTCCCCGACGTGCCCCCTCGATCGGCGCTGTGGTTGGCGATGCGCGGCCATCTCCTCGCCGGCCGCCAATTCGCCACGGCTGCACGCCGGGTGTGGTGGCCGATCCTGCTGGCCGGTTCGGTGGTATCGCGCAGGTGCCGGTGGTGGCTGCTGGTCGCGCTGGCGAGCAATGTGAAGGCGACGCCGACCGATGTCGCCTACGGCTCGGGCGTGTGGACGGGGATGCGTCGAACCCACACGTGGACGCCACTCGTGCCCCGCGTGAGCGCCTGGCCTGGGCGTCAGCGTCAGCCATCGCCGAGCTGAGCTGACCGGTTCGTGGACGCCTGAGGCAAGACTCTTCAGACGAAGTCGGCGGATGATGTGTCGAAGTCCGAGACGTCGCACGTCACCAGGTCGAGCTTGATGTTCACCGGGCGGCCAGCGGAACACCCTGCGACACGGTCAACGTGTAATGAATAGCCCCCGCTCACTGAGAATTGCTCCGTACCACCCATGTGAGACATGCCTGTCAGACGCCATCTCTGAAGTGCTGGCGTTTTGGGCACGTCCGATGGGCGGTCCCCTTGTGAGACGACGTGGGAACCGGGCCGACCATGCATATGTGGGTGCCGAACTGGCCGGTCAACTGGCCCATGACAGCGTGCGCAGAGGTGCGTTCTGGTGCCGGCTCTCTCAGCATCGGTCGGTGGAGGGCCGCACCGCTCGCGCCTCGACGACCT
>JBBQEU010000102.1:0-11105 GCA_038321235.1 Acidimicrobiales bacterium | reverse complement strand
TTGATGCATCTCGAACGTGCGGATCTGGACCTCGATCGGCTTGCCGGCCGGCCCGATCACCGTGGTGTGCAAGCTCTGGTACAGGTTGAACTTCGGCATCGCGATGTAGTCCTTGAACCTGCCGACGACGGGTCGCCAGCGACCGTGAATCGACCCGAGTGCTGCATAGCAGTCCTTCATCGAATCGACCACGACGCGGATCGCGATCAGGTCGAAGATCTCGTCGAACTCGCGTCCCTTCACCACCATCTTTTCGTAGATGCTCCAGAGGTGTTTGCCCCGGCCGGTCACCTCGGCCTTGATCCCGAGTTCGTCGAGCCGGGCCCGAACCTCGGCGAGGGTCTTGGCCAGGTACAGGTCTCGTTCCGGGGTCCGACTGGACACGAGATGGTCGAGTTCGGCGAACCGCTTCGGGTGCAACGACGCGAACGCCAGGTCTTCGAGCTGCTGCTTCATCTCCTGCATGCCGAGGCGGTGCGCGAGCGGCGCGTAGATGTCGAGGGTCTCCTGAGCGATGCGCTGTTGTTTCTCCAACGGCATCGCCGCGATGGTGCGCATGTTGTGGAGACGGTCGGCCAACTTGATCACCAGCACCCGGAGGTCCTTGGCCATCGCCACCAGCATCTTGCGCATGCTGGCCGCCTGCTGCTCCTCACGCGAGTCGAAGCGGATCCGTTCGAGCTTGGTGACGCCGTCGACGATCGCAGCAACCTCGCTGCCGAAGTCGCGCTCGACATCGGCGACCGTGATCTCGGTGTCCTCGACCGCATCGTGCAGCAGCGCGGCGGTGACGGACACCTCGTCGAGGCCGATGTCGGCCACGATCTGGGCCACGGCGAGGGGGTGGTTGATGTAACTCTCGCCGCTCGAGCGCATCTGCGACTGGTGGGCCTCTGCTGCCACACGGTAGGCGCGGCTGATCGTGGACACCGGCGACTTGGGATGCCGACGGCGGTACGACGCGAGAAGCGGCGTCAGTTCGGAGTTCGCGACCTCGACGTGTTGACGTCGCCACGGCAACACACGGTCGACGGTGCCCACGCCGGTTTCCTCAGTAGTGCAGGAGCGCCCTCACGGGGCGCTCCCCCATGTGGGCCCGTCCGCCGAGGTCGTCGAGTTCGATCACGAAGCCGAGCCCGGCGATCACTCCGCCGAGGGTTTCGACGAGGCGAGCGGTGGCCGCCGCAGTACCGCCAGTGGCGAGCACGTCGTCGATGATCAGGATTCGCTCACCCGGATGGATCGCATCGCGATGGATTTCGAGCTTGTCCGAGCCGTATTCGAGGTCGTATTCCTCTCGCACGACCGCCCACGGCAGCTTTCCCGCTTTGCGGACGGGTACGAGACCCGCCCCGATGCGATAGGCAACCGCCGAGGCGAAGATGAAACCACGGGCTTCGACGCCGACGACGCGGTCGACCGGCGAACCCGAGAACTCCTCGACGAGCCCGTCGACAGCGGCTGCGAAGGCCGCAGCGTCACCGAGCAGCGGGGTGATGTCACGGAACGTCACGCCGTCGGTCGGGTAGTCCTGGATCTCGCGCACGAAACTGCGGAGCCCCCGATCATCGCCGACAGCGTCGGCTGTGGAGTCGCCTGCCATGGTCGGAGGCTACCGCCCCTGGCTGCAGTCGACGATGACGGGCTCGTGCTCGATCAGCTCGTCGTTCAGCGGCGCTTCTTCTTGCGCGGTCGCGGAGGATGCGTCAACAGGCGGTCGGCCTGCGCCGGAGCGCTCGCTCCCGATGCGACCCCAGCGACGACCGGCTGACGTTCGTGCTGGTCGCCGTCGCCCACGCGATCGTCGGCGTGCAGCGTGTCCTGCGGGATCCGGCCGGTCACGCCCGCGCCCATCACCGCCGCGCGCAGGTCGTCGCCCAGCAACCGCTGACGGCGCGAGTTGCGGCCCGACTTCGACTTCAAGACGGCGAGCAACGGCGTGGCGATGAAGATCGAGGAGTACACCCCCGAGATCATCCCGATGAGCAGTGCCAGCGCGAACTCGCGCAACGCAACCGCTCCGAGCAGACCCGAGCCGAGGATCAACAGCGAGATCACCGGAAGGATCGACGAAAGGCTGGTGAGCAGCGAGCGCATCAAGACCTGGTTCATCGAGATGTTGACGATGTCCTCGTACGGCACTTTCGTACCAGCGAACCGACCTTCGTTCTCCTTGACTCGGTCGAACACGACGATCGTGTCGTACAGCGAGTAGCCCAGGATCGTGAGGAAGGCGATCACCGTGGCCGGGGTCACCTCGAACTGGAACACCGTGTAGACACCAACGGCGACGATGAGGTCGTTGGCCATGGCCGCAATTGCCGCGACCGCCATCCGCCACTCGAAGCGCAGCGAGATGAACGCGGCGACGACCAGGAGGAAGATCACGAGGGCCCTGATCGCCTTCTCGGTGATCTCGCTGCCCCAGGTGGAGCTGGTGAACGAGAAGCTGACATCGGCGACGGCGACGCCTGCGGCCTCGGCGAAGGCGGCAGTGACGACGTCCGCTTGCTCGCGAGGAACCTCTTTGACCTGCACGGTGACGACGTCGGAGGTCTCCGAACTCCGCAGCTGGATGCGCGATCCCGATGTCGAGATGTCGTTTGCGACCAGCACCTCGGTGGCTTCGTCGACCCCGAAGGTCTCGCTCGCCGGGATGTCCCAGGCGTTGCCGCCTTCGAAGTCGAGCCCGAGCTCGAGCCCTTGGCCGAACAATGATCCGGCGGTGACGACGAGCGCGCCGACGGCCAGGATCAAGCCGATCTTGCGCTTGCCGTAGAAGTCGATCGCGGTCTGGCCGCGGAACAGCCGGCCGAACCCTGAACTCGAGACGGTGGTGTCGAGTGTCATGCCGTTGCCACCTTCATGCCGAGGAGCGTCTCCTGTTTGGCCATCAACTTGCTACGAGCGAGCAGGAGCACCGCGGGCCGGGTGAAGAAGTAACAGACCAGCAGGTCGCAGATGGTGGTGAGTCCGAGGTACAACGCAAAGCCGCGTACCGAGCCGACACTGAGCGAGAACAGGATCCCCGCAGCGATCAGCGACACGACGTCGGCTGACCAGATCGTTCGCCACGTCATCTTGAAGCTGCGCGGTGCAGCGTTCTTGATGGTGCGCCCGTTACGCAGCTCGTCCTTGATTCGTTCGAAGAAGACGACGTAGCTGTCGACGGTGACGCCGATGGCCACGATGATGCCCGTGACGCCGGCGAGGCTGAGTGCGTAGTTGGTCCAGCCGGACACGAATGACGCCATCGAGAAGACCATGCCGGCCCAGACGATGATCCCACCGACGATCACCAGTGCCAGCCACCGGTAGTACGCGACCAGGAAGACGAGCACGAGCGCCAAACCGACCAACCCGGCGATGATGGCAGCCTGCAGCGAGTCGGAACCGGCCGATGGCGACACGGTGCGCGCCTCTTGAGCTTCGACCTCGACCGGGAAGGCGCCGCGGTTCAGTACCGACGCGAGATCGTCCGCCTCGGACTGCGTGAAGCTGCCCGTGATCGACACCGAGTCCTGGAAGTTCGCGACCTGCACGGTGGGCGCCGACTGCACGACGCTGTCGAGCACGATCGCGAGTCGCTGAGTCGGGCAGGTCGGTGCCAGGCTGAAACATTGGCTGGCGAGGTTGTTCCAGGTGTCACTCCCCTCGCCGCCACGCAGGTCGACGGCCACGCCCCAACCCTGTGCCGGGTCGAGGGTCGGTGCCGCGCTCCCGCGCTCGAACACCTCGCCGGTGCCCTGAGCTGGCCCGACGCATTCGGCACTGCCGTCGCGGGTCGGCAGCACCTCGGCACCCGGGTTCACCGTTTGGGTGGGGATCGGTTCGTTCACGCCGGCTGGTGGAATCGTGTCGACCGGAATCGTGTCGACCGGAATCGTGTCGGCCGGGACGCTGTCGGTCGGTGCCAGTGGTCGGCGCAGGCCCTGCGGTTCGCTACTGCCGGTCGGCACGCTGACGTCGGTCGGAACGCTGACGTCGGTCGGAACGCTGACATCCGTCGGCACGCTGCCGTCGGTGGAACCACCGATCACGGGACCCACTGGCGGAGCGGTGTCGATGGGCTGACAGCTCGAGGGGTCGAGCACCGGGCGGAGTTCGACCACACCGGACACGTCGACGGCGCTGAGTGCCTCTTGCTGGTCACGCACGCCGGGCAGGTCGACAACGATGGTGGAGCCTTGCACGCGGACGTCGGGCTCGGCGATGCCCTGACGTTCGAGTTCGGAACGGATCTGATCGCGGATCACCGTGAGCTCTTCGGCACTCGCTGACTCGGTCGGGGCCAGGATCACCGATACGCCGCCCTGGAGGTCCAGACCGAGGATCGGGGTGTTGTCGGTGGCGATGTTGAAGCCGAGCGTGATGACCACGATCAACACGACGCTGATCAACGAGGTCCAGAGGCGACGTTTCATGGAGTCGCTCAGTCCTCGTCGTCAGCGTTTGCAGACACCGTGTCGTCGGCGTCGGCATTCTGGAGCTCGTCGTCGCCGAGTGACGACTTGCCCGAGATCGCAGCGCGGGCGATACGGATCTGCACATCGTCGTCGATCTCGAGCCAGAAGCGACTGTCGCCGTCCTCGCCGGTGATGGTGCCGTAGACGCCCGAGGTGGTGATCACTTCGTCGCCGACCTGGATCGAACGCTGCAGTTCTTGGGTTTCACGCATCCGACGGCGTTGCGGTCGGATCATGAAGAAGTACATGGCGAACGGGATCAGCAGCAGGATCCCGAGCTGGATGATGGCGCCGCCACCGCCACCGGACGACGAGTCCTGGGCGATCAGGGCAGAGATGAGGTGAGAGGACATGACGGCGGGCGAGCCTATCTGCGAAGCGGGCCCGGTTCCGGTCATCCCCAGACGTCGAGCACCGAGCGACGCATCGATTCGAACGTGCCTGTCTCGATCGCAGCGCGCATCGACGTCATCAATGCGATCGTCCAGGCGACGTTGTGGATCGACAGCAGCCGTGATGCCGTGGGCTCGCCGACCTGGAGCAGGTGGCGCAGGTACCCCCTGCTGTGACGGGCGCAGACCTCACAGGAGCAGGTGGGATCGAGCGGCTCGTCGAGTTCCGCGTTCCGTGCTGCCTTGGCCTGGAAGCGGCCGGTGGACGTGAGCGCGGTGCCGTGGCGGCCGAGCCGGGTCTGCATGACACAATCGAACTGGTCGACGCCGAGCGCGACGGCTTCCACCAGCGACGCAGGGTCGCCGACACCCATGAGGTAGCGGGGACGGTCGGCGGGCAGGTGCTCGAGGGCTGCAGCGAGCGCCGGCAACATCTCCTCACGTGTCTCCCCCACCGACAGCCCGCCGATGCCGTAGCCGTCGAAGCCGATGTCGACCAGTTGCTGAGCGCTCTCGCGTCGCATTGACTCGCTGACGCCGCCCTGGACGATGCCGAACAGCGACTGATCGGCGCGGGTGTGGGCCGCCTTGGCGCGTCCGGCCCACGCCGTCGTGCGTTCGAGGGCCGTGCGGATCACGTCGGGCGGGCTCGGCAGCGGCGGGCACACGTCGAGCACCATGGCGATGTCGGCCCCGATTCGTTGCTGGACGGCGACGGCGATTTCGGGTGTGAACCGATGGGTCGAGCCGTCGTAGATGCTCTTGAACGTGACGCCGTCGTCGTCGACCTTCGGGTCGAGCGAGAACACCTGGAACCCGCCGGAATCGGTGAGTGTCAGCCCGTCCCAGCCGGAGAAACGGCCGAGACCGCCGAAGCGCTCGATCAGATCCGCGCCCGGCCTCAGCATCAAGTGGTAGGTGTTGCCCAGCACGATCTGCGCACCGACTCGGCTGTAGTCGTCGGCGCTCAGGTACTTGATGGCCCCACGGGTGCCGACCGGCATGAACAGCGGAGTCGTGTAGTCACCTCGAGCGGTCGTGGCGGTACCCGCCCGTGCCGCGCCGTCGAGCGCATCGACTTCGAACGTCGCCGGGAACATCGTCAGCGCCCCCGGTCCAGCAGCATCGCGTCGCCGAACGACAAGAAGCGATAGTCGCCCGCGAGCGCTGTTTCGTAGAGCGTGCGCCAGCGTGGCCCGACGAACGCGTCGATCATCATCAGCAGCGTCGTCTTGGGCAGGTGGAAGTTGGTCATCATCAACTCGACCACCTGCCAGTCGAAGCCTCGGTGGATGAACAGGTCGGTACGTCCCGACGACTCGCCGGACCGGGCGGCGGATTCGAGCGCCCGCACCGCTGTGGTTCCGACGGCGACGACGCGATCGGCGTTGCGACACGCGTCGGCTGTCTCGGGCGGGACCCGGTAGCGCTCGGTGTGCATCGGATGGTCGAGCGGGTTCTCGGTGCTGATCGGCTGGAAGGTATCGAGGCCGACGACGAGCTCGACGGTTGCAGTGGCGATGCCAGCGGCCGCGAGTCGCTCGAAGAGCTCGGACGTGAAGTGCAGACCCGCAGTGGGGGCCGCCGCCGAGCCGGGCTCCCGGGCGAACACGGTCTGGTATCGCTCGGGATCGCCCAGGCGTTCGGAGATGTAGGGCGGCAGCGGCATCTCGCCATGGCGATCGAGCAACGTCACCGGATCGTCGTCGCCGACGAGTTCCACCCAGAACGTGTCGCCGGCCGGGGTGCGCTCGCCCATCCGAACGAGCGGCACGTCGCCTGACTGCAGGATCTCGCCGACGGCGAGCTTGCCCCCCGGGCGCACCAACGCCTCCCAGGTGCGACGGTCGGCGTCCCAGGGCTCGAGCAGCAGCACCTCAGCGGCGCCGCCGGTCGAGCGCTGGAGCCGCAGTCGGGCCGGGATCACACGTGTCTCGTTGAGCACGAGCAGATCGCCCTCGCGTAAGAGTGCCGGCAGGTCGCTCACCAGCCGGTGTTCAGGTTCGCCACTCCCCCGGTCGACCAGCAGCTTCGCCGCGTCACGCGGTTCGATCGGTGTCTGGGCGATCCGATCCTCCGGCAAGACGTAGTCGAAGTCGGCGATCTTCATCCAGGCGATCCTAGAACTGCGACGAAATGAAACTGAGGGGTCTGACCCCTCAGTTTCATTACGACCACCTTGAGACACCCCTCGACGAAGATCGATCACATGACACGTGCACCACGAATCCATGTTCCCGGCAGCTATTACCACGTCACGAACCGCGGCGCTGATCGCCAGGATCTCTTCAGCTGCGACGACGACCATCGATACTTCGAGAGCCTGCTCGGCGACACCCACCAGCGACATTCGATCGAGTTCCACGCGTACTGCGCGATGACCACCCACTTCCACTCGCTCGTCCGGGTGCCGAACGAGGGCTTCTCAGCGGCATTCCAACACCTCACCGGCAGGTACGCCACCTACTACAACCACAGGTACCAGCGAACCGGTCCGGTCTTCGATGGCCGTTTCCGCTCCGTCCTGATCGAAAGCGACGAACAACTCATCACCGCTGCCCGATACATCCACCGCAACCCGTTGAGCTTCGTTCCACTGCCTGCTCTTGCGAGCTACCGCTGGTCGAGCTACCCGGTCTCGCTCGGGCGAGCGGATCCTCCCAACTGGCTCGTCACGGACGAGTCACTGGTACTGGCAGCGATGGACCCGCTCGAGTACCGATCCTTCGTCGAGACACCGCTGCCCAGCGACACCACACCAGCACGAGGTGTCGACGCACGACGTAACACAGCTCGTGAGGTCATCACCGCCGTCGCCGCTGCCGCTGGTGTCGATCCAGACCAGCTCCTCATCTCCCGACGGGGCTCGCAGAATGCGCCCCGTCTGCTGGCCATCAGCCTCCTGGTGGAACAGCGGCAACTCGGCGTCGACGAGATCGCCCGGCACTTCGGGCTCGCCTCCCCCAGCGCCGTACGGAATGCTGCTCGGCGCGCTCGCGTCCTCGAGGCAGCCGACCCAGGATTCGCAGCGTTGCGATGGCGGGCTACCGGACGACGAGACGTCCGGGCGTGAAATGAAACCGAAGGGTCAGACCCCTCAGTTTCATTTCCGGCAGGCTACGAGCGTCAATCGAAGAGCGAGCCGGTGCCGGGGGCTCGGCGGGGCGGGATGAGGCCGAGGTGTTCGTAGGCGGCGTCGAGCACGACGCGGCCGCGCGGGGTGCGGGCGATCATGCCCTGGGTGATCAGGAACGGCTCGTAGACGTCCTCGACGGTCTCAGGTTGCTCGCCGATGCTGATGGCCACGGTGGACAGCCCGACCGGGCCACCGTTGAACTGCGTACACAGCGCGCTCAGGATGGCCCGGTCGACCTTGTCGAGGCCCCGGTCGTCGACCCCGAACAGGGCCAAGCCCTCGCGTGCGATCGTTGCGTCGATCGTTCCGTCATGGCGTACTTCGGCGAAGTCGCGCACGCGGCGCAGTAGCCGGTTGGCGATGCGTGGTGTACCACGCGATCGGCGGGCGATCTCCCATGCACCCTCACGATCGATGCGCACATCGAGAATGCCAGCAGCTCGCTCGACGATCGCTCGCAGCTCGTCGTCCTCGTAGTAGTCGAGGCGGGCGACGAGGCCGAACCGGTCACGCAGCGGACCGGTGATCATGCCGGTACGGGTGGTGGCGCCGACCAACGTGAACGGCGGCATGGTCAATCGGATGCTGGACGCTGCGGGCCCCTTGCCGACGACGATGTCGAGTTGGAAGTCCTCCATCGCCGGGTACAGGATCTCCTCGACCGCACGTGACAAGCGGTGGATCTCGTCGATGAACAACACGTCACCGTCTTGGAGCTTGGTGAGGATCGCCGCGAGGTCGCCGGCACGCTCGAGAGCCGGACCGGATGTGACGTGCAGGTGCACGCCCATTTCCGCAGCCACGATGCTCGCGAGCGTGGTCTTTCCGAGCCCTGGCGGCCCGGCGAACAACAGGTGATCGACGGGCTGCTCGCGCTTGCGGGCGGCTTCGAGCACGATGCGCAGGTGTTCCTTGAGCTCGCGCTGACCAACGAATTCGTCGAGCGCCCGAGGACGCAGCCCGGCTTCGAGCTCGACCTCGGCACTGACCACGTCGTCGTCGGCACCACCACCACCGATTCCCGGGTCGAGGAAGTCGTCACGCACGGCGCGCCCCGAGCGTCTTCAACGCGTCGCGCAACAGGGTCGACGAATCGGCCCCGGTGGGGAGCTCGCGCAGCACCTCGCGGATCTCGTCGGTGCCGTAACCGAGCCCGGCGAGTGCGTCGCGCACGTCGGCCACCGCCGAGACCGAACCGCCAGTGCCGCTGTCGAGCACCGGGACGGACAGCCGGTCGCGGAGTTCGATGATCAGCCGTTCGGCGGTCTTCTTGCCGACCCCCGGCACCAGTGTCATCGCAGCCACATCGTTGTTGGACACCACGTCGAAGAGCGCCGCTGGCGGATGGGTCGCCAAGATCGCGACAGCGAGCGCCGGGCCGATGCCGTGGGTGGCGATCAGCGCCTGGAACGTCGAGCGGTCGTCGCGAGATGCGAATCCGTACAACGTCTGGGCATCTTCGCGAATGTGATGGTGGACGTACAGGAACACGGGCGTGCCCGGTTCGAGTTCGGCGAGGACCCGGCTCGACACCGTGACGAGGTAGCCGACACCGCCGACTTCCAACAGCACCGAACCGTCGAGGTTGCGCTCGAGCACCGAGCCCCGCAGCGAACCGATCATGCTGACGCCCCGCCCGAGTGAGACCCGACGGCAGCACTGGCTGCATCAGCGCGACGCTGGCCGAGTAGCGGCGACATGGCCAGGTGGCACAACGCGAGCGCGGCGGCGTCGGCAGCGTCGGCGGGCTTCGGCAACACCGACAGATTCAGACGTGCCTGGACCATCTTCTGGACCTGCAACTTGTCGGCCCCACCCCACCCGGCAACGGCGTCTTTGACCTGGTTGGGCGTGTACTGCACGACCTCGCAACCGGCGAGCCATGCCTCGGCGAGCGCAAGACCGCTCGCCTGGCCGACGCTCATCGCCGTGCGCACGTTCACCTGGAAGAAGACCTGCTCGACCGCGACCACGTGGGGTCGGTACTCGGCGATGAGATCGGCGAACTCCGTACGGAGCACTGCGAGACGGGCTGGAAGCGGGTCGGTCTTCGGCGTCGTGATGACCCCCAGCGCAACGGCCACGGGGCTTCGCCCACCTCGGCCGTCGACGACGGCGAAGCCGCAGCGAGTGAGTCCCGGGTCGATGCCGAGCACCCGACAGGCCGACGACGGCGACCGAACTGCAGCACTGTTGGCGAACACAGGTTCGAACCTTAGTGCGCGGACCGCATCAACGTGTGATCTTCTCCAGTTCGCCGATCAGCTCCTTGACCGGTCGGAACGTGAGCCCGGCGATGGCGCGATGGGCATAGCGCACCACCCCGTCGCCGTCGAGGATGAACACGCTGCGTCGTGGGAACCCGATGGGACCCAGCGTGCCGTAGAGACCGGCAACGGCCTTGTCGGTGTCGGCCAGGAGCGGGAAGTCGAATCCGTGCTTGCCGGCGAACGCATCGTGGCTGCTCACGTCCTGCGCCGAGATCCCGATGACCTGGGCGTTCATGTCGCTGAACTGCCCGAGATCGTCGTTGTAGCTGTTGAGCTGCTTGGTACACACCGGCGTGTCATCGCCGGGATAGAACACCAGCACCACCGGCTGGCCATGGAACTCGGCCAGCGA
Source organism: Acidimicrobiales bacterium (assembly GCA_038321235.1). Classification (GTDB taxonomy): domain Bacteria; phylum Actinomycetota; class Acidimicrobiia; order Acidimicrobiales; family Ilumatobacteraceae; genus Sva-07. The sequence continues at coordinate 489 of JBBQEU010000102.1, read as the reverse complement.
GTAGTCGCGCCCACCGGTGCCGGGCAGCGTGAAGTCGGGGGCCTGATCGCCGACACCGAGACTCACGACGCCGCCTCCTCCATCAGCTCGTCACTCATGTCGAAATTGGAGAACACGTCCTGCACGTCGTCGTTGTCCTCGAGCGCTTCGAGGATCCGCAAGATCGCCTTGTCGTCAGATTTGTCGGTCACCGGAACGAGGTTGTCGGCCACCATCGGCGAATCGGCCGAGATCACCTCGATGCCCGTCTCGTCGATCGCCGCCTTGACGTCGTAGACCACCGACGGCTCACTCATCACCCGGAACGCAGCGCCCTCGGCGATCACGTCGTCGGCGCCGGCCTCGATGGCTGCCATCATGATCGTGTCCTCGTCGACGCCGTCGACGGTGATGATCACACCGCGGCGATGGAACTGCCAGCCCACTGCACCAGGCTCGGCCATCGAGCCGCCGAGCTTGGAGAAGATGGTGCGGATCTCGGCGCCGGTG
>JBBQEU010000101.1:0-11117 GCA_038321235.1 Acidimicrobiales bacterium | reverse complement strand
CCGGGCAGCCGACCACGAAGTTGGCGGCACTGAACGGCGTGTGCTGGCCGATCAGGATCTCACCGGCGTTGATCAAACCGTCGACGACCTCGTCGACGAATGCGTCGGCGACCGCGACCTGCAGGTGTTCTGGAGCGAACTCGTTGGCGATGGCAACTGCGACGTCGAGCGAGTCGACGAGCACGCACCCACCGTTCGGGCCGAGCGACGCACGAGCGGCCGTGGCGCGCACCTCGGCCAGCCCCGACAGCTGTCGCTCGAGTTCGCCGTCGACGGCATCGGCGAGCGCAGCGGAGTCGGTGAGCAGCACGACGGTGCTGTCGGTGCCGTGTTCGGCCTCGATCAACAGGTCAGCGGCGAGCAATGCGGGATCGGCGGAGTCGTCGGCGATCACGAGACTTTCGGTGGGTCCGAGGAGCATCATCGTCACCACCCCGTGGCGCTGCATCTCGACCTGTGCGATGGTGACCGCCGGTGATCCCGGCCCCACGATCTTGCGGACCTTCGGGATCGATTCGGTGCCGAAACCCAGCGCTGCGATGCCGGCAGGGCCGTTGACCCGGAACACGTCGGTGATGCCGAGCTTGCGGCACACCACGAGCACTGCCGGATCGACCTCGCCGCTGCCGCCGGGGATCGGAGGCACCACCAAGGAAATCGAAGGAACGCCAGCGACCACCGCGGGTACGGCGAGTTGGTAGGCGACGCTGGGATAGCTCGCCTTGCCGGATGGTGTGAACAGCCCGGCCGACGTGACCGGCGTGATCTTTTCGCCGACGGTCAGCCCCGGCTCGCTCTCGATCGACCAGTCGTGTGCCTGCTCCATCTGGGCCTCGTTGAAGACACGGAGGTGCGAGATCGCATCGTCGATAGCCGCGTCGACCTCGGGTGACACGGCGGCCAGTTCGAACTCGTCGGCAGTCACCCGCAGTCGGTCCGGCGTCACGTCGATCCCGTCGAACCGCCCGAGCGCATCACACACTGCAGCGTCGCCGCGTTCGCGGACGTCGTCGATCAGCTCACCGATCGAGCGTCGCAACGCCGGATCGAAGATGTCGTCGATTCCCCGGCGCATCAGGGCGTCTCGGGACTCGACGTTCATGTCGTTCCAGACCTGTCTGCGCATCACGCCCACGCTAACGGCGAGATGGCGACGCGACCGGCGCTGTCCGGACGAGCTTGCGCCACTAGGATCTCGTTACGTTCCAACCACCATCCAGGGGAGCGTGCATGCCCGTCACCGTCGTCGTCGGAGCCCAGTGGGGCGATGAGGGCAAAGCAAAGGTCATCGACCTGCTGTCGAAAGAGCACACCTACGTCGTGCGCTACCAGGGCGGCCACAACGCCGGCCACACCGTGGTCGTCGACGGCGAGCGCTACGCACTGCAGTTGGTTCCCTCCGGCATCCTCTACGACCACGTGATTCCGGTGATCGCAAATGGTGTCGTCGTCGACCTGCCCACGCTGTTCGCGGAGGTCGACATGCTCGAAGCCCGCGGTCACTCGTGCGCCGAGTTGAAGGTATCGAGCCGAGCGCACCTGATCTTCCCGTGGCACCAGGCCCACGACGCCATCGCCGAGGCGATGCGTGGCGACGACAAGATCGGCACCACACTCAAGGGGATCGGGCCGGCCTACGCCGACAAGGCGCGTCGTGTCGGCATCCGCGTGGGTGACGTGCTCGACCCGGCCCGGTTCTCGGGACTCGTGCGCGAACGAGCGGTGGCCGAGAACACCTTGATCGAGCAGGCCGGTGGTGACCCGCTCGACGTCGACGAGATCGTCGGTCGGTTCGATCAACTCGGGGCCAGGGTCGCGCCGTTCGTCGCCGACACTGTCGGTCTCCTCCATGACGCCCTCGGGGCCGGGACCCACGTCCTGCTCGAGGGGGCACAAGCCACCTTCCTCGACCTCGACCATGGCACCTATCCGTACGTCACCTCGTCCAACCCGACCGCCGGGGGTGCGTGCGTCGGCACCGGCCTGGGGCCGCGTGACATCGACCGCATCGTCGGGATCACCAAGGCGTACACGACGCGTGTCGGTGCCGGGCCGTTCCCGACCGAGCTGTTCGACGTCGATGGCGACACGCTCGTCGACGTCGGCAAGGAGTTCGGCACGGTCACCGGGCGCCGTCGTCGCGCCGGCTGGCTCGACTGCGTGATGCTGCGTCAAGCCGTACGCCTGAACAGCCTCACCGAGTTGGCACTCACCAAACTCGACATCCTCGACGGCTTCGAGACGATCAAGATCTGCACTGGCTATCGCCTCGACGGCAAGCTGCTCGAGCACTACCCCGACCGTTCGGAGCTGATCGCCGACGTCGAGCCCGTCTACGAAACGCTGCCGGGGTGGGGGAGCGTGCTCAGCGACAAGCGTGAGCCGGGTCAGTTGCCGCCGGAAGCGAAGCGTTTCATCGAGATCGTCGAGGAGCAGGTCGGTGTGCCGGTGAAGGTGGTCGGCGTCGGCGCCGAACGCGACGACTACCTCGTCTGGGCGTCATGATCCCGCGCTATTCAACCCCCGAGATGGACGCGGTGTGGAGCGACACGGTCCGCTTCGGACGCTGGCTGGAAGTCGAACTGTTGGCAACAGAGGGGCACGCGGCATTGGGCCTCGTCCCTGCCGATGACGCAGCGGTCTGTCGTGAACTGGCCCCGACCACCGATGACGCGTTCGTGCAGCAGGTACTCGATCGCGAGGCGATCACCGACCACGACGTCGCGGCCTTCGTCGATGTCGTGCAAGCGGCGATCGGACCACCTGCCTCGTCGTGGATCCACTACGGGCTCACCTCCTCCGACGTGGTCGACACGGCGCTGTGCTGGGCCCTGCGCGATGCCGCCGACCTACTGATCGAAGCGTCGACCGAACTGCTCGCGACGCTGGTGCGCGTCGCCCGCGAGCACTGCGACACGGTGATGATCGGCCGCACCCACGGAATCCACGCCGAGCCGACCACATTCGGGGCAAAGGTCGCTCTGTGGGCGTTGCAGGTCGATCGCGATCGGACCCGTTTGCGCGCCGCGCGCGAGAACGTTGCGGTCATGAAGCTCAGCGGCGCCGTGGGCACGTACTCGAACATCCCGCCCGAGATCGAGCGTCATGTCGGCGATGCTCTCGGGTTGCGGCCGGTGCCGGCAACGCAGGTGATCGCCCGCGACCGTCACGCCGAGTTCCTCTATGCGTGCGCCTCCGTCGGCGCCACGTGCGAGCTGATGGCCGTCGAGTTGCGCCACCTGCAGCGCACCGAGGTGCGTGAGGTGCAGGAGGGTTTCAAGCCCGGCCAGAAGGGTTCGTCGGCGATGCCGCACAAACGCAACCCGATCTCGGCCGAAACGATCTCGGGTCTCGCGCGGGTGCTGCGCGGCAACCTGTCGGCGGGTATGCAAGACGTGGCGCTGTGGCACGAGCGTGACATCTCGCACTCGTCTGTCGAGCGGGTCATCCTGCCCGACTCGTCGCAACTGGCGTTCTACGTGATGCGTCGTCTTCGTCGGCTGCTCGACGGCCTGATGATCTTTCCCGAGCGGATGCGGGCGAACCTCGATGCCAGCTTCGGATTGGTGTTCAGCCAGCCGGTGCTGTTGGCACTGGTGCAAGCAGGTGCCACTCGCGATGACGCCTATCGGATCGTGCAACGTAACGCCATGCAGGCGTGGGACGACGGCGTCGATTTCCGATCGCTGCTCGAGGCCGATGACGACGTCGACAACGCCGTGCTCGACGATGCATTCGACTTGCGACGCTCGTTGCGCAACCTCGACCACGTCCTCGATCAACTCGACGTGATCGAGGTGTGACACCGTTACTCGTGGTGTCTGACACCACGAGTAACGGTGTCAGACGGTACGGCCGATGCCTGCCTGCTTGAGGGCGTTGGCGGGGACGCCGACCTGGCGCCACGACGCATACGAGATCGACTTGCTGTCGGAGTAGCTCTTCGCCACCGTCACGAACTCCGCTTCGAGTGCGTTCATGTCGATCGCGTTCGACTTCGCAGCCAGTTCGGCTTCGAGGTTTCTGCGCTCCTGCACCAGAAGGAGTTCGTCGAGCGGACTGGCGCTTGCGAGTTCCACTTCGACAGCGTCGAGCCGTTTACGGATCGTGTCCGGTGTGCGCTTGCGGCCCCGCTTGGGTTTCGTGGCCCGTAGGCCTTCGAGGTAGTCGCGAACGACTCGCCCCTCCATACGGCCTTTGGCAAGCGCTGCCTTGTGCTCTTCGGTCATCGGTGTTCTTGGTCCTCTTTTGGCTACCATGGGTGACGAGTTTATGGGTTATTGGCTCGGATGCAATACCCTTCAATTCGATGTTCGAACTGTCATCTCATGGGACCGACGTCCACGTCGGTGAGGGTCCTCGCTATCCGTGGGGCGGTTTGTACGGCGGGCAGATCGTCGCTCAGTCATTGCGGGCTGCCGCGATGTCAGTCGATCCGCAGCTCGAACCGCACTCGATTCGTGCCTATTTCATCCGCCGCGGCGACCACTCCGAACCCGTGCGCTACGAGGTCGACCGAATCCGCAACGGCCGCAGTTTCGCCACGCGCCGGGTGGTTGCTCGACAGGCAATAGGAGCAATTCTGAACGCGGAGAGTTCGTTTCAACGTCCGGAACGAGCGGCGTCCATCCAGACCGTCGACATGCCGAAGGTTCCCGACGCCGAGGCATTGGTCGCCGACTCGTGGGCGCCGACGTTCGACCGAGTGATGGTGCCGCTCGACCGAGTGTCGGGCGGCGCCCGCGACGGCACAGGTCGGGTCGTCGCCTGGATGCGCGTGAGCGACGACCTCGGCGACCCCGACGAGCCGAGCGCGCAACTGCTGCACCGGTGCTGGCTCGCGTACCTCTCCGATGATCTGCCGACCGATTCGGTCATCCGGGCGCACCCGGTCGCCGAGGACGAGGAGGCACGCCAGTCGTTGTTCTGCGCCAGCCTCGACCACGCGATCTGGTTCCACCGGTCGTTGCGTGCCGATCGGTGGCACCTCTACGACTTCTCCTGTCATCACTATGTCGGTGGACGCGGCCTCTCGATCGGCCACGTCTTCGCGCCCGATGGCGCCCACGTCGCCACCGTCGCCCAAGAAGTGTTGGTACGCGACGCCCGTGACCGCGACTGAACGCGCCCATTCCGAAATCGAGATCGAACAGCGCGCGCGGCGCAACACCTGCTCCGAATTTCGGTGTTCAGCTACGGTCGGCGATCGATGAGCGACGTTCCGACTCCCACACCGCTGTCACCGACATTGGAGGTTCTGCGGGAGCACGTTCTCGAGCACTCGGTGAAGCACGGTGAGTTCACGCTCAAATCCGGGGCCACCAGTAGCTGGTTCCTCGACACCAAACAGACGGCGTGTCTCCCCGACGGGATCGTCGCGGTGGCCGACGCCGTGTTCGAGGTGTTCGGCGACGTGCTCGATCAGATCGACGCCATCGGGGGCCTCACGATGGGAGGCGATCCGGTCGCGTACGGCGTCGCCGCGGTCGCGGCGACGCGCGGCCACCACATGCGCAGCTTCAGCGTGCGCAAGGAGGCCAAGCAAGGCGGAATCACCGGCCGGATCGCCGGCGCGCTCGAGCCGGGAGACCGGGTACTCGTCACCGAGGACACGACGACCCGCGGCACCTCGCTGATCGAAGCTGCCGAGCAGATCATCGCGTTCGGCGCCGTGCCCGTCTGGATGACGGTGATCGTCGACCGCGGTGGCACGTGTGCCGCCATGGCTGCCGATCACCGCATCGACTATCGGCCGTTGCTGACCGCCCCCGATCTCGGGTTCGGCTACGGCACCTGATCGTCCTCGGCCCGGCCGATCGATGGATCGAGGACGCCCGGGTTCAAGATGCCATGCGGGTCGAGCGCTCGTTTGATCGACCGCTGTGCGGCGAGGTCGCCGGCACTCCGTACGAGGTGCATCCACTTGGTCTTGGCGATACCCACACCGTGCTCGGCTGAGATCGTGCCGCCGAGGCTGGCGACGACCGGCAGGACCGTCTCGGCGATCTCGTCCGGATTCGGAGCATCGAGGAAGTTGAGATGCAGATTTCCCTCGGCGAGGTGTCCGAACGGGATCAGTCGAGCCTGCTGATGCTCCGCCGCCCGCCGCGCTACATCGACCACCCGATCGATCGACGCGACCGGCACCGCCACATCGAGCTTGTAGGTCGGTGTGCCGGATGCTGTTGCAGCGCCAGCGATCGCCTCGGTGACCCGATCGCGGAACGCGACCAACTGATGTCGACGGGGCCCGCCGGTCGCGACTGCAGTGTCGGTGATGCCCTCGACCTGCCCGAGCGCGGCATGCAGACCGGCGGTTGGGTCGAGGTGGTCGGCGCACTCGATCAACATCGCAACACCTCGGGCGGGGACGCCGACGGGTGCGCCCGCGCCGAGATGCACCGAGACCAGCTCGATCGCCTCGGGAAACATGATCTCGATCGAGTCGAGCGACTCGAGCTCGCGCCGCAGCACAGCCAGCATCGCCAGCGTCGCTTCGACGGAATCGATGGACGCGAGCATCGTGGTGACGTACTCGAAGTGAGGGACGAGCCGCAGGCGAGCCGCGGTGGTCACCGCCAGCGTGCCCTCCGAACCGGCGAGCAGCGATGGCCAGTGGAGCCCGACGGTCTCCTTCGGGAGCCCGGCCAGCGACCCGACCACGGTGCCGTCGGCGAGCACGGCCTCGACACCCACCACCTGCCGGCGCATGGTTCCGAAGCGCACCACTCTCGAACCACCGGCGTTCGTGGCGATCGCTCCGCCGACGGTCGCCGAGTCGCGTGCCGCGAAGTCGATCGGAGTGTCGAGGCCGCAGGCTCTGGCTGCTCGCTGCCAGTCGGCGATCGTGACGCCCGCTCCGGCGGTGACTTGCATCGAGGACGCATCGACGTCGGAGATCGTGTCGAGTCGACGCATCGACAGCACGATGCTGACGGGGTTGCTGGCGGCTCGAGGCACGCTCGCACCGACCAGGCCCGTGTTACCCGCTTGTGGCACGACGGCCACTCCGTGATCGTTGCAGTAGCGCAGCACGGTCGCGACCTCGGCGGTCGTCGCGGGTCGAACCACCGCCGAGCATTGGCCGATGTAGCGGCCGGTCCAGTCGGTCTCGTACCCGGCGCGCTGATCGGCATCTGTGAGCACGTGCGCGTCGCCGACGATCGACGACAACGCCTGGGCGATCTCGACGGTGCTGTCCACGAACGAAGTGTTGCACGAGCCAGACGAAGTTGAGTCGCCGACCCTGGCTTGGGTCTACGATCGCCTCAGTACCTGAGGGGGTCAATCATGCGGATGGAATCGTTCTGGCGTTGGCTCGGCGTGGCGCTCGGCAAATACTGGAAAATCGTGGTGGCGATCGTGGTCGCGATCACGGTGCTGTTGGGCATCGGTGCTCGCAACATCGAGTTCGCCACCGGTCAGGACAGCTACCTGAATCCCGATTCGCAGATCGCCATCGACAACGTCGCCTTCCAGGACGACTTCGGTGGCGAGACGGTGATCCTGCTGTTCACCTCCACGGACGGCTCCGATGTCAGCGATCTGTACGAGGGTGCGAACCTGGCCGAACTCGAACGCATCACGGCCGAACTCGAGTCGGTCGCGGGGGCTTTCGCCATCGTCGCGCCGTCGACCTCGTTGCAGTACAGCTCGAATCTGCTGTCCGAAGGCGTGGGTACCGCGGCGTTGCTCTCAGCAGCGTCGCGCGACGAAGCGGGTGCCGAGGCCCGAAATGCTGACATTCAGATCGCGCTGGCCCGGCTCAACGCGATTCCTGCCGAGGAGCAGGTGATCGGTAATGCGACCTACAACCAGTTGCTGATCTTCGACAACACCGGATTCGAGGTCGTCGACGGCGCGCCCGTGGCTCCCGCCAAGGAGGATCTGGTGATCCGCGCCTCCCTGCGGGGCACGTTCCCCAATGTCGAGGGTGGACCCATCAACGGCACGGCGGTGGGCGGCGTCGTCCTGAAAGGCAACGCGACGCTCGACGAACAAACAGCGGCGACCAAGGACGTGCTGGACGTGCTCGACGGGGCGTCCTTCGACGGGTTCGAACTCACGGTCACGGGCTCGCCGGTCTATCTCGCCGAGATCAACGACTACCTACAGGGTGGCATGTTGCGCCTGGGCGCGGCAGCGCTCGTATTGATGGCGGTGGTCCTGGCGCTGATGTTCCGGGTGCGCTGGCGTCTGCTGCCACTGCTCTCGGTGATCATCGGCGTGATCTGGGCGTTCTCGCTGCTCGGGCTCATCGGGATCGACTTGTCGCTGGTGACGATCTCCGGTCTGCCGATTCTGATCGGCGTCGGCATCGACTTCGCGATCCAGGTGCACAACAGGGTGGAGGAAGAGGTGGTGCTCGACAAAGCAGACCACCCGATCGCCGAGACGCTCGCGAACCTCGCGCCGCCCCTGATTGCGGCGACGTTGACCGGCGCGGTTGCGTTCATGGCGCTACGCATCTCGAAGGTGCCGATGATCCGCGACTTCGGCGTGCTGCTCGCCATCGGCATCTCGGTGCTGGTCGTGGTCGGCATCGTGCTCACCGCGTCGATACTCGGAATCCGGGAGTGGTCCAAGCGCACCGAGGTGAGACCGCCGTCGGTCGTCGAACGGGTGGTGGTGAAGCTCGGCGGTCTGCCCACCAAGCTCGGTCTGCCACTGGTGGTGCTGTCGGCGATCCTGTTCGTCGGCGGAGTGCTGGTGGAGGGCCGCGCCAAGATCGAGTCCGACCCGATCAAGTGGATCGATCAGGGCAGCGAAGTCGTCAAGGACATCGAGTTCCTCGAGGACGAGACCGGGTTCTCGTCGACGCTCGGCATCCTCGTCGCTGCCAACAACATCTACGACCAGCAAGTCATCGACATGCTGTGGGAGTTCACCCTCGACGCCGAAGCGCGGCCCGAGGTGGTGTCGACGTCGAGCATTGTCAACACGATGGGCAAGATCATCCTGATCGAGGGTGCGACTCCGGTTGCACCCACGACGGCCGACCTCGTCGATTCGGTCGAGCAGATGCCCGACGCCATCGCACAAGCGTTGCTCCGCGCGAAGGACGACCCAACGGCGACGCAATTGAACCTGCGGCTGGCGCCGAGCAGTTTGGACAACCGGGCCGACTTCGTCGCCGAACTCGAGGCCGACCTCGACGCTCGAATCGCAGCGCTCGACCTGCCTGCCGACAGCATCTTGTTGACCGCTCTGCCGGAGGGTCAGGATCCGGTTCGGGCCACGCCGGCCGGCTTGGCCACGGTAGGCATCGGGCTCCTGGAGAACCTCTCGGCGAACCGAGCGAACCTCACCTACCTCGCGCTGAGCCTGGCCGGTCTGTTTCTCGTGCTCCGTTTCCGAAGCCTGACGCGAGCACTCTTGGCCCTCGTGCCAGTGTTGTTGGCAGTAGGCGTGTCGTCGCTGGTAGTCGGGTTGCTCGGCTTCAGTTTGAGCACGTTGACCACGGTGAGCGGTCCGCTCGTGATCGCGAGCTGTGCGGAGTTCTCGGTGCTGATCCTCGGGCGGTATCTCGAGGAACGACAGCGAGGTCTCACGCCACGCGAGGCCACGGACACTGCTGCGAGCCGCACGGGTCGAGCGTTCTTCACCTCGGCGGTCACCACGATCTGCGGCTTCGCTGTGCTGATCGGGTCGTCGCTCCCGCTGTTGCGCGACTTCGGCCTGGCTGTCACGCTCAACGTGGCGATCGCGCTTCTGGCGGCATTGGTCGTGATGCCGCCGCTGTCGGTGTGGGTCGACGAGAAGGGCTGGCTCGGCACTCAGACGCCGGTCGCCGGGCCGCTCGACTCGGTTCGGCTCGCTGCGCCGTTTCCCGGTCCGCAAGCGGTGGGCGTCGGTATCGGTGTCGTCGGGTTCGTGGCGGCCGGCGGCGTGGTGTATGCCACGGCCGACACCAGCACCGGCCAAGCCAGCGAGATCTCCTACGAGGCGACACCGTTGCCGACCACCACCACCACGACGACCACGACGACTACGACGGTGCCGCCATCGACGGTGCCGGGCGACACGGTCCCCGAGGGCCCGGCGATCAATCCCGACGACTTCGGCGCCGACCCGCCGACGTCACCGGTCGGCAACATCCTGTTCGGAGAGCTGACCGGTTTGGGCGTCGCCCCCAACGTTGCCAACTGTGCGATCGAGTCCGTGCCGGGCGGCATCGACAGCGTCAACACCGGTGCGGTCCTCGCCGGTGATGACGCTGCCGCCGCCCCGGTGGTGCAGGCGGCGCTCGACTGCGGCATCCCGCAGGAGACCATCGACGCCGTGCTCACATCGATCCGGGGCGGCTGACCCGCGACCACTTCGGACCCCACGACGTTCCCGTTCTTCGTCAGCCGGAGCTGACGCCGAGAGACGTCACGTTCCGCTGTGTACTGCCCACCCGACCGTTGCCGGTCAGGCGGCGGTTCGTTGGTTGGGTGGTCCGGTGGTGTGGATGGTGCCGTCGGGGAGTCGGAGAGTGAGTTCTCGGTTGGGTCCGAGTTCGATGATCCAGCCGTCGTGGTGGATGTTGGTGTGGTGGATGCTGCACACGGGCAGGAGGTTCCACGATGCACGGGTGACGGCGTCGACGTGCTCGGCGGTGATTGCACCGTCATCGAGCGCGTCGGCCAGCTTCGGGGTCGTGTTCAGGGTGTCGGAGCGCTCGGTGGTCTTGGCGGCTTTGCCGAGCGATTGTTCGGCGGCTTCGGCGACGGTGTTCTCGGGGAACGAATCGATGAACCGGGGCGAGCGGACGAGGCCGGCTTGTTGGGCATCGCACCATGCCCGAACTTCACGGATCGCGACCAGCCCGGACTTGATCAACGCGGCATCTGCAGCTGGGTTCGCACGCGCGGTGGAGATGTATTCCACCCGCTCGACGACTGCTGCGATCTCCATACATCCCACCATAGGGAGGGGGTGTCACACAGTTGGCTGGACCATCCGTCCGGCCGTCAGCTGGGATCTCGGGACACGCCGGGCGGAGAGGCAGATCGTTGATGGTGGGTACTGTGGACCGACGTCATCGGGGACTGGAATCGACCGGCTCGGCGTGGGCGGGCGCTGGCACTGGTGGGCTGCGCCTGCGCCGCATGATCAGCAGCGCCCCGACGACA
>JBBQEU010000100.1:0-11334 GCA_038321235.1 Acidimicrobiales bacterium | reverse complement strand
TTTATCATCGTTGCGCCCCCTGTGTGGCTTTTGGGTGGTGTGGACGGGGGGGGCCCGCCCGCCGCCCCGCTCGGCCCCACACCGTCAACTGATTGATGTCAGAACGTGCCTGACGTCAAGCTGCTCTCGATCAGAGCACCTCGACGGTGGGCTCGCCCGCGAGCACGGGTGTCGGCACGTAGGTGGCGTCGTTCGTGGTGTCCCACAAGCCCGGGGTCGTCGGGAACGAAACGGTCCAGACGTACCAGGACGAGTTGGCGCACTCGGTGACGGGGTTGAGGCACTCAGGCCACTGCTCGGCACCGATGATGATCTGGCCGTCGCCGTCGAGGTCTTCCCACTCGTTGAAGTTGATGAACGCCATGTAGTTGTTCAGGTCTGCGCCGACGGCCTCCACCGGGCCGACCTTGTCGGTCAACCAGGCACCGGACTTCGGGAACTGGAACAGCGGCAGCATCACATGGTCACCGGCCATGAGGGCGAGGCCCTCCTTGATCAGGTCGGCGCGTTCGGTCTCGTCGACAGTGACGTCGGCGGTCTCGAAGGCGGTCGAGGCTTCCTCGTTGCACCAGCCGGTGCTGTTCTGACCGACGAAATCGTTGGCTTCCGTCGGGATCTGGCCACAGGTGAAGCTACCGGTCAGGTACGACGGGTCCGGCGGAGCCGTCGAGATGTACATGGCCATGTCGTAGTCCAGCGCCGGGAGCCGTTGCTGGAAGTAGCACGCCGCATCACAGTTGTCAGCGACGACGTTGAATCCCGCTGTCTGCATCAACGGGATCAGGAACGCCTGGGTGTTCTCGCGACGCTCGTTGCCGGTGTTGACGATCCAACGGATCTCGGGCACGTTTCCGTCGGGGTCGGCCCAGAGGCCACTGCCGTCCTTGGTCCATCCGGCTTCCGTCAGCAGAGCTTCGGCGCCTTCGGGATCGTGGGTGTCCTGCCAGGAGCCGGCCTCGTTGCTCTCGCAATACTGGCCGGGGACGATCGGACCGCAGTTGAGCAGCTCAGCGGACGACTCGATCGGGATGTAGATCTGCTGGAACACAGCTTCCCGGTCGATCGACTTCGAGAACGCCTCGCGGAAGATCGGGTCGGCGAACGGACCGGCGACAGTCTCGTCATCGGAGCTCTGGAAGTAGAAACCTTCATAGTCGCCGCCGAACTCCACCTGGACGTTGACGTTGTCCTGTGCCAGTGCGTCCTGGATGCCCGCGTAGAACTGGGGGTAGATGAAGTCGACTTCGCCGGCCTTGAGGGCGGCGATCTCGGTGTCCTGGTCGGCCAGCGGCACGATGACGACACGATCCGTGGCCGGAGCGTCGCCCCACCAGTTCTCGTTCGGCGTGTAGATGGCCTGGCTGGTGCTCCACGACTCGAGCTTGTACGGGCTCGCCGACTCTACGGTGAGATCGTCCTCGTAATCGAGTGACACATCGTTGCAGTCCTCGTGACGATCGTTCTTGAGCAGCGGGTTGAACAGCGTCTTGTACGGCGCGTAGACCGCGCCGAACGTGATGACGGCCTGCTTCTCGCTGGCACCCTCTTCGATGCTGAGGATCTGGTCGTAGCCGACTGTCTGGAGTGAACCGGGCGTGTTGAGGAACGCATTCCACGTACACGTGATGTCCGAAGTGGTGATAGGCGTGCCGTCCTCCCAAACAGCTTCCTCTGCGAGGTCGACCGTGACGATCATCGCCGCTTCGCCCGCAGGCTCGTCGGTGTCGGTGGTGTCCTCGGTGGTGTCCTCGGTCGCTTCCTCGGTCGTCTCCGTGTTGTCCTCGGTTGCGTCGTCTGTCGTCGCGGTGGTGTCCGCCGGAGCGTCGGCACCGTCGTCGTTGTCGTCGCTGCCGCAAGCGGCGACGACCAACGCCGTGGCGGCGGCGATCGCGAGGAGCCTGGTGCCCCTTCGTCTCGTGTTCACGTAGTTGTCCTCCTTGTTAGGGTTGTACGGGGAGGGTATGGGCGGTCCGGGAGCCGTTCGGCAGAAGCCGACGTGGGCCGGAAACGTACCCGCTGACCCCCCTCCCCCTGGATCAACGATGGAGCGACCATAGCAGTGCTCGCAAGCGCGTGGTAGCACATCACGTTTCGGTCGCGTGAACGCTCCCGACACATGTCATCGACCGTGATGGATCATCGGTGCCACGGTCGGCCCGCACAGCCGGCGGCTGGCACGTCGCCGGAGGTTCGGAGCCGTTCAGGCGCCGAACTGGACGATCTTGGCGAACTCGTCGGGGTCGAGGCTGGCGCCACCGACGAGGGCGCCGTCGATGTCGGGCTGCGCCATCAGTTCCGTGGCGTTGGCCCCTTTGACGGAGCCTCCGTACTGGATGCGCACCGCATCGGCTGTCGCGTCGTCGGTGAGGTCGCGGATCTTTCCCCGGATGGCGGCGCACACCGTTTGGGCGTCCTCGCTCGTCGCCGTCTTGCCGGTGCCGATCGCCCAGATCGGCTCGTAGGCGATCACGAGCGAGGCGATCTGCTCGTTCGTGCGACCAGCGAGGCCCGCTTCGATCTGGCCGAGCACCTTCGACTCGGTGTCGCCCGCCTCGCGCTCTTCGAGCGTCTCACCACAGCACATGATCGGTGTCATGTGGTGGGCCTGGATCGCGGCGACCTTCTTGTTGACCATCTCGTCGGTCTCGCCGAAGATCTCCCGGCGCTCGGAGTGCCCGACGATCACGTACACGACGTTCAGCTTCTCGAGGAACGCCGACGACACCTCACCGGTGAACGCACCGGTGTCCTCCCAGTGGCAGTGCTGCGCCCCCAGGTGGAAGTCGAAATCCTCGGTCTCGATCACGGTCTGGATGCTTCGAATGTCGGTGAACGGCGGGTGGATACTCACGTCGACGTCCTCGAAGGTCTCCTTGGGGACGAGGTAGTGGAGCTTCTGGACGGTCTGGATCGCCTCGAAGTGATTGAGGTTCATCTTCCAGTTGCCGGAGATCAGTGGTCGGCGGGTCATCAGGATCCATCCATTCCGTTGCGGAGTGCTTCGAGGCCGGGGAGGTCGCCGTTCTCGAGCAGTTCGAGGCTGGCGCCGCCACCGGTGGAGACGTGGTCGACCTCGTCGTCGAGCTCGAATTGGGCGAGTGCTGCTGCCGAGTCGCCGCCACCGACGACGGTGAACGCCTTGGTGTCGGCCATCGCTTGGGCGACGGTGCGGGTACCGGAGGCGAATCGCTCGTCTTCGAACATGCCCATCGGACCGTTCCAGAACACCATGCGGGCGTCCATGATCACGTCGGTGAAGGCTGCCGCCGAGCCGGGCCCGATGTCGAAACCCTTGGCGCCGTCGGGGAGGCGGGTGCCGAACGTGGCGTACTCGCCGTCGGCTGTGGTGCCGGTGATGTCGTCGGGCAGGTGGATCGTCTTTCCCTTGGCGCCGGCTTCCTCCAGCAGGCGCTTGCAGGTGTCGACCTGGTCGGGTTCGAACAGCGAATCGCCGATCGGCTTGCCCTGCGCGGCGAAGAACGTGAAACACATCGCCCCGCCGATCACCAGCGAGTCGACGACCTCCAACAGCGCGTCGACCACACCGAGCTTGTCGGAGATCTTGGCGCCACCGAGGACCGCCACGAACGGGTGCTTGGGCTTGTTGCGCAGGCCGAGGAGCACCTCGACCTCCTTCTGCAGCAGGCGCCCCATCGCGCTCGGCACGAACTGCGGCGGCCCGACGATCGATGCATGCGCCCGGTGCGAGGCCCCGAACGCGTCGTTGACGTAGGCGTCGATGCCGTCGACGAGCTTCGCCACGAAGGCGGGATCGTTGGCGGTCTCACCCGGGTCGAACCGCAGGTTCTCCAACAGTTCGACGCCGGGCGCGAGTTCGTCGAGGCGGACCCGAACTGGATCCATCGAGCACTTCGGATCCGGTGCACCCTTCGGTCTGCCGAGATGGCTGGCGGTGACGACGTTCGCGCCGCGGTCGGTCAGCCATTCGATCGTCGGGAGGGCGGCTCGGATCCGGAAGTCGTCGACGATCTTGCCGTCGTCGTCGAGCGGAACGTTGAAGTCGGTGCGCAGGAGGATGCGCTTGCCCGACAGGTCGCCGAGCTGCGCCTCCAGATCCTCCAGCGTCGCAATCGCGCTCGGGGTCTCGCCCATGGCGCTAGGTCAGCGCTTCACTTTGGAGCCGGCGAACAGCGTGAGGTCGACGAGGCGGTTGGAGTAGCCCCACTCGTTGTCGTACCAGCCGTTGATCTTCACCAGCTTGCCCATGCTCATCGTGAGCCCGGCGTCGAACACACACGAGTGCGGGTCGGTGACGATGTCGCTCGACACGATCGGGTCCTCGGTGTACTTGAGGATGCCCTTCAGCGCCTTCTTGCTGGCGGCTTCGAACGCGGCGTTGATCTGCTCGACCGTGGCGGCTTTCTTCAGGTTGGCGGTGAAGTCGGTGAGCGAACCGGTCGGCATGGGCACGCGCAGTGCGGTGCCGTCGAGCTTGCCTTTCATCGACTCCATCACCAGCGACGTCGCCCGGGCTGCGCCGGTGGACGTGGGCACGATGTTGATCGCCGCAGCACGCGCGCGGCGCAGATCGTCATGCGGCCCGTCGACGAGATTCTGGTCGCCGGTGTAGGAGTGCACCGTGGTCATCAGACCCTGCTCGACGCCGAACGCGTCATCGAGCACCTTCACCATCGGCACGAAGCAGTTGGTGGTGCAACTGGCGTTCGAGATCACCTTGTGCTGGCTGAACTTGAAGTCCTTGTGGTTGACCCCGTACACGAACGTGGCGTCGGCGTTGGACGCCGGGGCCGACACGATCACGAGCGGGGCACCACCGTCGAGGTGGGCGCTGGCGGCCTCGCGGCTGTTGAAGAAACCGGTCGACTCGACGACCACGTCGACTCCGAGGTCTCCCCACGGCAGGTCGGCAGGGTTGCGCTCGCTGAGCACCTGGAGAGTGTCGCCACCGACCTTGATGCTCGACTTCGTCGCAGTCACCTTGTCGGGGAAGCGCCCGAGCACCGAGTCGTACTTGAGGAGGTGCGCCATCGTGTCGATCGACCCGAGGTCGTTCACCGCCACGAAGTCGATGTCGGCGCCGCTCGCCTTGGCGGCGCGGAAGAAGTTGCGTCCGATGCGTCCGAAACCGTTGATGCCGACTCTGACCGTCATGTGTGATGCCTCCTCAGGCGTGGGGGAACGTCGTTGTCCACGTTCGACTGTAGTTCTTCCCGAACCTGCGCTCCCCAACCACGTTTGCGTGACACGTCGGGTGGACCGGGTCACCAGGAATGCAACACGAACGTGGTGTGCGTGGGCGGCCGGGTGTCAGCGAGAGAGGTCGCGGTGGGCAGCGGTCACCGCGACGCCGCGGCCGCGGAGGCGCAACGCGAGTTCCTCGGCGATGGCGACCGAGCGATGGCGACCGCCGGTGCAGCCGATCGCCACGGTGAGATAGCTGCGACCTTCCGCCTGGTACTGCGGCAGCAACGAGGCGAGGAGGTCGTCGAAGTGGTCGACGAAATTCGAGCCGACTGCAGTCTCCAGCACGTAGTCGCGCACCTTCGGATCGTGGCCGGTGAGCGGGCGCAGGTCGTCCTCCCAGTGCGGGTTCGGGAGAAAGCGCACGTCCATCACGATGTCGGCATCGAGCGGCAGGCCGTGCTTGAAGCCGAAACTCTCGACGGCCACCTGGAGCCGCGATCCCCGTGGTGAATCGAAGGCGTGGTCGATGCGCTCCTTGAGTTGGTGCACGTTGAGGTCGCTGGTGTCGATCACCAGGTCGGCAGCATCTCGTACCGGGGCGAGCGTCACACGTTCGAGTTCGATCGACTCGACCAGGCCCTCGACCTCGTCGGCCAGCGGATGCCGCCGCCGGGTGGCGTCGTAACGCCGCACCAGTTCGGGGGTCGAGGCGTCGAGGAACACCATCCGGACGTCGTGTCCGTCGGCACGCAGCTCGCCGACCTTGCTGAGCACCTCGGTGTGCTGGCGTCCGGCAACGAGTGCCAACCGCTCGATGTCCGAGGTCGGCTTGGCGGCCAGTTCCACGATCGTGCCGATCAACGCCGTCGGCAGGTTGTCGACGACGAACCAGCCGAGGTCCTCCAACACGTTGGCAACACCCGAGCGGCCGGCCCCCGACAGTCCGGTGATCAGCACGATGTCGGCCACCCCGCCACCCTACTGATCCGCCCCGCGGTGAGAGGTGAACGCAGTAGGTGCACACAACTCTCACCTCAACGGCGTTCGACCCGACTCCGGTGAGAGCTGTGTGCGAACGCTCCGCTCATCTCTCACCGCAAGGCGAGTCAGGTGCGGCGGAGGCGGAGGTAGAGCAGGCGCGGGATGGCGGCGGCCTCGGCGTACTCGAAGGCGCGATCGACGAATCCGTCGGGCGGCGCCGGTTCGACCATGCGCTCCAGCACGAGGCCGTTCTCGGCGAGTGCGTTGAGATAACGCGACAACGGGCGGTGGACGAAGCGGATGAACACGCCGTGCTCGACCTGCTCGACCGAGTCCTGCTCGACGAGGTACGGCCCGATCCGCCAGTACTGCTCGGGCGGATCGACGGTGTGGTCGTCGATCCACCCGCTGCCCGGTGTCTGCAGCAACGGATGGTTGAGGAAGAAGCTGAACTGGCCGCCGGGTCGCAGCACTCGGGCGACCTCGGAGATCGCTCCGACGACGTCGTCGATGTGCTCGAACACGAGACATGCCACGACGGCATCGAACGACCGGTCGCGGAACGGAAGCTCGGCAGCCTCGGAACGGGCATACGCCGCTCCGCCGCCGCGCTCGTGGGCAACGCGAATCTGGTTCCAGGTCGGATCGACGCCGACGACCTCGGCGCCGGCAGCAGCGAGCAGCCGGCTGATCTGTCCGTCGCCGCACCCCAGATCGAGCACGCGATCGAGCCCGTCGAGTTCCGCTGCGGCAAGGGGCAGGATCTGCTCGACATACTCCGGATCCGCCCCGTCGGTGAACCCGTCGATCCACCAGTCTGCGTGCGCCTCCCACAACTCGTGGTCCCGCAGTTGGTCGGGTTCGGGGTCGTCCGTCACGGGGGCAGAGGTTACGGTCAGTGGTCATGAAGTTCTCGATGTGGCCCAACCCTGAACGCCCACCCGCCGAGGTGCTCGACCTCGCTCGGATGGGCGACGCCGAGGGGTGGCATTGCCTGTGGTACGCAGATCACTACATGCCGAACTCGGGCAGCGAGGACGTCCTCCCGGGCAACGTCCACGAGTGCTGGGCGATGCTGCCGGCAATCGCCGCTGTCACCGAGCGCATCCGAATCGGCTCGCTGGTCGCACCGACGTCGGTCCACCACCCGGCCGTGCTCGCCAACCGGGCCGCCACGATCGACCACATCTCGAACGGGCGGCTCGTGCTCGGAATCGGTGCGGGCTGGCAGATCAACGAACACCACGTCTACGGCATCGATCTCGAGGAGCCAGCCACTCGAGTGAGCCGATTCGAGGAGGCGATCCAGATCATCCGATCCCTGCTCAACGAGGACGTCACCGACTTCCACGGCGACTTCTACGACATCACCGACGCCCCGGCGAACCCGAAGCCGGTGCAGTCGCCGCTGCCGATCCTCGTCGGCACGGGGAGCCCACGCATGCTGCGGATCACCGCCAAACACGCCGACGAATGGAACACCTGGGGCGCTCCTGCCATGGCGGGAGCGGCGTTGGACAAACTGCACACCGCCTGCGGGCAGGTGGAACGCGACCCGTCGACGCTCTGGAAGTCCACCCAGGCGCTCGTGTTCATGACCGACAACGCCGACTTCGCCGCCAACATCAAGGGCGGCGACATGGGCGAACGATCGATCGTGGGATCCAACGAGGAGCTCGTCGACGAGGTCGGCCGCTACGTCGAGCTCGGCTTCGACGAGTTGATCATCCCCGACTTCACGCTCGGCGGCACCCCCGAGGAACGAGCCGCCAAGTACCGCGAATTCCAAGCTGAGGTCGCCAGCCACTTCGTGTGAGCCTGTGAGTCCCGACGCGCTCACACGGGCGGATGGAACCTGCCGTACACCGCCGCAGCGACAGCATCGGGCAGGAACGACAGCGACTCGAGTTCGTCCAGTTCAGCCCGCTTGACGGCGTTCACGCCACCGAGCGCCTTGACCAGCTTCCTCTGGCGCACCTCGCCGAGACCCGGAATTCCGTCGAGTGCACTGACCGTCATTCGCTTGCTGCGGCGTTCGCGGTGGAACGTGTTGGCGAATCGGTGGGCTTCGTCGCGGATGCGCTGCAGCATGAACAACGCCTCGCTCCCCCGCGGGATCTCCACCGGCTCCGAACGCCCCGGGATGAACACCTCCTCGAACCGCTTGGCGAGGCCGGCGACGGGGATCTCGTCGGTGAGTTCGAGTTCGTCGACCACCCGCTTGGCGGCGTTGAGCTGGCCTTTTCCACCGTCGACCAGCAGCAGTTGCGGCGGGTAGGCGAACTTGCCAGGTTTGTCGCCACGTTCGGTGATCGGCTTGTCACGCTCGTCGAGGTATGCCTGCAGACGACGCCGAACCACCTCGGCCATCGCCGCGTAGTCGTCGCTCGGGCCTGCCTCGTCGCCGCCCACACCGTTCACCTTGAACCGGCGGTACTCACGCTTGTTGGGCAGGCCGTCCTCGAGCACCACCATCGAGCCGACGTAGTCGGTGCCCTGGAGATGGGCCATGTCGTAGCACTCGATGCGAAGTGGGGCTTCTGGGAGTCCGAGGTGATCCTGCAACTCCGTCAACGCCCGGCTGCGGGTGTTGTGATCGCTCGCCCGGCGCAACCGGTGCCTGGTGAACTCCTCTTTGGCGTTGCGGGTCACGGTTTCGAGCAACGCCCGCTTGTCACCGCGCTGCGGCACCCGCACCTGCACCCGAGAGCCCCGGCCCATCGAGAGCCACTCCTCATACGTGGCGAGATCGTCGGCCTCGAACGGAACCAGCACCTGCTTCGGCACGCCGAGGATCGGGTCTTCGCCGTACATCGACTCGAGGATGCGATCGATCAGTTTGCCCGGCGTCAGTTCCTCCACCTTGTCGAGGATGAACCCCTTGCGACCGACGACCCGGCCACGGCGGACGTAGAAGACCTGCACCGAGGCCTCCAACTCATCCTCGGCGATTCCGATCACGTCGACGTCCTCGCTGCGATCGGCCACCATCTGCTGCTTCTCGATCGCCTTGCGCACCGCCATCAGTCGATCGCGAAGGCGGGCAGCTCGCTCGAATTCGAGGTCGGTGGCCGCCCGTCGCATGTCGGCTTCGAGGCGGTCGACGATCTCCTCGGTGTCACCGTCGAGGAAGTCGATCAGTTCGTTGACCAAGTCCTTGTAGGCAGGCGCCTCGATCTCGCCGACGCACGGGCCGGCGCACTTCTCGATGTGGAACAGCAGGCACGGACGCCCCAGCCGCTCGTGCTGGTTGAACTTGGCCGGACTACACGTACGGATGGGAAACGATCTCAACAAGAGGTCGAGGGTGTCGCGAATGGCGTATGCGTGGGCGTAGGGCCCGAAGTAGCGGGTGCCCTTGCGCTTACGGCCACGCATCACCAGCGCCCGTGGCCACTCGTCGTCGATGGTCACGGCCAAGAAGGGATAGCTCTTGTCGTCCCTCAACCTCACATTGAAGCGCGGGTGATGCTCCTTGATCAGCGAGTACTCGAGCATCAATGCCTCGACCTCGTTGCGCACCGTGGTCCACTCGACCGACTCGGCGGTCTCCACCATCTGCGCGGTGCGCGGGTGGAGATTGCGCGGCGCCTGGAAATAGTTCGACAGGCGCTGACGGAGGTTCGACGCCTTACCGACGTAGATCACGCGGCCGTGAGCGTCCTTGAACTGGTACGACCCGGGCGACTCGGGGATGGTGCCGGCCGGGGGACGCTTCACCACCGTTTCACCGCGCCTTCACCATGTCGAATCCACCATGACGTTCCAAGCATAGGGACGCTCGGATACCGTGAGGCCCGATGTCCGACCAGTTCGCCGCAATCTTCCGCCGCCGCCCGAACGACGGCTGGTTCCGCGCCGGCCGCTTCGACGTCACGACGACCGACATCCTGTGCGGACTGTCGGTGCTGTCGATGTTCCTCTGGGGGCTGTTGCGCACTGCGTGGAACCGGTTGCCGTTCGCTCCCGCCCTCGTTCGCGACTTCGAGGTGTGGCGTCTCGTCACGTGGCCGATCGCCACCGAACCGGCCATCTGGCCCTTGTTGGGCATCGTGTTCTTCTGGCTGTTCGGTCAGCAACTCGAGTCGCTGTTCGGGCGAGCCAAGTTCGTGGTGTGGGTGCTGGCGCTCACCGTCGTCCCGGCGCTCATCCTCACGCTGCTCGGGCCGCTCGCCGACAGCATCGACTTCATGGTGCAGTTCGGGCTGAGTAGCTTGTTCCTCGGTGGCATCTGGGTGTACGCCGCCACATACCCGGGCGTGAAATGGTTCGAGGTCATCCCGCTGTGGGCGCTCGCCGCCGTGTTCACAGTGCTCAACCTGCTCCAGTATCTCGGCGAAGATCAGACCGGACAGGTTCTCTTCCTGCTCGTGTCGATCGCCGTGGCGCTGGTGGCCGGCCGCTCGCTCGGTCTCGCCACCGGCTGGCCGATCCCGCACATCCCGCTCGAGGGGGTCGGCTCCAGCTCGTCCGGACGCTCGAAGAAGAAGTCGAAGCCGAAGCGTGCGACGGGGTCATCGAAGTCGGGCGGCGTCGTCCAGGGCCCGTGGAAGAACGCCCCGGCGCCGATGCCCCCGCCGACGGCCCCCTCCCCGGCCGACCAGATCGAACTCGACTCGCTGCTCGACAAGATCGGCGCCAACGGCATGGACTCGCTCACCGGCGACGAGAAGAAGCGCCTCAACGACCTCAGCAAACGCCTCCGCAACCGCTGAGTCGCGCCATCGGTGCGCTCCACCTCGCCCGCACCACCTCGCTCCGGTGAGAGATGAGCGCCGGGCCTGCACATCACTCTCACCGCAACCGGCAGGATCGGTCCTCCGGTGAGAGATGAGCGCCGGGCCTGCACATCGCTCTCACCGCAACCGGCAGGATCGGTCCTCCGGTGAGAGATGAGCGCCGGGTACGCACACAACTCTCACCGCAAGACGCATTTGTCGCCGGCGACGATAGCTTCGCACGACCGACTCCCTCCTGAACAGTCACTGACCTGAACCGTCACTGGAAGGAGTCGTCATGGCCCATCTCACTGCCGCAGCTCATCGGCACTTCGCCACGCACCACGGCATCGCCTCAGTCGATCAGCTGATCGCCTGCGGCCTCACGTTCGACCGGATCCAGCGGATACGCAACGACGGCGGGCTCGATCTCGTCCTGCCTGGCGCCTATCGAACTCCGAGCGCTCCG
>JBBQEU010000099.1:0-11486 GCA_038321235.1 Acidimicrobiales bacterium | reverse complement strand
GCAACGGGCGTTCCCCGGCGCCGCGCCGTACGCCGCCACGAAGGGGGCGGTCGAGACGCTCACGGGGGTCCTCGCAGCCGAACTCGGCCCGCTCGGTGTGCGCGTGTCGTGTATCCGTCCGGGCGGAGTGTTCACCGAACTGAACCAGCGAGCCGGCCTGTTCGACGACGACACGGCGCGGGAACGATTGCAGGGCTTGGCGCCAGCGCATGCACTCGGCCGGCTCGGCACCGTCGACGAGATCGCCGAAGGCGTCGAGTACCTGGCCCGGGCCGAGTGGGCGACCGGCAACGTCCTGACCGTCGACGGCGGGCTCGGACTCGGGGTCACCAACGCATGAAGATCATCGAATTGACGTGCACGATCACCGGCGCGTTCACAGAGAGGTGTCTGCCATGAGCGACGAACCGACGGTCATCACGATCACCGAATACGAGGAGGCGAAGGAGGTCTATCGACAGAAGGAGCTGCGCCAAGCCCTCTACGACGCCGGTGACGTGGTCATGGGCGACGTGCTGGTCAACCTGCACGGATCCGAGCACCGCGACCGTCGCCGGCTCGAGAACCGCCTGTTTCGTCGTGAGACGTTCGAGATGTACGAGCGCGAGCTGTTTCCACCGATCATCGAGTCGACCCTGGCACCGGACATCGCCGCTGGCCGAGCCGAACTTGTCGACCTGGGTCACCGCATGATGATGAACCTGGCGGCACTCACCGCCGGCGTCGATCGTCCGCTCGGCACGGTCGATGAGACGCGTCGCCTCTACCGCTATCTCATGACCTTCATCGAAGGAGCCACGCTCGCCCATTTCACGGGCGATCGCGACGCGAAGCGCAACGAGGTGGCCGCCGAACTCCACTTGTTCGACGAGGAGTTCGTCATGCCCTCGATCGAGCGGCGGGCCACATTGCGCGACGCCGGCGAGGAGCTCCCCAAGGACGTGCTCTCGATCCTGCTCGCCAACGAAGACGCCCTGCACCTCCCGCACGAGGTCATCGTGCGCGAGGTCGCGTTCTATCTGCTCGCCGGCGCGCACACGTCGGCCACCGCCTTCACGCGCGTGTCGCACCACGTGTTGACCTGGCTGCAGGATCACCCCGAGGACGCCGAGCTCGTGCGAACCGACCGGCTGTTCCTCCAGCGATGTACCCACGAGACCGTCCGGCTCCAGCCCTCGTCACCCGTCGCGATGCGGTGGGCGCTTGCCGACATCGACCTGAAGTCCGGCCGTCACATCCCAGAAGGTGCCAAGGTGGTGATCGACCTGCTGTCGGTCAACCGTGATCCGAGCGTGTTCGGCGACCGGGCCGACGAGTTCGACCCGCACCGCGCCCTGCCCGACGGGATTCCCGCGTACGGGCTGTCGTTCGGGTCTGGCATGCACGCCTGCATCGGCCAGGACCTCGCCGCCGGTCTGCTCTTCCACGACGAGTCCACGATGGACGACCACATCTTCGGGTTGGTTCCCGAGGCCGTGCAGGTCCTCTTCGACGCTGGTGTGCGACGCGATCCCGATGATGCGCCAGAGATGGACGAGTCGACCACCCGCCCGTACTTCGGTCGCTACCCGGTGCTGTTGGGCAACTGAGCAAACGACGCCAACGTGAGTTCCTCAGCGGTTGTCGAGCACCGATCGAGCCGCGTCGAAGAGCAGCTGTGCGCGCTCGGTTGCGTGGACGGCGAGCAGGTCGTCGCTCTGGACCTCCACGCTGATCGTCACGTCGGCGTCGACGCAGACGAGCAGCTCAGCCAACGCCAACGCCCCCGTGCCCGGTACGAGACGTCGATGGCGGGCCTCGTCGATGAGGTCGTCAGCGCACGTGGTGGGGGCATCGCACATCTGCACCCAGCCGAGCGTCCCGGAATCGACCACGGCTCGCAGGTCGCCCGCGTCGGCACCGACACGCACGTGGTGCAGCAGGTCGACGACCACCTGACAGCCCGTCTGTTGCGCGATCGCCACGGCATCGAGCGGTCCGCTCGGGTCGGTCCATGCCATGTATTCGAGCCCGATCCGGATGCCGAACGGGTTGGCGAGTTCCACCAGCGCAGCGATTCCTGCGATGGTGTCGGCGCGGGTCATCGTGTCCGAGACCACCAGCAGGGCGCCGGCTCCGACCGCAGCCGCCCGTTCGACGAGCAGTGTCGGATCGTCGCCGGAACCGATCCGGTACACCTCGGCGTCGTGGATCGTGATCGCACAACGTTCGGCGTATCGGCGAACAGCCGACGGGTCGGTCACCGCGTGTGTTGCGGTGGTCGGGTTGGAGATTCGCAACCCCACGCCGTCGAATCCAGCGGCCGCTGCGGCATCGATCACGGCGGTCGGTGTCTCGTCGAGCATCGATCCGGCGGCGAGTATCAGGGGCACCCTGCCACGGTAGGTCCGCGGCTGGGTGGGCGCCGAGCTGCGAGGATCGTCCGATGATCGACGTACACGCACATACGGTGCTCCCTGGCGTGATGGGGTGCGCCGGCGAGTACGGACCGGAACTCGGCATCGGCCCCGAGGGCCGGCCACGTTTCCGGGTCGGCAGCTACGTGCTCGACGGCGTCGACTACCGGGGAACACCCTTCATGGACCCCGACGTCCGCCTCCGACTCAACGACCATCTCGGTATCGACGTGCAGATGCTTTCACCGAATCCGATCACGTATTTCCACCACGTCGAGCCGGAGGTGGCCACCGAGTTCTGTCGGTGGCACAACGACGAACTCGCAGCCCTCGTGGCCGACCACCCCGACCGGTTCCTCGGCGCCGCCCAGTTGCCGATGCAGGACGTCGACGCTGCGGCCGCCGAGTTCCGGCGTGCGATCGGCGACCTCGGGCTGGTCTCGGCGTACATCGGCACCGACTTCGGGACCGACTTCGACGACGAGCGCCTCGATCCGTTCTGGGCAACTGCGGTCGAGCTGGACGTGCCGGTGTTCATCCACCCCGCGCCGTGGGGGATCGACGGACCGCTGCGTGACGAGCGGATCCGCAAGTACGACCTCGACCTGTCGGTGGGGTTCATGTTCGAGGAGACCTTGGCGATGGCCCACCTGATCTACGGCGGCGTGCTCGATCGTCACCCGGGCCTCGACGTCTGCATGTCGCACGGCGGCGGGGCCTGCGCCTACATGCTCGGACGACTGGAGCACCAGGGCCGCACGAGGCCGTGGGCGATCGCGAACCCCACCGATTTCCAGGGAGCGATGCAACGGATGTGGTTCGACAACCACGTCCACGACGACGACTCGCTGGCGCTCCTGGAACGCAAGGTCGGTCGCGACCGGCTCGTGGTGGGGACGAATCTTGCTGGCTGGGATGCGCCGAAGGAACCCGACCAGATCCCGTTCGTCGACGCCTACGACGACAACGCCCGCCGACTACTCCGGCTCAGCTGATCGGCATTGCTGTCGCTACAGCTCGACTTCGACACCGTCGGCGAACAGTTTGATCGCGCCGCTCGGACACTGTCGGGCGATCCGGAGCAGGGCATCGTCGCCGGGTCGCTGGCCCTCCTGGTCGACCGTGCCGATCTCATCGTCGTCGAACACGAAGAAGCCGGGAGCGGACGCCACGCACTTCCCGGCGCTCACGCATTCGTCGCTGTCGAGTTGCACCTCATAGGCAATCAGGGTCGGTCTCCTCGTGTCGTCGTGGTGGTTCGAGTGTTGGCTCACGTCAGACCGCATTGGCTGCCCATCCACCGTCGGCGTAGAGCACCTCGCCGGTGATGTACGACGCCCGCTCGGACAGCAGAAACTCGGCCACCTCGGCGATCTCGGACGGTTCTCCCACCCGGCCAAGCGGAACTCGGCCCGTGAGCCAGCGGATCTGCTCGGGATCGTTGAGCCGTTCCGCGGCCATTGGAGTGCGAATCGGCCCGGGAGCGATCGAGTTGACGCGGACACCGAGCGGCGCGCCTTCGAGCGCAGCAGCACGCGACAACGATGCGATGGCGCCTTTGGATGCCACGTAGTGCGCCTGTCCGGGCACGGCGATCGTGGCGTTCACCGAGGCGATGGTGACGATCGAACGCGGGCGCTGGTCGCCTGGGGGGATTGCCCTGAGAAACGCCCGGATGGCGAGCCACGTTCCGGTGACATTGACCCGGAAGTGTCGCTCCCACTCATCGAGCGTGGTGTCCACGATCATGCTGCGGGTTCGGATCCCCGCACTGGTCACCAGCGCGTCGATTGGCCCGATGTCGGCCATCAACCGTTCCCATGCATCCTCGTCGGTCACGTCGAGTTGCCGAACCGCTGGACCGCCGCCTGTGGAGTCGTTGGCATCGGTGGTGGTGATGTCGGCCCGGGTGACCTGCCAGCCCTCTCGTTCGAGCACATCGGCGCAGGCCGCACCGATGCCGGAGGTTCCGCCCGTGACCAACGCTCGTTTCACGACGCGAGCTTGCCACGGGTGAGGGCACACATCGGCACGCACCTGACCGCCGTCGCTAGGATCCTGACGACGCTTTTCACGAAGTTCTGACACCGGGGTGTTCCACATGCCAGCCAACACTGACCAGACCACCGGGAATCCGGTGCTTCACCTCTCGAACGGATCGCTGATCGATGGCACCGGCTCGGCACCGGTCCCGGGCACCGACATCGTGATCGACGGTGACAACATCACCGCCGTTGGTCGCCACGGCGAGGTTTCTGTCCCGACTGGTGCTCGCACGATCGACGCAACCGCCATGACCATCATGCCCGGCCTGATCGACGCGCACTGTCACGTCACGTTCGACGACGTGCAGTCGAACGACGAACTGTTCTTCCACCGTCCGCCGACCACCGCTGCGATGGTCACCCTGTTCAACTTGCCCAAGCTGCTGCTCGCCGGGGTCACCTCGATGATGGACCCCGACACGGTGATGGGAATCGGACCCGAGATTCGCGACGTGGTCGAGTCCGGTGCGTTCCCCGGCCCCCGCATCGCCACGGGCGGTCAGGCGATGCTCACCTCCGTCGGTGGCACTGCCGGTCGGCTCATCCCCGACCACGGCAAGGTCGGCTACGCCGCTGTCGTCAACACCATCGACGAGATGGTCATCGAAACCCGACGTCAGATCAAGAACGGGGCCGACTGGATCAAGATCCACGCCACGGGATCGATCCCGACGCAGCGGGGCGAGCTCCAGGTGTGGACCCTCGACGAGATGAAGACGGTATGCAACACGTCGCACGCGCTCGGTGTGCCGGTAGTCGCCCACTGCCGGAGCGCTTCGTCCACGCGTGACGCTGCGCTCGCTGGGGTCGACCTGATCCTGCACGCGTCGTTCATGGACGACGAGGCGCTGCAGGCCGTCATCGACAACGAAGCAGCGCTCTGTCCGACGTTCACCTTCCTCGCCAACCTCGCCGACTATGGCGAATGCGTCGGTGCCGGACTCGGCATGCAGGACATCTTCCGCGGTGAGATCAAGTCGACCGCGGCGATGGTCCGGGTGGCCTACGACGAAGGTGTTCCGATCCTGTGCGGCTCCGAGAGCGGGTTCGCGCTCACCCCGTACGGGCACTGGCACGCCCGCGAAATGGAAGTGTTCGTGAACGAACTCGGTCTCAGCCCGGTCGAGGCGATCTCTTGCGCCACCCGCAGCAACGCGATCGCGATGCGGATGGAAGGCGAACTCGGCGTGATCGCGGAGGGCGCACGGGCCGATGTGCTGGTGATCGCCGGTGACCCGGCGGGTGACGTCACCGTGCTCCAGGATCGCTCGCGCTTGCGTGCGGTGATCAGCCGAGGCTCGTTGGTCGACTTGGAGCAGCCGTGGCCCGAACGTCGATCGATCGCCGGCGAGAAGGTCGGCAGCTGGGCCGCCGAGATCCTCACGTACGAGCGGGCCATTGCTGCGGCGGGGGAGGGCTGACGTGTTTCGTCATGTCGTGATGTTCCGCTGGGCCGAGGGGGTTGACGAGGCGCATTTCGCCGAGGTCGCGCGCCGCCTCGACGAGTTGCCGGAAGCGATTTCGGTGATCCGTGCGTACCGACATGGGGCTGACGCCCGAGTGAACGAGGGCAACTTCGACTACGTGGTGGTGGCCGACTTCGACTCGGCCGGCGACTACGTCGTCTACCGCGAGCACCCTGTGCATACAGCGTTCATCGCCGACATGATTGCGGGCCGCGTCGCCGAACGTGCCGCCATGCAGTACCGCTGCTGAGGGCGCAACGCATCGAACTCTCGGTGCGCCGGACTCGATGTCCGTCACCCATGTGGAACACATGTTCGGCGATAAGCTCTGACGTCGATGGCCGCCAGTACCTCCGCCACCGGCACCACGCCAGCGGCGCCCCCCAAGAAGTCCCCCCGTAAGCGCACTGCGAAGGCCGACGAGCCGCAGATCGTCGTGCGCGGTGCCCGCGAGCACAACCTCAAGAACGTCAACGTCGAGCTGCCCCGCGACAAGCTCATCGTGTTCACCGGGCTGTCCGGCTCCGGCAAGTCGAGCTTGGCGTTCGACACGATCTACGCCGAGGGGCAGCGCCGCTACGTCGAGTCGCTCAGCTCCTACGCCCGCCAGTTCCTCGGGCAGATGGACAAACCCGACGTCGACATCATCGAAGGGCTGTCGCCGGCGATCTCGATCGACCAGAAATCGGGCAGCCGCAACCCGCGCTCCACCGTCGGCACGATCACCGAGGTCTACGACTACCTGCGCCTGTTGTACGCCCGCATCGGCGTGCAGCACTGCCCGAACGACGGCACCCGGCTGCAGCGCCAGACGCCGCAGCAGATCGTCGACCGTATTCTCGACATGGACGACGGCATCCGCTTCCAGGTGTTGGCGCCGGTGGTTCGTGGCCGCAAGGGCGAGTACGACACGCTGCTGCAGGACATGTCCGGTCAGGGCTACGTGCGCGCGCGAATCGACGGCGAAACCGTCGACATCGACGAGTTCCTCAAGCGTGAGGAACGACTCGCCAAGTACGAGAACCACAAGATCGAGATCGTCGTCGACCGCCTCGTACTGAAGGAAGGCATCGAACGGCGACTGACCGACTCGTTGGAGCAGGCACTCGGGCTCGCCGACGGGGTGGCCGAGATTGAGGTCGTGCCGCGTGAAGGAGAGGGTGCAGCTGAGACGTTGACGTTCAGCCAGCACCTGGCCTGCCCGGTATGCGGCAACAGCTACGACGAGCCGGCGCCGCGAAACTTCTCCTTCAACTCGCCGTACGGCGCGTGTGTCGCCTGCGACGGTCTCGGTACTACGTTCGAGGTCGACCCCGAACTGATCATTCCCGACCCCGAGATGTCGCTGCTCGACGGTGCGATAGCGCCGTGGCGGAGCGCCAACACGCAGTACTTCACGCGCATGCTCGAATCGGTCGCCGAAGCGCAGGATCTCGACGTCAGCGCCCCGTGGGAGGATCTCACGGCCAAGCAGCAGAAGGTCATCCTCCACGGGGTCAAGGGCAAGATGACCGTCAAGTACAAGAATCGCTACGGGCGGTCGCGGACGTACTCCACCGAGTACGAGGGCGTCATTCCTTGGATTCAGCGGCGCCACGAGGGCAGCGACAGTGAATGGGCACGCGAGCAGTACGAGGGCTACATGCGCCTCGTGGCGTGCTCCACGTGCGACGGCGCGCGCCTGAAGCCGTCGACGCTGGCGGTCACCATCGAGGGCAAGAACATCTCCGAAGTGGCCGACATGTCGATCGGCGAGTCGGCGAAGTTCCTCGCCGCACTCGAGTTGTCCGAGCGCGATCGGATGATCGCCGAGCGCGTCACCAAGGAGATCAACGCCCGGCTCGGGTTCCTCCTCGATGTCGGCCTCGACTACCTCACGATGTCGCGGTCGGCGGGCACGCTCGCCGGTGGCGAGGCGCAGCGCATCCGGCTGGCGTCGCAGATCGGCTCCGGCCTCGTCGGCACGCTGTACGTGCTCGACGAGCCATCGATCGGCCTACACCAGCGCGACAATCGTCGCCTGATCGACACGCTCACACGGCTGCGCGATCTTGGCAACACGGTGATCGTCGTCGAACACGACGAGGAAACCATCCGCGAGAGCGACTGGATCGTCGACATCGGCCCCGGCGCCGGCGAGCACGGGGGGGAGGTCGTCTACTCCGGCAAGGTGCCCGGAATCCTCAAGGTGAAGGAGTCGGTCACCGGGCAGTACCTGTCTGGTCGCAAGTCGATTCCCGTACCCGAGCAGCGGCGGCCGCAGGGGCTCGAGTCGTTGCGGATCCAGGGAGCCCGCGAACACAACTTGCAGAACATCGACGTCGACATCCCGCTCGGCAACTTCGTTGCGATCACAGGTGTGTCCGGCTCGGGTAAGTCCTCGTTGATCCGCGACATCCTGTTGCCGGTGCTGATGCAGCGGATCTACAAGTCGAAGATGTCCGCCGGCAAGCACAAGCGCATCGACGGCATCGAGTTCCTCGACAAGGTCATCGACATGGACCAGTCGCCGATCGGCCGCACGCCGCGTTCGAACCCGGCCACGTACACCGGCGTGTTCGACAATGTCCGCAAGCTGTTCGCCTCCACCAACGAGGCCAAGGTCCGCGGTTACATGCCGGGGCGGTTCTCGTTCAACGTCAAGGGCGGTCGCTGCGAGGCGTGTTCGGGCGACGGCACGCTCAAGATCGAGATGCACTTCCTGCCCGACGTGTACGTGCCGTGCGAGGTGTGCCACGGCGCCCGCTACAACCGCGACACGCTCGACATCGAGTTCAAGGGCAAGAACATCGCCGAGGTGCTCGACATGCCGGTCACCGAGGCGGTCGACTTCTTCGCCAACCAGCCCGGCATCGCCCGGTACATGCAGACGTTGGTGGATGTCGGGCTCGGTTACGTGCGACTCGGGCAATCGGCGCCGACGCTGTCGGGTGGCGAGGCGCAGCGTGTGAAGCTGTCCGCCGAGCTCGCGAAGCGGTCCACCGGTCACACGATCTATCTGCTCGACGAGCCGACCACCGGCCTGCACTTCGACGACGTCAAGCGGCTCCTCACGGTGCTGCAGCGCCTCGTCGACCAGGGCAACACGGTGCTGGTGATCGAGCACAGCCTCGACGTCATCAAGACCGCCGACTGGGTGATCGACCTCGGACCCAACGGCGGCAATGGTGGCGGCACCATCGTCGGCGAAGGCACCCCCGAACACATCGCGTCGCTCGAAGCCAGCCACACCGGCCGCTTCCTCCGTAACGTCCTGTAACCCGCCCGCCGCTCGCGACATCCGTCCTGCGGTGAGAGGTGAGCGTCGGTGGTGCACGCAGATCTCACCGGAAGCGGCCCAGTCTCGGTTGCGGTGAGAGGTGAGCGTGGGTGGTGCACACGGATCTCACCGGAAGCGGTCCGTTGTCGAGCGGTCGCCCCTGACAGACTGCCGAGATGGTCGAGGCGGTCGCTGACACCGGCATCGACCGGGAGGAACTCCAGCGCCGGACGTTGCGGTCGTTGCGATTCGCGCAGGTGCCCGGCCAGGCCGCGGTGGCTGGGATGGTGGCGGTTGTCTCGCTGTTGGCGAGTGACCTGCTCGGCTCCGACCGGCTCGCCGGAATGGGCAGCGCCTCGTTCACGCTCGGTGCGGCGTTCACGGCGATTCCGCTGGCGGCGTTCATGCGACGACGAGGTCGGCGGATCGGACTCACCCGTGCGCTCGTGATCGGCGCAGTCGGAGCGTCGGTCGCTGCGACCGGAGGACAGCTGCGCTGGTTCCCGTTGTTCCTGGTCGGAATGATCGCCTTCGGAGCCGGCCAGGCGGCCACTCTCCAACAGCGGTATGTTGCCGCTGATCTTGCCGAGCCGGCCAGGCAGGGTGCCTCGATCGCAGCGATCGTTTGGGTCGGCACGTTGGGTGCTGCGCTCGGGCCGCTGCTCACGCCGTTCGAGAAGGCGGTGGCCGACAGCGTCGGTCTTGACGAACTCGTCGGGCCGTTCGCGTTCGCTGCGGTCTTCTTCCTGGTGGCCGCAGTGGTGGTGTGGATCCGGCTACGCCCTGACCCACTCGAAGTGATCGGCGGCATCGATCCGCACGCCGAGCGAACTCGGATGCTGCGGGTGGTGCGGTCGTCGGCATCGGTGATCTGGGCGTCACCCGGAGCGCGTCTCGGACTCGCGGCGATGGCGGCCTCCCAAGCGGCGATGGTCGGGGTGATGACGATGACCCCGCCGCACATGAAGGACCACGGCCACGCCGACCTGTCGGCGTTCGTGATCGCCCTGCACATCGTGGGGATGTACGGGTTGGCACCATTCGTCGGTCGGTTCGTCGACCGAGCCGGTCCCGTGAGAGCGATCCAGATCGGTGCGGTAATCCTGGGTGCTGGCACGATCACCACGGTGCTCGCCGGCTACGTGCCGCTGCTGATGTTCGTCGGGCTGTTCTTCCTCGGCCTCGGCTGGAACTTCGGTCTCATCGGGGGCACCACGATCCTCACGACCTCGGTGCCGGAGACGTCACGGCTCGAGGTCCAGGGAACCGGCGACCTCACCCTCAGCCTGTGCGGTGCGGCAGCTGCGCTCAGCTCCGGCTTCGTCAAGGACGTGTTCGGCTTCCACCTCCTCGCCGACGGTGCAGCGATACTGGCCGCTGGACTCCTCGTCCTCGCCTGGTACACCGCCGCCACCACCCGAACGTCCCACCGGCTGCTGTGAATCGATCCTGTGGTGAGAGGTGAGTGGCGAGGGTGCACACAGTTCTCACCGCAACCGATCGCACGTGGCCGCCGGTGAGAGGTGAGTGGCGAGGGTGCACACAGTCCTCACCGCAAACGATCGCGGAGTGACTGGTACACGCCGAGCAGATCGTCGACGGTCGCTGGGAGGGATGTGCCGAAGCCGGCCTTGACCACACGGGAGACCAGCCAGCCAATCGATTGTGCGGCATCGTCGCGTTTCGCATCGGACCGGATGCCGTGGGACTCTTCGTGTGTGGGGTGCACATCGATCTCGATGGCCCACTTCAGCTCGGGGACTGCAAGATCGAACCGGGCGGGCCCGTAGCCAGGCAGCATGACTGAGTGCTGGCGGACCAGTCGGCCGACGCCGGCCGTTTCGAGGGCCTCTCCGAGGAGCAACTCGTGGTGGGATTCGGCGGCTCCACCGCGAACGCGTCGCTCGAGTTGATCGAGGTAGCTACGAGCCCACGGTCGACGCGGTGAGAGCCAGTCGACCGCCGCTTCGTACATCTCGTCCTCGGTGTGGCGACCATCGCGCATCGCCTGCTCGATGATCGAACGAAGGTCGAGCGGCGCGACGAACCGAGCGAGATCGAATGCCGTGCGTGCTCGTGAGGTCACCCGGATGCCGTCGGCGCGCTGGACGATGTCGCGCGCATGGATTGCGGCCGTGCGGTATGGAACCACCCAAGGAATTCGGGTCGGGTGGCTACGCGGTGGCGCCACGACGTGGATGCGGTGGTCGTCAGGAAGGCGGCGGAATCCCCAGAGACGCCCAGCGGTCGGCCCGGCAATGGCGAGCTCGGGGTGCGCGATGCTCACGGCTGCACAACGTGCGAGGTCGTCGAACGGAGC
>JBBQEU010000098.1:0-11753 GCA_038321235.1 Acidimicrobiales bacterium | reverse complement strand
AACACCCCTCTCGTCGTGCTGGATGACACTAGACCACCTCGACGATGCTCTGCGGTTCGTTGCTCTCATCGCAGGGCGGTTCCGTGTGCTGCCGAGGGGTTGCCTGTGCGTGCTTCAGGTGTCGAACCCGACGCCGAAGCGATCGAGCAACTGCAGCCAGAGGCCGCGCTGACCTGAGCGGTCCTCGCGTGCGAGCGCCCGTTTGGTCAGCCCAATCACCGGTGTTCTCAGCGGTTCGGGTGGGAACGGCATGGGACTCTTGCGCACCATCGACAACTGCGACCGTTCGGTGACGTCGCCGTCGAGCACGTCGAGCGCGGCGAGCGCAGCGAATCGACTCGACCCCACGCCCAAACCGGTGAATCCAACCGCCCAGCCGAGCTTGCCGCCCATTGCGGAGCCGAACATCGGAGTGAAGCGGCTCGTCGTGTCGATCGGTCCACCCCATGCGTGTGTCACCTCGACACCTGCGAGGGCGGGAAACGTCTCGACCAGATGACGCGCCAGCAACTCATGAGTTG
Source organism: Acidimicrobiales bacterium (assembly GCA_038321235.1). Classification (GTDB taxonomy): domain Bacteria; phylum Actinomycetota; class Acidimicrobiia; order Acidimicrobiales; family Ilumatobacteraceae; genus Sva-07. The sequence goes on along the minus strand of JBBQEU010000098.1, from coordinate 11,232 downwards.
CAGACCGCTCCTCGAAGCGCTGATCGACGCGACCGCCACGGTGGTAGGTGGCGTCCCATCCGCCGAACAAGATCCTGCCGTCGGGTGTCGGCCGGTAGTAGTGGAACTGGTTCCCGGCGTCGGTCACGCCGCACCGTCGATGCCAGCCGATGTCAGCCCACTGCTGCGCGGTGAGCGGGGCGGTCGCTATCACGTGGTCGTACACCGGGATCACCCGACGTCGGAGACGGCGATGTAGCGGCCGGTACGCGTTGGTCGCCAACAGCACCCGCCGCCCGGTGATGTGTCCGGACCCGCTCCGGGCCCGGACCCCGGTACCGGCGTCGTCCAGTTGGTCGATCGTGACGTTCTCGACGAGCGTCACGCCGGCCTCGAGCGCAATCTCCGCCAGCGCGGCGGTGAGACGGGCCGGGTCACACAGTCCATTCGCCGTCCCGAGGTGGACGCCAGCGAGATACTGCGGCGAGGCGACGTCGGCGCGTACTTCGTCACATTCGAGGAACTTCGCAGTCTGGCCGTAGTGCAGGTGGACGTCGACAGAGGCACGCAACGAGTCGACGTGGTTGGCGCGGGTCGCGACAGTCAGTTTCCCGCACGGCTCGATCACACCTCCTGCGCCGTGGTGGTGCAAGAGTTCGAGCGTGTCGTACCAGAGCGCTTCTTGGAGGGCGACGATCGTCGGCATTTCGTCGGGCCAGCGTTGGTGGCCATGTGCAATGCCATGTGTGATCGAGGCGTTGATGAAGCCGCCGCAACGGCCGGAGGCTCCTCCACCGATCTCACCGCCGTCGACGACGACCGCCTGTTGGCCGCGTCCTGCGGCCTCGATCGCCGTCCAGAGTCCCGTCAGCCCACCACCGATCACGACGAGATCGGCCTTCGTCGCGCCGTCGAAGCTCCGGGCGACGCAGTCGCTGTCGATCTGCCGAGGCCGATCGAGCCATATCGACATCGGGCGCGCTGAACGAACCGACGCCAGGGTGACGCCGGTTGACCCGGTCGAGTGCGACGCATCGCTCACCCCGTACTCAGCGTCCGACGCTCTCGAGTAGCTCGGCAGCAATGTGCGTGCCGCGCCGAGCCCGGATCGTCGTGCCGGCTGCAGCCGCTCGATCACGCAGTGCAACGTCGCCGAGCAACCGTTCGATCGTGCCGTGCATCTGATGGTCGGTGAACCGATACGTGTCGAGGCGGGCACCGAAGCCGGTCTCGTCGATCCTTTGCGCATTGTCGTACTGGTCCCAGAACAGCGGCAAGGCAATCATCGGCTTACCGAAATGGAGCGACTCGGTCGTGGTGTTGTTGCCGGCATGTGTGATCACCAGATCACACAGCGGGATCACGTTGGTCTGGGGTACTTGGTGATCGCCCCACATGTTGTCGGCGAGTTCGTAGTGCTCGTGTTGCGGGCCCATTGACACGATGAAGCGATGAGGCGTACGCGACAACACGTCGACCAGCCGACGCATCAACTCGACATCCGCTGACCCGAGCGACCCGAGCGACAGGTAGATCAGAGCGCCGTCACCATTGCGCAGGGGTTCGGGTACCTCGAATGCCTCGTCGGTCGTGCGCACCGACGAGTCCAGCCGATGCCACGTCGGGTTCAACGGCCGGTGGTCGGTGTAGTCCACCACCTCGGGGTACAGGTACAAGTTGAGATCGGCGCTGGTGTGGATGAAGTCGAGGTCGGGGAGACCCGCTGCGCCGCACGACTGCACCCATTCGTCGTATTCGGACCACATCGTGCGATGCGTTCGGTCGTACTCGGCACGGAATTCGTCCCAGCCCTTCGTGTCGTCGATCGGATAGCCCGAGAACACCGGAGGAAGATCAGGCCCTCGCACCTCGAGCGGGTTGCACGACATGATCCTCACGAACGGGACGCCGGCGGTGACGAGCGCCGGGAAGCAGTTGACGTTGTCCTCGATCACGACGTCGGGTCGCGTGCGGTCGATGATCTCCCGGAGCTGAGGCTCACAGAACTTCGCACCATCGATGAGTGCCTGCCACGTCGGTTGGACGAACGTCGCGAGCTGTTCGATCGTCGGTTTGCGGAACTCCGGCGCAGTGTCGGTGATGAAGTCGGTCCAGAACTGGCCGGCGTCCTGCTCGCCGCCAGCGTCGGGGTCGGCGGGTGCGAGGTCGACCAGATCCTCTTCGAAGCCCAGTGGTTCGAGACGACCGGCCCATGACCTCTCGGCGGCGAAGACGACTCGGTGGCCGCGATCCCGCAGCACGTTGGCGATGCCGATGCAGTTGTTGGTTGGGCCGTAGGCGCTCTCAGGCATGAACAGGAACGTTCGCTGATCGGTCATTTCGTGCCCTTCTTGGCGGATCGCGCCGATGGTTTCGCGGTTGTGGTGGTTGATGCAGCGGGCTTGGACGATGCCGATGAGGTGGACGATGACGATGTGTCGGCGAGCGGCACACCGTGATCGCCGACGCCCCAGCCGTATGCCATCTTGTGGATCTCGAGGATGAGGAAGGACTCGGTCGATGTGACCCCGACGATCCGGTGGAGTCCGTCGTTGAGGATCTGCTGGAAGTGCGCCGTGTCCCGACACACCAGTTCGACGAGCACGTCGTAACGACCGGCGACGGCGGCGACGTAACTCGTCTCCGGGAGCTGTTGGAGGTCGGAGCAGACCTCGTGGATCGTGCCTGGTTGCACCCGCAGTCCAACCATCGCCATCAGGTCGAATCCGATCTTCAACGGGTCGGCGATTCCGACGACCTGGAGAATTCCCGCCTCTTCGAGCCGCTGCACCCGATAGCGCACGACGGACTCGGAGATCTCGAGTTCCTCTGCGATCGAACTGAACGCCCGGCGGCCTTCGGTTTGCAGCGCAGCAATGACACGACGGTCGATCTCGTCGAGCGTTGCCGCATCGCGGAGGCGTACCTTCCTGACGACCCGGCGCGGCTGGTCTCGTGCCGACAGTCTTTCCGGCATATCTTTCGCTTTCCGCAAATCGATCATCGCTTTCTTGCGTAATCCTGCAGTGAGACTATAGTCACTCTCGGTTTCCGGAGATCTCGTCCTGGCCTCCATTCTCCGGATCGCACTGATTGGCCGACTACACCGATACGCAAGCCGACCACTCGGACACACAAGGGGAGACGTCCATGCGCACAACATCACGGTCCTGGAGCACTCGTATCGGTGGGGCAGCGTGTGCCGCCGCCGTCGTCCTCGCAGCATGCGGAAGTGACGACAGCGCCGGCGACGACGCGCTCGATCCCGACGCCGACCTCGCAGCGCAATCGCTCGTCATCTCGAACTGGGATGCATACACGCCTGAGGGCCTGGTGCCAGGTTTCACCGACGAGTTCGGCACCGAGGTCGACCTCACCACGCACGCCACGAACGAAGAGATCGTCGCCAAGCTCCTCCAGAGCGACGGGGATGGCTTCGACATCGCGTTCGTGTCCAGCCAGTTCGCCGACCAACTGAACGACGCTGGCCTACTTGCCACGCTCGACCCCGAACTCATTCCGAACATGTCGAAGCTCGCCCCCGAGACCGGGGACCTCGCCGGTCTCGCCTACTCGATCCCGTACACCTGGGGCACCACGGGGTTGTGCTACCGCGAGGACCTCGTCGCGAGCGCTCCGACGAGTTGGCGGGACCTGCTCGAACCTGCCGACGACGTGAGCGGCAAGACCACGATGCTCGCAACCGATCGTTGGATGATGCTCCCGGCGCAGAAGGCCCTCGGCTTCTCGATCAACACCACCGACGACGAAGAACTCGATCAAGTGGCCGAACTGCTCAAGGCGACGAAGCCGACATTGCTCGCCTTCGACGACACCACGTTCTACACCCGCCTCGTCACCGGCGAAGCGTCGGTGGTCCAGGCATGGGATGGCTGGTGCAACTACGCAATCGCGGAGGACCCCAACGTCAAGTTCGTCATCCCCTCCGAAGGCAGCGACCTGTGGGCCGACACGATGGTCGTCCTCGAGTCCTCGTCGAACAAGGAGGCCGCCCATGCGTTCATCAATTGGGTGCTCGAACCAGCGAACCACGCAGCGGTGGCGGAACTCGTGCTGTACAAGGTTCCGAATCCCGAGGCGATGGCGTTGCTCGACCCGGCACTCCTCGAGCAGTTCCCCAATCTCGCAATGACCGCCGCCGAGTTGCTCGAGGGCGAGCAACTGGTGGATCTCGGTGACGCACAGTCGAGGTACACCGAGATCGTCACCGAGGTGACGTCGAGCTGACCGGGTCCGATTCGAGAACTGGGGTCAGGCCCAGCCGGCGAATCGAACACGACACCGTGACGACCGTGGCGGCACGTTGAGCACCCCGGGCCATCGAAGGCGGAGCGCGCGAGCCGAGAAGCTGACGTTGCTCGGGCCCGGCGGGCTGTACTTCGCGGTGTTCTTCGTGGTGCCGCTGGTGCTGGTGGTCGGCTACGCGTTTCTCACCCCGTCACGTTTCGGCGGAGCCCAACGCCCCGTCACGCTCGACAGCATCACGCGGCTCGGTGAGCCGGTGTACCGCGGCGTGATCACGACGTCGATCACGCTGGCGCTCGCCGCGACGATCATTGCGCTGGTCATCGGCTACCCGGCCGCGCTGGCGATCTCGAAATTGCCGCAGCGATGGCGCACCGTCGCGCTGGTGGCGATCGTGTTGCCGTTCTGGACCAACTTCTTGATCCGGATGTACGCCTGGATCGTGCTGCTGAACAACGAAGGGCTGATCAACCGGCTGCTGCGCGGCATGTCCATCGTCGACGAACCGGTCGCGTTGATGAACAATCGCCCGGCGATCGTGCTCGGTTTCGTGTACGCCTATCTTCCGTTGATGATCCTGCCGCTCTATGCTGCGATCGAGCGACTCGATCCGCAACTCGCCGAAGCCGCCACCAACCTCGGCGCCTCGCCGATCACCAGGTTCCGCACCGTCACGCTGCCGCTCACGGCGCAGGGGGCACTCACCGGAGCGTTGTTCGTCTTCATCCCGAGCCTGGCGAACTTCATCGTGCCCGAGTTGCTCGGAGGCGGGAAGACGGCCACGCTCGGCACACTCGTGCGCGACCAGTACTTGAAAGCGCGTGACTGGCCGTTCGGTGCGTCGGTCACGATGGTGGTGCTCGTGATCGTCGGTGGGGTCGTGGTCCTGCAGGGCCGTCTGTCGAAGCGGGCGGGGGCGGCTGCATGAGCCGGCCGAGCTGGTGGGGACGCATCCATCTCGGATTCACGTATGCGTTCCTGTACGTTCCGATCCTCGTGCTCGTCGGTCTGTCCTTCAACGAGTCCGGGCTCGCCACGTCGTGGGGGGGATTCTCGACCAAGTGGTACGGGGAACTCAGCCGCAACGACGACGTCCAGGAAGGACTGCGTAATACCTTGATCGTCGCGGTCGGCGCGACCGTTCTGGCGACGATCATCGGCACGCTCCTGGCGGTCGGGATTTCTCGCCACGTGCGCAACCCCGTCATCGAGTCGGCATTTGTCGCCCCGGCCGTGATGCCCGACATCGTGTTGGCCGTCGGGCTCCTGATGCTGTTCACCGCTGCAGACTTCACCCTCGGCCTCACGAGCGTGCTGCTGTCGCACACCTTGTTCTGCGCCGCATTCGTGACCGCTGTGGTGAGAACACGACTGCAGCACGTCGACGCCTCGCTCGAAGAAGCCGCTCGCGATCTCGGCGACTCTGCCGTCGGCGCGTTCGTCCGAGTCACGCTGCCGAGCCTGGCGCCAGGAATTCTCGCCGGCGCACTGCTGGCGTTCACGCTTTCGATCGACGAGTTCGTGATCGCCTTCTTCACCAACGGCCCGACCTCGCCGACACTCCCACAGGTGATCTACTCAAACGTCCGCTTCGGCGTGAAGCCCGACATCAACGCGCTGGCGGCGGTGCTGTTGCTGGTGTCGATGATCGTCGTACTCTCCGCCCAGCGCCTTGCCCGCCTCACCGACTCGATCGGACAGCAATGACCGACGCACCCACATCCGTCGAACTGACCGCCACACGATCGGATGCGCACGATTCGCCGGCGAACGAGTCGAACCCGCTGCTCGGAATGGTGGGGGTGATGCGCCGGTTTGGTGACGTCGTCGCTCTCGACGACGTCAACATCGACATCGTTGGCAACGAGTTCTTCTCGCTGCTCGGGCCGAGTGGCTGCGGAAAGACCACCCTGCTGCGCATCATCGCCGGTCTCGACGACCCCGATGGAGGATCGATCACTCTCGACGGCGACGACCTCGTTGCGATGCCGGCCCATCGTCGACCCGTCAACCTGATGTTCCAGTCCTATGCATTGTTCCCCCACTTGAACGTCGAACGAAACGTTGCCTACGGGCTCCAGCGTGAACGTCGGCCGAAGGCAGAGGTACGAACTCGCGTCGGCGAAGCGCTCGAGACGGTCGGGCTCGACGGCCTCGGCAAGCGGCGGATCAACCAGCTGTCGGGAGGGCAGCGCCAACGCGTAGCGCTCGCACGGGCGATCGTGAAGCGACCACGGATCCTGCTCTTGGACGAGCCGCTCGGCGCGCTCGACAAGCAGATCCGGATCCAGATGCAACAGGAGCTCAAACGGCTGCAGCATGAAGTCGGGATCACCTTCGTCGTCGTCACACATGATCAGGAGGAAGCAATGTCGATGGCGGACCGGATCGCTGTACTGCGTGATGGTCGCGTCGAGCAGATCGCTTCCCCGGAAACCCTGTTCGAGCGGCCTGCGACACGCTTCGTCGCCGAGTTCATCGGCCGCACGAACATGCTCGAACCCTCGGACGGACGCCTGTTCTCGTTGCGCCCCGAACAGCTGCGGCTGCTCAGCGCAGACACGGCTGCTTCGACGGGTGCGCGCACGATGGCGGCGACCGTTCGAGACATCCAGTTCTACGGAGGTGTCTCCCACTGCACGGTGCAGACCGACCTGTCGGATCCCACGGCATCGATGGTCGGGGCGCCACCGTCGATCGTGGTCGCACTGATCGGTTCTACCGTGGTGCGCCCGGGCGACGACGTCGTCGTGTCCTGGAAGCCCGAGCACGAAGTGGAGATTCAACGATGACCATCGACACTCGAACACTGGTGAACCCCGCCACAGGCGCGATCATCGACGAAATCGCGGACTCCACGGCCGGTGATGTCGAGCGGTCGGTGCGGGCCGCTGCAGCCGCAGGAGATGAATGGGGACGCAGCCTTCCCTCCCAACGCGCACTTGCCCTCAATCGACTCGCCGATCTGGTCGAGGACCACGCCGACGAACTCTCCCACCTCGACGTCGAAGAGACCGGCAAACCGTGGGCCGTGATGCGCGACGGCGAACTGCCATTCGCCGTCGACAACCTCCGGTTCTTCGGCGCAGCCGCGCGGTCGCTGAACGGCACGGCGGCCGGCGAGTTCTCCACCGGATACACGTCGATGCTGATCCGCCGACCCGCTGGCACCGTCGCTGCGATCACCCCCTGGAACTTCCCGTTCGTGATGGCGGTCTGGAAGGTCGGCGCTGCGCTCGCAGCGGGGTGCTCTGTCGTCCTCAAGCCGGCACCGACCACGCCTCGGTCGGCGATGCGGCTCGTCGAACTCGCTCTCCAGGCGGGCGTGCCAGATGACGTGTTCTCCGTCGTCCTCGGCGATGGAGAAGTCGGCAAAGCCCTCGTCACCAACCCACTGATCGACATGATCACCCTGACGGGATCATCGGCGACCGGCCGCAACGTGATGCGCCTGGCTGCCGATCGGACCGCACGGGTGCACCTCGAACTCGGCGGCAAGGCGCCGTTCATCGTGTTCGCAGATGCGGACCTCGAAGCAGCAGCCGGCGCTGCAACCCTCGCCGCCACGTACAACAGTGGCCAGGATTGCACGGCTGCGACCCGCGTGTACGTCGAAGCGCACGCCCATCGCGAACTCGTCGATGCGATCGAGGCGTCGATGCGCAGCGTTCGGATCGGCGACCCCTACGATGCCGACACCGATGTCGGACCGCTGATCACCGCACAGCACCGCGAACGCGTCCACGGTTTCGTCACCCGCGCAGCAGCCGCCGGTGCGCGCATCGTCGTGGGTGGCGAACCGGTCGACGGCGTCGGTTCGTACTATCCGCCGACGCTCGTCGTCGGGGCCGAACAGGGAGCGGAGATCGTCCAGGACGAGATCTTCGGACCGGTGCTCTCCGTGGTGCCGTTCGTCGACGAGGCCGACGCCATTCGACTCGCCAACGACTCGGCGTACGGCCTGGCATCGTCGGTGTGGACGCAACGAGTCGACCGCGGCCTGCGCGTCGCTCACCGCATCGAGGCGGGCGTCACCTGGGTCAACGATCACCTGCCGATCGCGAGCGAGATGCCCCACGGAGGTCGGGGTGCATCTGGCTTCGGCAAGGACATGGGCCACGATGCTGTCCTCGATTTCACCTACGGGCACCATGTGATGGTCAAGCACGCCGAACCAGCTGAGCGGACAGGCTTCCGCCCGGCCTGATCCGATGGACGAACGAACTGGCGCCTCGAACCCGACCGGACAGCGCCAGCCAATCGTTCGCGCTGATGTGCCGCCTGGCCGATCAGCTGCCTTGGTGCGGCGGCATGCACCAGAGTTGGTCGGCCCCGGCCGGGAGCGTCCGATCACCGTCGACCAGACCCACCACAGCGTCGTCGTCGACGATGCGGTGATCGTCAAGTGGTTGGTGCCTGCGGCACAACCACCGCATCACGCGCTCGACACGCTCGCCCATCTGGCAGCGGTCGGATTCGACGCATCACCCCAGCTCCTCGGCGCAGAGTTCGATGGCGTCCGCTTGGTGGCGATGGTGACTGTCTACGTGCCCGACGCCCTGGATGGCTGGGACTGGTTCGTCGACCAACTCACCGACTACGCCGACGGAATCTCCGAACGGGCGAGCGTCCTCACCGAGGCGGAACGTATCGGCGACCTCGCAGCCCGACTCCATGTTGCGTTGGCGACACCGTCGAGTGTCCGCCCAGAACCGATGGTCGCAGGCGACGTCGCGCAGGAACGCATCCGCTGTGCAGCGCTGCTCGTGGAGGCACTCGACGCTGTTCGGGCGGAAGAGGTCGACGACGACGTTCGGGCCACACTCCATGAGCGTCACGCGGCGATCCAGGCGACCATCGCAGCGATGCCCGACGGCGAGACACCGGTCGCGCCGATCCACGGCGATCTGCATGTCGGACAGATTCTCCGGCACGGCGATCGCCTCGTCGTCGTCGATTTCGACGGAAGTCCGCTGCTCGATCCGGTTGCTCGCGCCGCACGGCGGCCGATCGCCGTCGACGTCGCCTCGCTGGTCCAGTCGGTCGACCACGCCGGAAGGATCGCGCAACGGCGCTGCCCCGAACGCCATGAGTTGATCGACGAACTCACCGCCGATGCCGTGGTCGCGACGATGTCCGCGTACCGCAAGACACTTGGCTCCTGTGGCCGAGAGCAGTGGCTCGACTCTGAGCTTCTTGCCGGACTACGCGCCGCACAGGAACTCCATGAGATCGTCTACGCCGTGAGGTACCTCCCGCACTGGACGTTCGCACCGGCTGGAGCGCTCCGAGCGATGTTCCCGATCAGTAATGGCCCGGCAGCTCACTGATGGATCCCGAAGCGTTCCGCTCGGACCTCGACGGCATCCCTGACGCGCTCGACGATCTTGCTGACGCGGTTGCGGCCGGCGACATGCGATGGCCGATCGTTGACGCGCCGCGACGGCTCGTGCTCACCGGGATGGGCTCGTCGTATTTTGCTGCGGAGGTGTGTGCCCGACGGATGCGTTCCGCCGGCATCGACGCAGTCGCCGAGATCGCGTCGGCGCAGCTCGGTTGGCCGCCGTCGCCCGATACCACATTGGTGGCGATCTCGGCAACCGGTGCGTCGGTCGAAACGATCGATGCAATCGCTCCCCACTGCCCGACGAGCCGCGTCGTCGCCCTCACCAACCGGCCTGCGTCGGAGTTGAGCGCGCAGGCACACGCGACGATCGAGATGCACGCCGGTGACGAGAGCGGAGGCGTCGCCTGCCGGTCATTTCGCAACACGATCGGTGCGCTCTTCGCTCTCGAGGCGCAACTCCTGCACAATCCACCGCCTGTCGATGCGCTCCGACGCGCAGCGGACGCCACCGCGCACCTCTTGGACACGATTGATTCTTGGCTACCTGAGGTTCTCGATGTCGTCGACCACCCTGACGGCGTGTGGTTCCTCGCCCCGGCCGAGCGACTGTCGTCGGCACTTCAGGGCGCATTGATGGTGCGCGAAGGTCCGCGACGTCGAGCTGACGGGTGCGAAACCGGCGACTGGTCGCACGTCGACGTGTATCTCACCAAGACGCTCGACTATCGCGCCGTGGTGTACCCCGGGTCACGGTACGACGCGGCAGCGGCGGACTGGATGCAGCAGCGAGGATCGCGCAGCGTGGCGATCGGCGCTCCGTTCCCAGGAGCGAGCTGCATCGTTGCGTACCCGGGGGCCGACGACACCGCAGTCGCACTGCTCACGGAACCGCTGATCGCCGAACTGATCGCCGCCAGCTGGTGGGTCACCTCCGCTCGAGAATGAGGAGCCATCGGAATCGTTCTTCGGCGTCGTTGTCGCGACGCGCCGGTCGTCGTCAGCCCATCTGGGTGAAATGGCTCGGCGTGACGATCATCACGACACGCTCGTCAGCCGGCTGGTGGAACGGATACCCATCGACGTCCATGTACTTCTTGGCCATCGAGTCGATGAACGTGTTCGACGAGTCGTCCTCCACGGACGTCAGTGCGCCGCGCATCTCGAGGTACCGATACGGGTTGTCGGGATCGATGCCCGAGATCGCCACCGACGGGTCGTCGCGACCCCGTGCATGCTCCCGGTGGCCACGGAGTTCAGCGAACGCACTGGGCGTCACCGCGGTCGAAGAGGGCATCGATGGCGGTTGCGGCGGCTGGCCGGCCGAAGTAATAGCCCTGGGCGGTCCCGCATCCGAGGTCGGCGAGGCCCTGCGCCTGGAGCGCTGTCTCGACGCCCTCGGCGATCGTGCTCAGGTTGAGAGCTTCGGCGAGGCTGATGATGGCCTTGACGATGGCGGTGTCGTGGGGGTCGGTCCCGAGACCAGCGGTGAAGGACTGGTCGATCTTGAGGGTGTCGACGGGGAACCGCTTGAGGTAGCTGAGCGACGAGTAGCCGGTACCGAAGTCGTCGATGCTGAGCCGGACCCCGAGGTTCTTGAGCGCCTCGAGCATGGTGATGGCGGCCCGGGCATCCTTCATCAG
>JBBQEU010000097.1:0-11773 GCA_038321235.1 Acidimicrobiales bacterium | reverse complement strand
TCGACCGCGCCGCCGGTGTCGGCAACGATGCCGTACACGGTGGCGAGACCGAGCCCGGTGCCTTCTCCTGGCCGTTTGGTGGAGAAGAACGGATCGAATGCTCTCGCCACCACGTCGGCGCTCATGCCGGACCCCTCGTCGCTCACCGACAACTGCACGTACACCCCGGGAGCGAGGGCCGGGTGCGGCTTCACCTCACCGGCGCGAAGCTCGAGGAGGGATGTCTCGATGGTCAGCACCCCTCCGTCGGGCATCGCATCGCGCGAGTTCACCGAGAGGTTCATCAGGACCTGCTCGATCTGGCCTCGATCGGCGTAAATCGGGGGAAGGTCGGCGGCAGCTCGCACCTCGATCCGAACGTGCTCGCCGAGGGTGCGCACGAGCAGGTCACGGATCTGCGCCACGACGGCGTTGAGGTCGACCGCAGTGTGGCGCACAGGCTCGCGCCGGGCGTACATCAGGAGCTGCTTCGTCAGTGCCGCCGCCCGCTCGGCGGACGCCAGAATTTCCTCGGCGTGCGCCTTGGTCGAACTCTCCGCAGAAGCGTCGCTGGTGATGAAGGCGGCGTAGTTCAAGATGACGGTGAGCAGGTTGTTGAAGTCGTGGGCCACGCCGCCGGCCAGCTGTCCCAGGCTCTCGAGTCGCTCCGATTGGTGCAGGCGGTCCTCCAACGCTTGTCGTTCGACGGCGGCCGCGTGCTCCTTGGTGAGATCGTGGAACATCCCGGTGAACAGCGACTCCCCGGTGGTGACCACGGCGCTGGTCGTCACCTCGGCGGGGAACGACGACCCGTCCGCCCGGATCAGCCTCCACTCGACCCGTCGGCCGAGCCGCGGATTCTCGCCGGTCGCCCGGTAATGCAGGAGCCGCTTGCGATGGGCATCGAGTTCGGCTTCGGGCAGGATCAGCTCGGCGAGCTCACGACCGAGCACCTCGTGTTGTGAGTAGCCGAACGTGCGCTCGGCGGCCGGGTTGAACTCGACGACGAGGCCGTGCACGTCGGTCGTGATGATGGGGTCGGGCACTGAGTCGAGGATCGCCTTCGTGCGGGCCTCGCTGACGCGCAGCGCCTCCACGGTCACGTCATCCTGCAGCGCGTTCTGACGGACCTGCTCCAGCGAGTTCTCGAGGTCGACCCGGGCTTTTGCGTTGAGGAGGTAGGCCGCCGCGACATCTGCGAGCGTCTGGGCGGCAACCATGGCCTCCTCGCTGAGGGGGCCTGCGGTGGTCTGGTACAAGTCGAGCGCACCGAACTGGTTGTCGCCAGCCCTGAGCGGAAAGGCGAATGCGGCGGCGACGCCTTGGTCGATGGCGCGAGCAGAGAACCTCGGGAAGCGATCGTCGTGCTGCAGATCAGGCACCGAGACCGCCTCGCGGCTGGCCGACGCCAGCATGCAGGGGCCCTCGTCCATCTCCTCCTGCAGCTCCTCGAGTCTCCGGGCGAGGTCATCGGATGCGGCGACGTATCGAGGTGGGACGCCGTCCCAAATCAATATCACCCCGGCGCCGCTGACGGGCAGGACCTCGACGATCCGCACGACCAGGTGGTCGAGGATCGACTCGATGGAAAAGTCGGTGAGCAATGTTCGCGCGAACTCACTGAGAACAGCTGAGAGCCGGTGTTCGATCTCCACCACAACCTCCGCCCCACACTGGGATCATTCTGGAGGGGCTCGGCAAAGTGCCCGTTCAGCGCTCTGGCAAACCACCACGCGCCAGGGCCAGTCAATCGCGCGGCACCCACCGAGGAACCGGACCTCGCACGCCCGTGAGTTCGGATCTGCGATCGTGGACTCGTCAGCCCTCAGGGGAGGAACTGTGATGTGATCAATCGGCCGAGGGCGAGCACGCCGACTGCGATGACACCGACGGTGGCGACCCCGACCGAGACGGCAGCGCATCGCCCGAGGACCGCGACCTGGAGAGTCGTCGTCTCGAAGTACATCGGCCCGATGACGCGTCGAGAGTAGAGGAGCGAGATGACGGTGTTCGCAACGGCGACCTCGTCCCATGTCACGACCGTCCGAGGATGCGGCAATTGATCATGCACACGATCGAGTGCCTCCCCGAACGGCTTGCCGATCGTCCCGGCGACGAGCAGCACGGTGGCGTGTCGGGGCGTCGGCACGAGCTGGACCAGTTCATGAGCACGAAGCGCCTGGGCGTCGTGCCAGCGGTCCGGGCCAGCGGCAACGAAGACCTCGACGGTGTCACTGCCACGTGAACACGCGCTCTTTGTAGGCGTACACGATGCCCACACCGAGGATCGTCAAGAACATCCCCATCTCGACCAGCGCCGTGGCCCCTCCTCGATGAACACGACCGCCCACGGATACATGAACATCATCTCCATCTCGGACGCCACGAACACCAACGTCACGGGGTAGTAGCGGACATGAAAGCGACTCCACGCATGCGTCGTCGGTTCGTGTCCGCCGAGGACCAACCTCGCATGCCGATACGACGGGGGGTCGTACTCGCGCGCTGAGCGGTGGCTTCCCGGAGCCCGCCGCGACACTGACCGGTGTCAGTCCGCGGCTTGTCCGCACCGTGACAGGATCGTTGGATGGATGTCGCTCTCTCACAGCTCGAACAGCGCGCAAAGGCACACGGCTTCTCTGGGGTCGTGCGAGTGCAACGCCAGGGCGAGGTCATCATCGAGTTCGCCTCCGGCCACAGCGACCGAGCGAACGAACGCCTCAACAACCTCGAGACTCGCTTCGCAGCCGCAAGCGGCACGAAGGCGCTCACGGCACTCACGATCATGTCACTGGTCGAATCCCGAGCCCTCACGCTCGACACCACAGTGCGGTCGGTGGTTGGCGGCGACCTTCCAAATGTCGACGAAGCCGTCACCATCGATCACTTGCTCACACATCGATCCGGCGTGGGTGACTATCTGGACGAGGCCACGGACGGTGATGTCGACGACCATGTGCTCGGTTCGCTTTCTGCCCACACCCTCGAGACTGCCCGCGATTACCTACCACTGCTGAACGCGCACGGGCAGCAGTCGTTGCCTGGCGAGCAGTTCGCCTACAACAACAGCGGCTTCGTGATGTTGTCTCTTGTGGTCGAGACAATTGCCGGTTCGTTCCACCAAGCGGTACGCGACCGAGTCTTCGCAAAGGCCGCGATGCCCGACGCCGGGTTCTTCCGCTCAGACGACCTTCCGGCCAACACAGCGCTCGGGTACCTGGAGAACGGACGCAGCAACGTTTTCCATCTGCCGGTCATCGGTATGGGCGATGGAGGTGTCTTCCTGACGCTCGACGACACCACCGCCTTCTGGGATGCCCTGTTGACCGGCAGCATCGTGTCGCACGAGCGCGTGGCGGCAATGACGACCGAAGTCAGCGTCTACGACGGCGCACGGTCCTATGGGCGTGGTTTCTGGCTTGGCCCAGGTGCCGACCATGTCTGGTTCGAGGGCATGGACGCTGGTGCGTCGTTTCAGTCAGGCGTGTATCGCGACGCTGACGTGAGGTATTCGGTTCTCTCGAACACGTCGTCGGGCGCGTGGCCACTCGTGAAGACGATCAGCGGCGCGGTGGGCTAGCTGCACTGACCACGCTGTCGGACACGTCAGAACTCGGGTGGACACTGTGCCGCAGCGAAGCGTGTATCAATTTGTCCGCGTCAGACCGACGAGGATGAGGAACCGCTTCGCAACTTGAACCAGCCGTAGACGGCGGCGGCGACGATGAACACCACGGCGAACAACGTGAGCCACAGCAGGCCTTCTATGACCGCTCCGAGAACGCCGAGCAGGAGCAGGATGACGATGACGACGATCAGCAGCGTCATGGCGCAACTCGTTCGATGATGGTGCGGGGAAGATGCATGGCCCCTCTATACCCGTGCGCACCGAGGACAAACCGTGGCACTCGGGATGTCAGGCATGCTGAGACTGTTTCGCCGTCCGTCCATCGGCAGCTCGGTGTCAGCCCACTGCCGACTGCGGACAGCACGATGGCCCCTCACCGTCTTCAACGTGGCAGCAATGACCCGTCCTCGAACCCTTCGCCGCGTGAAGTGGGCGTACTGATGTGTGGTGTGGGTGTGTTCAAGCGTCTGGAACGAGTAGGTCCCGACATGGCCGAGTACTTGCCGCGGTTGATCGACCCGGTGATCGAGCAGTTGCTCGCCGAACTCCCTGCGCTGTCGATCGTCGGACCGAGAGCATCAGGCAAGACCACCACTGCTGCACGCCACTCGAGTGACGTCGTCCGACTCGATCGCGATGACGAGGCTCGCGCTGAGTGGCGGCTTCCCAGAGCCCGCCACGAGACTGACTGGTACCAGTCGGCAGCGATGGATCGAGGGATATGTCAGCCAGAGCGTGGCCCGCGACGCACCCGGGATCGGCCGACGCGATGTCGTCAACCTCCGCCGATATCTCGAAGCGTGCGCGTTGCATACCGGCGGAGTGGTCGATCAGATGTCGATTGCCCGAGATCGCCGGCGTCGATCGCAAAACCGCAGCCGGCTACGACGACCTCTTGCAACGCCTCATGCTCATCGATCAACCGCTGCGTGGACCACGAACCGGCTCAAGCGTCTGATTCGTACACCGAAACCATTTCTTGTCGATGCCTCGTTGCTGAATGGTCTCTTTGGCCTGACAGCTGGCGCCGTGCTCCGAGACGGAAAGCTGCTCGGCCGCTTCATCGAAACATTCGTCATGTCGCAACTCCGCGCCGAGCAGGTTGCATCACCTTCACGACCGCGGCTCTTCCACTTCCGGCAACAGGACGGACGCAGAGAGATCGACGTGATCGGTGCGCGTGCGCTCGTGGCGATCGAGGTCAAAGCCGGCGCCGCACCGACGGCGAACGATGCTCGTCATCTCGCTTGGCTTCGCGACGAACTCGGTGACCGGTTCCTCGCAGGCGCCGTCCTGCACACTGGCCAGGCCACGTTCGAACTCGGCGACCGCTTGCTCGCGACACCCATCTCCGCGCTCTGGACGTGACACCACCGAGGCGACCCGGACCCGCCTCGGTCATCCGCCCGAGCCGATGCCGCGCGTCATGGTGGAGACGATGGGAATCAGACCCGCGGCCCCTGCTTGCAAACAAAACGAATGGGTACCGCTTCGTCCCTGCGTATGCCCCTCACGCTGGGACGGTGACGATTCTGAGCAGCACGCTGCTGACCGGTGTCTACCGCTGTTGACCTTCCTTACTGGCACGCCAGTGGCACGCCCGGTACCCTTCGGATGGACCATCGACCTTGGGCTGGATTCAAAGAAACTCGGCCGGCCTACAGACCCGTCGCCGTCGCAACCATCGTAGACGCCAGTCCCACATCGATCTATTTTCGATTGATACTGACTGAAGATTAAGCGATACTGCAGGGGATGCGACCTCAAGCTCCGCCACTCTTACCGATCTTTCGGTCACGGCTTCAGGGCGAACTGCTAGCGCTCATTCTCGCCGACCCCTCACGGCGGTGGACCATCGACGAACTGGCGACCCGCACGACGGAGCCGTACCCGACCGTCGCAACCGAAGTTAGACGCCTCCAAGACGGCAATCTCCTGACGTCCCAGACAATCGGACGCACGAAGTTGCTCACGGCGAACGACCACAACCCCTACTTCCAACCTCTCGCTCAACTCGTTTTGATGGCGTTCGGACCGCCGCTCGTCATCGGCGAGGAGTTCGCACACGTCGAAGGAGTGGAGTCGATCCACATCTACGGATCCTGGGCAAGCCGTTACGAGGGCACCACCGGGCCGACACCGAACGATGTCGACATACTCGTCATCGGAACCCCGAACCGTGACGCCGTCTACGACGCCGCCCAGCGATCCCAGGAACGACTCGGACGAGAAGTGAACGCGACACAGAGAACCACCGAGCAGTGGGAATCAGCCACCGACGGCTTCACACAACAGCTTCGCGCCTCGCCCATGGTCGACGTCCCCTACCCTTCCCAACATGCCGAGATGGAACAAGGGCAGTGAGGTCATCGAGCGACTGCTCGACGCTCGCCACCTCGAACGCGTTCCCGCCGACACCGACACGGTTGCTGCTTTGCTGGCAACTGCAGAACGGCACCTGACCTCCGCAGAGTCGACCGCAGACACCGACCCGGAGGGCGCCTTCACTCTTGCGTACGACGCCACACGCAAGACTGCGACTGCGTTGCTCGCCCATCAAGGACTCCGACCGACATCGTCAGGCGGCCACATCGTCATCGTCGACGCCATGACTGCGCAGTTTCCCGGTGTGGGCGGACTGAAGTCGATCGATCGGCTCCGTCGGCGACGAAACCAGGCCGAGTACCCCGACCCCCAGAACTACGATCCCGTCACCACCGACGAAGTCCACGATGCGATTGCCGCAGCCCGCGCCTCGCTCGACGCCGCCGGAAAGCTGGTCGGCGTCCCCCAGTTCGGCATCTTCTAGCGCTCGTCTCGTCAGGATCGACAGTCCCTACATCACCAATGATGTGCCCCGGGGTGTCTTGTGCATCATGAAGATGTCGTCGACAGGGCTTCGACGAACTGTTCGCTCCGAACCACGCACCCCCTTGTTCCGGTTTCGTGCAGCTTGGCCGACAGTGCACAATGGACGTTCGTGACCGTCGTTGATTTGTCGCCGAACTCACTGGTGCCCTGCGCTGCGTCGGTCGCTGCGTTGGCGGACATGTTCGTCGCGACGCGACGGGTGGTGCCGGGATTGACCGTCGGCGACGATGGGGTTGCGCGGTCGTGGTGGTGGCCTTTGCCGACCGCGTCGGACCGCGGGCTCCTCGCCGCCCTGCTCGACGGCAACGATCTCGACGATCACACGGGACTCGCTGCGGAACTGGGCACCGAGGTCGACCGGCGGATGCGCGAACGGCTCGTGGGTGAGCGGGTGGAACTGCTCGAGCGGCGCTCGGGGCGCAGAACTGTTCCCGACGCATGGGTTCGCTCACTCACCGCACTCGACCCACGATTGTCCGGCTCGCTCGATGCCGACCGCGTCGCAGCGTTCGCGGCCGCCATCGACCAATGGGTGCGATCCGGCGTCGTCGGGCTCGGGCGTGCCCGGCTCTGTATTCGGATCCATGAACCCCTCGACGGCGAATCGGACGATGTCTGGACTGTCGAGGCGATGACGCAGGACGCCGACGAACCAAGCCTGATGGTTGCGTTGCGCGACGTGTGGGACGGATCCTCACCGTTCGGCGTCGAAGTGATCGAAGAATTGCTCTCGGCATTGGGGCGCATGGCGCGTGTCGCACCGGAACTGGCGGGCCTGCTCGACGCAGAGGTGCCGGATCGTTGCGAGGTCGACGACGCGGCGATCATCGAACTCCTCCAGATGCACGTCGGCCCGCTCGAGGACGCCGGCGTGGTCGTCCTGCTTCCGGGATGGTGGACGAATCGCAGTCGGCTCGGTCTGCGGGCAAAGACCACCAGATCGACCAAGTCGGAGGATGCGGTCACTGCGTCCGGGTTCGGCTTCGACTCGATCGTCAAGTTCACGTGGAAGGCAGCGCTCGACAACACCGCACTCACCGCCGCCGACCTCCGTGCGTTGCAGGCCGCAGCTGACGCCAAGCGGTCACTGGTACGTGTACGCGGGATGTGGGTCGAGTTGCGGCCCGATGAGATCGCCGCGTTGCTCGCCGGGCACGGCACGAAGGGCGCAGCCGCAGCCGGCGAGTTGGTGCGGACCGGACTCGGTATCGACGCGATCGATGCGCCGGACGGTGCAGTGGTCGTCGGTGTCGATGCGTCGGGGTGGTTGGGTGAGTTGCTCGACGATGCACTCCACTCGACGGTCGACCCGGTTCCGACACCCGAGGGCTTCAACGGCCAACTGCGCCCGTATCAGGAACGCGGTGTCGGTTGGTTGGCGTTCCTCGGGCGGGTCGGACTCGGTGCGTGCCTCGCCGATGACATGGGGCTCGGCAAGACAGCTCAGGTCATCGCGTCGATGCTGTCGGATCGCGTCGACGGGCCGACGCTGGTGGTCTGCCCGACGTCGGTGCTCGGCAACTGGGAACGTGAGGTCAACCGTTTCGCACCCGACCTGTCGGTGATGGTCCATCACGGTGCCGGGCGGATGCGCGACCACGAGGTGTCCTTTGCGGATCGTGCCGTCGACCACGATGTCGTGCTGACGTCGTACAACCTGGTCGCCCGCGACATCGACGAACTCGAATCCGTGCCGTGGGGTCGTTTCGTGCTCGACGAGGCTCAGCAGGTGAAGAATCCGTACACCGCCCAGGCGAAGGCGGTGCATCGTCTCGACGCGCGGCGCCGGATCGCGCTCACCGGCACACCGGTCGAGAATCGGCTGAGCGAACTGTGGGCGATCATGCACACGGTCAATCCGGGCCTGCTCGGCAGTGCGGCATCGTTCAAGCGTCGTTTCGCTGCACCGATCGAGCGCGAGCAGGACACCGAAACAACCGCCCAGCTCCAACGAATCGTCACGCCCTTCTTACTTCGCCGCTTGAAGTCCGATCGGTCGATCATCTCCGACCTTCCAGACAAGGTCGAGTCGACCCAGCACTGTCCGTTGACCCGCGAGCAGGCGACCCTGTATCAGGCCGTCGTCGATGATCTGATCGAGCAGGCGAAGGGGCTGGACGGCATCGACCGGCGTGGTGCGGTGCTCGCCGGGATCATGAAGCTGAAGCAGGTGTGCAACCATCCCGCTCATTTCGCGAAGGATGCATCGACGATGGTGGGCCGTTCCGGCAAGTTGACGCGCACCGAGGAGTTGCTCGACCAGGTGTTCGCTGCGGGGGACAGGGCGCTGCTCTTCACTCAGTACTCCGAGTGGGGCACGATGCTGTCGCCATATCTGGCGCGTCGGTTCGACGTCGAGGTGCCGTGGCTGCACGGCAAGCTCACCCGCAAACGCCGTGACGCAATCGTCGCCGACTTCCAGCACGACAACGGCCCACTGTTGCTGGTGATCTCGCTGAAGGCTGGCGGCACCGGACTCAACCTCACATCTGCCTCGCATGTGATCCACTACGACCGGTGGTGGAACCCAGCCGTGGAGGATCAGGCGACCGACCGCGCATATCGGATCGGTCAACACCGCAATGTGGTGGTCAACAAGCTGGTGTCGTCAGGAACGGTCGAGGAGAAGATCGACGAGATGATCACGAGCAAGAAGGCCCTGGCCGAATCGGTCGTCGGTGCTGGCGAAGGTTGGATCACCGAACTGTCGACCGACGAGTTGCGCGACGTCCTCACGTTGCGTGCGGATGCGATCCAAGACTGATGCCGGACTGGATAGGGGACTGACGATGGCTGGACGCAGCAGGGGATGGGACGACGCGTGGAACCACTACCCCGAGTCACGGCCGATCAAAACCGAGGGCGGCATCGCCACGTCGAAAGCGCGCGGCAAGATGGCCGACGCGTGGTGGTCACAACGACTCGTCGACCTGCTCGCCTCCTATGGACTCGGAACCCGGATGCAACGCGGTCGGCGCTACGCACGGCAGGGCCAGTTGGTCGACTTCGACGTACAGCCGGGGCACCTCGTCGCGCAGGTGCAGGGATCGCGACGCACCCCCTACGTCGTCACCGCCGCCGCCCCGGCGCTGTCGCACGCGCAGTGGGGCGAGATCGAAACAGCGATGCGCTCGCGGGTCGGCTTCGCGGCACGGCTGCTGTCGGGCGAGGTCCCACCCGAGTTGGAAGCGGTCTTCGACGACACCGGCGTCGCGTTGCTCCCGACGAAGTGGAGCGACATGCGAGCGTCGTGTTCGTGCCCCGACTGGGAGAACCCGTGCAAACATCTCGCGGCGACCCTCTACGTGTTCGCCGACCGCCTCGACACCGACCCATGGCTACTGCTCACATGGCGAGGCCGAACTCGCGAGGAACTCCTCGCTCACCTCACACAACCCGCTTCCACCTCCCGGTCCGACATCGCACCGTGGTGGCCGCTCGTACCCGGCGCACGACTTCCCGATCCGCCCCTCGATCTCGACCAACTCATCGACGATCCGACCTCGACCGCCGTGGCTGGAACTCTGCAACGCTGCGAGACCCTCGCCGCCGACATACGCGGAGTTCCCGTCATCGACGTGCTCGCCCCCGCCTACGCCCGTCCTCAGCAGTAGGTGGACTCGCGGGGTCGAGGCCTGATCACCACCTCCTCGTCGAGAAACGCCGATCCGCCCACGCCGTGCCATTCGTACTGGAACGCCAATGGCACGGTGCTCACTTGTCTGGCCGTGTTCGAGTCGGTGGTCCTTCAATGCTGTCTCGTCAAGATCATCGAGGACGTCGGGCGAGGCCCGGTCTGAGAACTTTACTCACGCACCCTCGGTGGGTTCGAGAGCGAGGTCGATGATGTCGACCACGCGTGCGAGTTCGTCGGATGTGAACTGCGCTTGGATCGTGGGCGACGGTTTCACCGCCTCCGATCGCACCAATACCAGTCGGCTCCTGAAGCCTTTGCTCCTGTCGATGGCAAGTCGTCGACTTCGCATAGAACGCTCCGGCAAGTGACGGGTAACGCGCCTCGAACGGCGCATGCGCTTCAGAGAACGTGACCGTCCGCATCGACAACGTCGCGAGGAACTGTTCATCGTTCTGGAACGACCGGAGCATGAAGCTCCGCTGCTGCGTCGATGCCGCCGACCATCACCTCGCTTCGGCCTCGCAGCCGACGAATCGCTGCCTCCTCAGACCAACCCGCGTGCCGGGTCGACCGATACGAGAACCAACGCCGATTCTTCAACCGATCCAAACCCAGACCAGACACGTGCGCCTCGATATCGAGCAGCTCGTCCCACACACGATGCTGTGTTGGAGGGCGACCACGCCGCCGCTCCCCACCCAGTCGATCGCGGAGGCACCGCGTTCCGCCGCCGACGACGAAGCGAGCTTCGGCCCATTGGCATGGGATCGGGCGTGTCGAAAGCTCGACTTGACCACTCGGTGGCTCTACTCACAAAGAGACCGCAACTCGATTGTGAGTTATGGGTGTTTGTTTGTGAGTAGGAGATGCGCGTGACGTTACAAAGCGAGGTCGACGAACTGGTGCCGAGGTTGCGTGCGGTCGGTACCGACCTGCAGCGCTTCGAGGTGAAAAGCGCCGAAGGAGGATTTCCGAGGTCATCGCTCGACTCGGTGTCAGCGTTTGCGAACAGCGGGAGCGGACTGTTGCTGTTCGGCTTGGACGAGAGTGCCGGCTTCGCGGTAGTCGACCTCGATGTCGCTCAGCTCGCCTCTGACCTCGCAGCAGCTTGTGCCGAGCAATTGGATCCTCCGATTCGTCCCGAGATCGACGTGATCTCGGTTGATGGTCGATGGGTCGTTGCTGCGTCGATCGACGAGCTCCCTGCAGACCGCAAGCCCTGCTTTGTGAAGAGCAAGGGAATGGATCGAGGTTCGTTCATCCGCACCCACGACGGCGACCGTCGGCTCACGACGTACGAGGTCCACGTTCTTGCCTCGTCGCGAGGTCAACCGATAGATGACCGCGCACCCGTCGAAGGTGCCACGGTCGCAGATCTGGATGAGCAACTCGTCGAACGACTCCTGGCTCGCCTGCGTTCCACGCGAGGTGGGGTGTTCGCACGCACCGATGACGCCACAGCATTACGAATGATGGGCGTGGTTGTGGACAGCGACGACGGCCCTCGAATCACACTGGCTGGCCTGTTGGCGCTGGGCCGTTTCCCACAGCAGTTTCATCCACAGTTGGTGTCGGCCGACTGTACGAGGATCACATGCTGCCGTGGCTCAATTCGTTGCTGACCGTCGAGCAGTCCTGGGGCGTCGTCTGGTATGACG
>JBBQEU010000096.1:0-12127 GCA_038321235.1 Acidimicrobiales bacterium | reverse complement strand
CACCGGCGCGTGGCTTGCGGATCTCGGCACGTTGGTGGCGGTCGACTTCGAGCACGAGGCGCTGGCGATGGCTGGTGAGCGTCATCCGTCACAACACCCGATCGCCGCCGACGCCTGCGCCCTTCCGATCGCTGACGCCAGCGTCGACGCCGTGCTCTGCGTGACCGTGCTGTGTCACCAGTCGATCGAATCGCCGGCATCGGCGGTGCGCGAGTTCGCTCGCGTGGTGCGCCCAGGCGGGATCGTCTGCCTGTGGGAACCCGGGGTACGACGCCTGCGGCGCGCCCACGACCGGGTGACCCACACTGGCCGTCGGTTCTCGCGACTCGACCTCGCACGGTACGCCGGCGACGCAGGCCTCGACGTGATCCGCTCCACCGGCGCCCACTCGTACCTCGTGCCACCAGCGTTCGTGAAGTCGGTGCTCGAACGCGGTGAGGTCGCGAGCGATCTGGACGAACATGCTGGCGGCCTCGGCGGGGTCCTCGGGACGGTCGCACGTGGCGAACGAGCACTGCTGCGACGAGTGGATCTCCCGTTCGGACTGTCGGCGATCACACTCGCTCGACGACCCATGTGACTTCCCCACCGTTCGGATCGACCGGCCAGCGACGGCTTGGTCGGTAGTCTCGGCGACCGTGACGACCGACCCGACCTCGCCAGGTGTGCTCTCGGTGGTGATGCCGTGCTTCAACGAGGAGCAGACGGTGAAGGAGATCCTCGATCGGGTGTTCGATTCGCCGCTCGTCGGTGAGGTCATCGCGATCGACGACGCATCGACCGATCGCACCCTGGAGTTCCTCACCGCCTACGCCGATCCCCGGCTGCGCGTGCTCGCCCAGTCCGTCAACCAGGGCAAGGGCGCCGCGCTGCGACGAGGGTTCGCAGAAGCCACCAAACGGTACGTGATCGTGCAGGACGCCGACCTCGAATACGACCCTGGCGAATACCCCCGGATGCTGGCCCCACTGCTGTCCGACGAGGCCGACGTGGTGTATGGCTCGCGGTTCAGTGGCGGCGACGCCCGACGAATCCTCTACTTCTGGCACACGCTCGGCAACCGGGCCCTCACGCTGGCGTCGAACATGGCGACCAACCTCAACCTCAGCGACATGGAGACCTGCTACAAGGCGTTCCGGCGCGAGATCATCCAGCAGATCACGATCGAGGAAGACCGGTTCGGATTCGAACCCGAAGTGACCGCCAAGCTAGCGGCGATGCACTGTCGGGTGTACGAGGTGGGCATCAGCTACTACGGCCGCACCTACGACGACGGCAAGAAGATCGGCTGGCGTGACGGTGTCCGCGCCGTGTTCTGCATAGCGGCGTACTCGCCACCCGGCGTTCGATTGGGTCTGCGCCGAGCGAGCCCGATCGTGGCTCGCCTCACCGGATCCTGACCGGCATCGCGTCGATCACCTGGGCTTGCGGGCAACGAGGAACACGGACTGTCCGAACGGCACGCGCACCTTCGTTTCGATCCTGCGCACGACCGGCACGATCCACTTGTCGAAGATCTTCACGGTGGTCGGCGACGTCGGTTCCTGGCGCAGGAAGCGGCACAGGATCAGCCAGCTGAACCAGCCCGGCAGGTTCACGTGTCGACCTTCGACCACCTCATACCCGGCGAGACGGACGTCGGCCTCGAGTTGACGTTTGCGGTAGCGGCGGACGTGGCCGAGTTTCGCGTCGAAGGCGCTGTAGAGAAACTCGTATGACGGCACCCAGATGCACAGCCGCCCACCCGGCTCGAGCCGGTCGTAGATCTCGCGCAGCACACCTTGGTCGTCCTCGATGTGCTCGAGCACGTTGATCATCGCCGCCGAGCCGAACACCGGCTCCGCCACCACATCGCCGACCACACCAGCGATCGTGGTCACTCGCGGGTCGTCCGCGTACCGATCGACGAGCAGCCCCGCCGCGTGCGAACCGGGTTCGACCGCCGTGACGTCACCGAACGCGGCGTAGCTCTCGGTGAACGTTCCGTGCCCGGCCCCCACTTCGAGTACCGGGCCGACGAGATGCGGCGCACAGAGGTCGACGATCCACTTGCGGTAGTTGAGTGCATCGTCGAGCGAGTCGAGCGTCGACGCCAACGTCGCATCGACGTCGTCGGCGTCGAACGAGGGGCGGACTGACGGATCGGGCGCAGACACGAGCCGCAGGCTAACGACCCACCGGCCGACCGGCGGTCACCGCGACGGGCCGGAACGAACGGAGAGGCTGCCAGACTGGATGGATGGCTGCAACCGACACGCTGCACTGGTCGAACACCGACGTCGAAGTCCACAAGGTGGTGGTCGGGCCGTACGAGAACAACGTCTTCGTCGTGCGTTGCCGCGCCACCGGCGAGGCGGTGTTGCTCGACGCCGCCAACGAACACGAGCAGCTGCTGGAGTTGTGTGATCGCCTCGGTGTCAAGCGGGTGCTCGAGACGCACGGTCACTGGGACCACATCCAGGCGGTGCCGGCGATGCGAGAAGCGGGCTACGAGGTCGCCGTCACCGCACTCGACGCGCCGAAGCTCAAAGACGTCGGCTACGACGTGTTCATCGACGACGCCGAAGTGATCGAGGTCGGACGCCTGCGCCTGCACGCCATCCACAACCCCGGCCACACACCGGGCTCGATCTCGTTCGCGCTCGACGACACGCCGTTGCTGTTCACCGGCGACACGCTGTTCCCGGGCGGGCCAGGCAACACGTCGTTCGACGACGCCGACTTCGACACGATCATCAGCTCGATCACCTCGAAGCTGTTCACGTTCCCCGACGACACGATCGTGCTCCCCGGGCACGGGGTCGACACCACGATCGGCACCGAACGCCCACACCTCGAGGACTGGATCGAACGCGGCTGGTGACCACCTGGACATCTCGTGAACGAGATGCGGCACAGGAGCACCTTTTGTTCACGAGAACGGGAGGTTGTGTGACGGTTGTGACGCCGGGATTTCTCCTACGGGGATAGGGGGAATTCGAGGGGGCGGTACAATCGACCCATGGCGTTCGATCTCGACACGGTGCGCAAGGAGTTCCCCATCCTGGCCCGCGAGATCGACGGCAAACCGCTGGTGTACCTCGACTCGGGCAACACCTCCCAGAAGCCGCACCGCGTGATCGACGCGATGACCGACTTCCTCGAGAACTCCTACGCCCCGATCAACCGCAGCTCGTACCGTCTCGCCGGCGAAGCCACCGACGCATACGAAGGCGCCCGCCGTGCTGTTGCCCGGCTGATCAACGCGCCGTCGACCGACGAGGTGATCTTCACCAAGAACGCCACCGAATCGACGAACCTGATCGCCCGCTCCTGGGGCGTCGCCAACCTGGGCGAGGGCGACGTGGTCGTGCTCACCCACATGGAACACCACGCCAACATCGTCCCCTGGCAGATGCTGCGCGACGAACTCGGTGTCGAGATCCGCTGGGTGCCGCTCACCGCCGACGGCCAGCTCGACCTCACCGATCTCGACCAGCTGCTCGACGGCGCCAAGGTGTTCTCGTTCACCGCCATGAGCAACGTCCTCGGCACACTCCCCCCGGTCGCCCAACTGTGCGCCGCTGCCCACGACGCCGGCGCACTGGCCGTCGTCGACGCCTGCCAGTTCGTACCCCACAACGCCACCGACGTCCAGGCCTGGGGTGCCGATCTCGTCGCCTTCTCCAGCCACAAGATGTGTGGGCCGTCGGGTATCGGCATGCTGTGGGGACGCATGGAGCTGCTCGATGCGATGCCTCCGTTCCTCGGCGGTGGCAACATGATCGACACCGTCACCCTCGACGGCTTCACCACCGCACCGGTGCCGGCGAAGTTCGAGGCCGGCACACCGCCGATCGCCGAGGCGGTCGGTCTTCGTGCGGCGGTCGAGTTCCTCGAAGACCTCGGGATGGACGACATCCGCCAGCACGAGATCGATATCACCCGATACGCGCTCGACACGTTGAACGAACGCTTCGGCGACGACATCACCATCTACGGCCCCGACGACACCGCTGTTCGGGGCGGCGTGTTGAGCTTCGCGTTCCGCGACCTGCACCCTCACGATGTCAGCCAGATCCTCGACGAACGCAACGTGTGTGTGCGCGCCGGCCATCACTGCGCGAAGCCCCTCATGCAGGTGCTCGGCGTGCAGTCGACCACCCGGGCGAGCTTCTATCTGTACAACGGCACCGACGACGTCGACGCCCTGGCCGATGCGCTCGACAGCGCAACCGATATCTTCGGGTTCTGATGGCTGGCCTCGAAGACCTCTACCGCGAGATCATTCTCGACCACTACCGCACCCCGCGGAACCGTGGTGAGCTCGAGTCGCCGCCGGCCGTCGAGTCACGCGGCCACAACCCGCTGTGCGGCGACGAGATCACCCTCTTCCTCCTCGTCGAAGGCGAAGGCGACGACGCCGTCGTTGCCGACGTGAAGATCAGCGGCCAAGGCTGTTCGATCTCGCAGTCATCGGCGTCGATGATGACCCAAGCCGTGATGGGCAAGTCGGTGGCCGAAGCCCGGGCGATGATCCGTCGGTTCCGTTCGATGATGGGCATCGAAGGCATCGAATCACAGCCCGGCGACGACGACATCGACCTCGGCGACCTCGAAGCGCTCCAGGGCGTCGTCAAGTTCCCGGTGCGCATCAAGTGCGCCGTGCTCGGCTGGAGCACCCTCGCCGACGCCCTCGACCACACCTGACGTCCGGATTCCCGGGCACCTCGGCGCGGGGAACCGATCGATCTCAGCCCCTCGCGAGTTCGACGATGGCCCCGCGACTCGCTGCAACGAGTTGCTCCGGCGTCAGCGAGAACACGTCGTGCCAGGTGCCCGCCGCCGCCCACACCACCTCGTGCGCCAGCAGGTCGGGATCGACGAAGACCCGTAGCTCGGTGTCGTGACCGAACGGCGGCACTCCCCCGATCGGGAACCCGGTCGCAGCCCGCACGGCGTCGGCGTCGACGCGGCTGCACGTCGCTCCGCCGGCGGCGAGCGCCAGCTTCGTCTCGTCGAGCTGGTTCGAGCCGCTCACGTACGCGAGCACCACCTCGCCATCGACGGCGAAGATCAGGCTCTTCACGATCTGGCCGACGTCGCAACCGATGGCATTCGCCGCATCGACCGCCGTTTTGGTTCCCTCGGGGAACCGAACGGGTTGCACGTCGAGTCCGATGGCAGCTCCGGCCTCGACCACACGGGTCACGTTGCGATGGAGCTCGTCGGTCATTGCAGCCCAAGCTAGCGGAAGGTCACATCATGCCGAGTTCGAGGCGAGCCACATCGGAGAGCCTCGATGCGTCCCACGGCGGATCGAACACGAGCTTGACCTCGACCTCGTCGACCCCGTTCAGTGCGGCGACCGCATCGTGGAGATCTTGGCGCAAGATGTCACCCATGCCGCAGAACGGGGCGGTCACCGACATGTCGACCTCGACCCGCCATCCGCCGCTCGCCACGTGTTCGGCGTCGACTCGGTACACGAGGCCCAGTTCGACGATGTCGACGGGGATCTCGGGGTCGTAGACGGTGGTGGCCGCCTCCCACACCAGGTCGACGCTGAACGGTGCATCGCTCGGAAGTTCGGCGGTCTCGGTGTCAGGAGCTTCGACGAAGCCGAACTCGATGGAGTCGTTGCGTCCGAGTCGCGCCATCTCGCCGTCGCGGGTCTTGACCGTGGCCGTGCCGCCGAGCGCCTGCAGCAGCGTGACCCGATCTCCCGCTGAGAGCATGATCCGGTGCCCTGCGGGAACGATCGTGACCTCGGTGTCGCGAGGAAGGGCAAAGCCCTTGCGCACACCGACACCGACAGCCTGATCGGCGACGGGCTGGGCGCTGGCGGCTGCGGCGGGGTCAGTCATGGTCGTGTCCGAGTCGGCGGGTGATCCAGTTCCGGACGGCCTGGACACTCACGTCGTCGACGACCTCGTCGGCGAATCCGTTGATCAACAGACGTCGCGCCTCGTCGGCGTTGATCCCGCGGGACCGCAGGTAGTACAGCGCGGTGTCGTCGAGCTGGCCGACGGTGGCTCCATGTTTACAGGCCACCTCGTCGGCGAGTATCTCGAGGCGGGGCTGGGTGTTGACCTCGGCCCGGTTCGACAGCAGCAGATTGTCGTTCGACTGTTCGGCGTCGGTGCCGTCGGCGCCCGGACACACGTCGATGCCACCGTTGAACACGCCGGTGCTGGCGTCGTCGAGCACGCCGCGGAACAACTGACGACTCGTGCAGTCCTTTGCGGTGTGGACCACGCTGATCTGCTGGTCGAGGATCTGCTCGCCGACGCCGAAGTACAGCCCGGAGAGGTCGGCATGCGCACCGGCACCCGCCAGCTCGACGTGGTAGGCCAGGCGCCCATACGACGCACCGAGGTTGAACGACCGGGTGCGCAGCGTGCTGCGTTCACCCTGGGTGACCTCGACGCGGCTGAGGTGGATCTGTTGCGCCGGGAGATCTTGCAGAACGATGTGTTCGAGTGTGGCGTCGTCGCCAAGGGTGGCCGTTGTTCGAACGTTCGACCCGCCGAAATCGGTTCCGACGCCCAGCCGCGACTCGACAACCGTCACCGAACTCCCGGCGCCGACGTGGATGACCACACCGGTGCTCGACGAGTTCGTCGTCGAACCCGGCATCGCGATGTCGACGACGTGGATCGGTGTGGCGATCTCGACACCGGCATCGACCACGATCAGGGCGCCATCGGTGGCGTAGGCGAGGTTGTACGCAGTGAAGGCGTCGACGATCTCGGCACCGTCGACGTGAGGGTGCACCAGATCGGGTTGGGACTCGGCGGCGTCGGCCAACGACCTGAGGTGCACACCGTCGGGCGTGGCAAAGTCGGATCGTTCGCGGTCGACGACGCCGTTGACCACCACGATCCGGGGGCCATCGAGCCCCGGAATCTGCTGGTCGAGATCGGCGGGCAGATCGATCACAGCCGAGGTCGCGGGACCGAAGGTCAGCTCACCGAGTTGACGATGTGGCGCGTATCTCCACGCCTCGTCGCGCTTGTTCGGCCGCACGACGCCTTCGAGCAACTCGATCGCTCCGAGCGATGAAGTCGCGGCAGCCGTACTCATCGCCGCGACGGGGCACCGGCGAGCGAACGCTCGGGTGCATCGTTGAGGTCGGTGTTGACGAAGTCGGCGTAGCCGTGGTCTTCGAGATGCAGCGCCAGGGTGCGGTCACCCGACTGGACGATGCGACCATCGACGAGCACGTGCACGAAGTCGGGCGTGATGTAGTCGAGCAGGCGCTGATAGTGGGTGATCACGATCATCGAGCGCTCAGGCCCGCGCAGCGCGTTGACGCCGCCGGCGATGATCCGCAACGCGTCGATGTCGAGGCCCGAGTCGGTCTCGTCGAGCACCGCGAGGCGCGGCTGCATCACGGCCATCTGGAGGATCTCGTTGCGCTTCTTCTCGCCACCGCTGAAACCGGCGTTGACCGCACGGTCGAGGAAGTCCTGCTTCATCTCGACGAGCTCCATCGCCTCCTTTGCGACGGCCAGGAAGTCACGGGCGCCGATCTCGGTCTCGCCGCGGGCGCGGCGCACCGAGTTGAGCGCCGTGCGAAGGAAGTACATGTTGTTGACGCCGGGGATCTCGACCGGGTACTGGAAGCCCATGAAGATGCCGGCCGCCGCTCGCGCTTCGGGCGTCATGTCGAGCAGGTCGGCGCCGTCGAGCGTGACGATGCCGCCGATGTCGTAGCCGTCGCGTCCGGCCAGGGCGTGGGCGAACGTGCTCTTGCCCGAGCCGTTCGGGCCCATGATGGCGTGCACCTCGCCGGCGCCCACATCGAGGTTCAGCCCCTTGAGGATCTGCTTGTCGCCGATGGCGGCGGTGAGGTTCTCGACGTGCAGCATCAGCCGACACTTCCTTCCAGGCTCACGCTCAGCAAGCGCTGAGCTTCGACGGCGAATTCCATCGGGAGTTCGTTGAACACCTCACGGCAGAAGCCGTTGACGATCATCGACATCGCGTCTTCTTCGGTCATGCCGCGCTGGCGGCAGTAGTACAGCTGGTCCTCGCCCACGGTGGACGTGGATGCTTCGTGTTCGATCTGCGCACTCGGGTTCTTCACCTCGATGTACGGGATCGTGTGGGCACCGCATTCCTTGCCCAACAGCAACGAGTCGCACTGGGTGTAGTTGCGGGCGTTCTCGGCCGAGCGCATCACCTTGACGAGGCCACGGTAGGTGTTCTGGCCGTGGGCGGCAGAGATGCCCTTGGAGATGATCGTGCTGGTGGTGTCCTTGCCGATGTGGATCATCTTGGTGCCCGTGTCGGCCTGCTGGCGCTTGTTCGACAACGCCACCGAGTAGAACTCGCCGACCGAGCGGTCGCCCTGCAGGATCACGCTCGGGTAC
Organism: Acidimicrobiales bacterium; assembly: GCA_038321235.1. Classification (GTDB taxonomy): domain Bacteria; phylum Actinomycetota; class Acidimicrobiia; order Acidimicrobiales; family Ilumatobacteraceae; genus Sva-07. The sequence continues at coordinate 3,770 of JBBQEU010000096.1, read as the reverse complement.
TTCCACGTGATCGCCGAGCCGGTCTCGACCTGGGTCCACGAGATCTTTGCGTCGGTGTGCGCTCGGCCCCGCTTGGTGACGAAGTTGTAGATGCCGCCGACTCCGTTCTCGTCGCCGGGATACCAGTTCTGCACGGTGGAGTACTTGATCTCGGCGCGGTCCTTCGCAACGAGTTCGACCACGGCGGCGTGGAGCTGGTTCTCGTCGCGCTGCGGTGCGGTGCAGCCTTCGAGATACGACACGTGCGAGTCGTCTTCGGCGACGATCAGGGTGCGCTCGAACTGACCGGTGTTCTGCGAGTTGATGCGGAAGTACGTCGACAGCTCCATCGGACAGCGAACGCCCTTGGGGATGTAGCAGAACGAGCCGTCGGAGAACACCGCAGAGTTGAGCGCAGCGAAGTAGTTGTCTCGCACCGGCACGACCGAGCCGAGGTGCTCGCGTACCAGATCGGGATGGTCGTGGACCGCCTCGGAGAACGAGCAGAAGATGACGCCGGCTTCGAGGAGCGTCGCCTTGAACGTGGTGGTCACCGACACCGAGTCGACGATGGCGTCGATCGCAACGTTGCTCATCATCTTCTGCTCGTGCAACGGGATGCCCAGCTTGTCGAACATCTCGCGGATGTCGGGGTCGACGTCATCCATGCTGTCGAGCACCGGCTTCTGCTTCGGAGCCGCCCAGTAACTGATCGCCTGATAGTCGATCGGGGCGATGTTCAGCTTCGCCCAGTCGGGCTCGTCCATCTTCGTCCACGCCTCGTACGCCGCCAGTCGCCAGTCGAGGAGCCACTCGGGCTCGTTCTTCTTCGCCGAGATCAGCCGGACGACGTCGGCGTTCAGCCCGGGCGGTGCGACGTCGGTGTCGAGATCGGTGCTGAAGCCGTACTGGTAGCCGGCATTGGTCAGTTCCTCGATCTCTCGCAGCGTGTCACTCATCGCCGTTCCTCTCTCTGGCCGGTGGTCGTTGTGGCCGTCGGCAACGCTACCGAGGGTCGCACCATCGCGGGTCGTGGTTCGTTTGCCATGACACCTCTTGCTACCAGCAGGAATGGCATTTAACAAGTTGTTCCTTGCGAAAGTCCGGAAACCGGCTACGCTCGCCCACATGGCCCTCGCCCGCACGGTCACCGCCAACACTGCGCCGTCGCCCACGCAACGGCGCGTGCTCGAGGCGTTGAAGCGCCACGGCGAGGCGACCGCCGACGAACTCGCCGAGACACTCGCTGTGTCGTCGAGCGCCGTGCGCCAACACCTGAGCGCACTGCGATCGGCCGGCCTGATCGAGGCCCGGCAAGAGCGCGGGAACACCGGGCGACCTGCCGACCGCTATCACGCCACCGAGCGGGCCAACCCGCTGTTCGTGACGCCCGATGATCTGTCGATCGAGCTGCTCGCGCTCGTCGACGACGAACACCCCGAACTCGTCGACCGGGTGTTCGATCGGCGTCGGCAACGTCTCGTCGACGACGCCGAAGCACACCTCGCCGGAACCTCGATCGAAGAACGAATCGCCCGCGTCACCGAGTTGCTCGATACCCAGGGCTACCTCTGTGACTGGGAGCAGCTGGCCGACGACCACTTCCGGATCAACCTGCACAACTGCGCGATCTGGACCCTCGCCAGCCGCTTCCGTCAAGCCTGTGCCAGCGAGCTCGAGTTCCTCCAAGGCGTCTTGCCCGACGCCACCGTGGCGCGGATCACCCACAAGACCAGCGGCGCGCACACCTGCGCCTACGACATCGCCGTCCATCGCTGAGTGTTACTGGTGGTGTCTGACACCATCAGTAACACCTTCGTCGGTGACCGTCGCCGGACCGCCGAGCGAGAGCACCACGGCGCCGATGAGTGAGCACGCCGCCGCAGCGGCGTAGGGCACCTCGTACGAGCCGAAGACGTCATACAGCGCGCCGAGCAGCAGTGGGCCTCCCGCCGTGCCGGTGACGGCAACGAGTTGGCTGCGGCTGAAAATGCGCGGGTAGTCGCGCACACCGAATCGCTCGGCGATCACGAGCGGCTGCAGCATCAAGATGTTGCCGATCGTCGCACCGAACAACACGATCGCTGCGAAGAGCAACCAGGTCGCCTCCGCCACCCCGATCACGACCAACGCGGTCGCTTGAGCGACGACCAGCCCGACCGCGAGTCGCATCATCGGCATCCGCTGCACCACTCGCCCACCGATCAGGCGCGCCACCACCGACGTGCCGGCGATCGCGGTGAGCGCGAACTGTGCGGTTCGTTCATCGGTGCGGTCCTCGACAAGTTTCACCAACTGCTGGATTCCGCCGACCTGCGCGCCCAGCGCGAGCAGGAATCCAACCGTGACGGCACGGAAGAAACGGGTACGGACGGCGTCGACGAACGTGGCACCACTCGGCCGCGGCGGTACCTCACCGACCTCGCGTCTGATCCCGTCCGGTGCCCAGCCCTCCGCCTCCGGGTCGGCCCGAACCAGGAACCACCCGACGGGCACGATCCCGACGACGAACAACGCTCCCAGCCACGGGGTGCCTGCCGCCAAACCCTGGCTGTCGAGGAGTTGCTTGGCGAACGGGGTGATCACGATGCCACCCACCGACAACCCGGTCGACGCCACCGACAGCGCCACCGACCGCTTCGCGTGGAACCATCGCGTCACCACCGTGGTTGCCGGTACCAGTCCCGCAGCCGCCCAGCCAGCGGCGAACACCGCGTACACCACGAAGAGTTGCCACTGTTGCTGGACCTGGCCGAGTACACCGAGCGCGAGCCCGCCGACAACGCCACCACCGACGATCACGAGCCGAACGTCGTAGCGAGCAATCCACCTGGCGACCCACACCCCGACCACGCCACCGACCACGAAGAACACGGTGGTGGCGAGCGAGATGGTGCTCAGCGGCCAGTCACGTTCCTTGCTGAACGCGTTGAGGTAGACGGCGAGTCCGTAGAAGCCCAGACCCGACGAAACCGTGAGCACAGTGAAACAGCCGAGGACCACCCACCAACCCGGAAACCGTCCGTGCTCGCCCGATGGCGTGCCGAGTTCTCGTTGTGCGACATCGGCCATACCGAGCCGACGTTAGAAGGTTCGCCGATCACCGATCGGGCTGGGGCGAGAGCAGCAGCGTCACGTCGAGTCCGACACCGTGCGACGTTCGCGGGTGACGTTCAGCGTTTGCGTTTGAAGATGCGCTTGAAGAAGCCGGCGTCGGCCGCGGCCCGTTCGGCTTCGAGTTCGGCGCGGACGCTGGCACCCACGGCGTTCAAGATGTCCTCGGCCTCGTCGAGGATCGCCGCAGCGCTGCCGTCGTCGAGTCCCTGCGGTTCGGGCGGCGTGGGCGGCACGATCAGACTGCCGTGCGTCCACGCGACGTCGGCCAATCGGCGTTCGTACTTCGGGCAGTTCTCGGGACACCGCCACGGCGCATCGGGAGCGAGATCGAGATTGCACTTGCGGACCGTGTCGCCGTTCGGATACGAGCGGCTCTCGAAGTTCTTGCACTCGATCTTCATCGGCATCGGACCAATTCTACGGGAGGTCGATCCACCCTGACCGCGCGCCGCCATGTTTGGGCTCCGTCCCGCCCGAAGTCCCCCGCTCCTCCTGTACTTCGGGTCGAAGAAGTATTACAGTTGGGTTACGACGACCCGACGGGATGTCGCCTCGTCGTTCGAAAGGCACACGTGAATTCCGCCTATCACACAGGAGCAACCGCTATGACCGATTCCCCCACCACCCCGGACACCACCGACACCGACCTGACCCCCAACGATCGTCGCGCCATG
>JBBQEU010000095.1:0-12232 GCA_038321235.1 Acidimicrobiales bacterium | reverse complement strand
GTCGGTACAGTGCGTGCGTGCTTCGGATGTCGACTCTGTTCCTGCGGACCCTGCGTGACGACCCGGCTGACGCCGAGGTCGCCAGCCATCGACTGCTCGTGCGGGCTGGCTACATCCGCCGCGCCGCGCCAGGAGCGTTCTCCTGGCTGCCGCTCGGATGGATCGTCTACCGCAACGTCGAACAGATCGTCCGCGACGAGATGGACGCCGCCGGTTTCCAGGAGGTCCACTTCCCTGCGTTGCTCCCCCGCGAGCCGTACGAGGCCACAGGTCGCTGGACCGAATATGGCGACAATTTGTTCCGATTGAAGGACCGCAAGGGCGCCGACTTCCTCCTCGCACCCACTCACGAGGAGATGTTCACGCTGTTGGTGAAGGACATCTGCGGGTCGTACAAGGACTTGCCGTTGTCGATCTACCAGATCCAGACCAAATATCGCGACGAGGCCCGTCCGCGAGCCGGCCTGTTGCGAGGTCGCGAATTCGTGATGAAGGACTCCTACAGCTTCGACCTCGACGACGACGGCCTGCAGGTGTCGTACGACGCGCACCGCGCCGCGTACATCTCACTGTTCGACCGGCTCGGCTTGCCGTACGTGATCGTGTCGGCGATGTCCGGCGCCATGGGTGGTTCCGCGTCGGAGGAGTTCCTCGCGCCGATGGACGTCGGCGAGGACTCGTTCATCCGCTGCACGTCGTGCGACTTCGCCGCGAACGTCGAAGCAGTCGTCACGCCCACTCCCCCGGCGGTCCCGCTCGACGGGCTCCCGGCGGCGGGCGTTCACGACACACCCGACACGCCGACGATCGCGACGTTGGTCGACTTCGTCAACGCCGACCCCGCGTTGCGTCACCCCGATCGCGACTGGACGGCAGCCGACACGCTGAAGAACGTCGTCGTCAAGCTGCGTCATCCCGACGGCACGATCGAGCCGCTCGCGATCGGGCTGCCCGGCGACCGCGAGGTCGACATGAAGCGCCTCGAAGCACAGATGTCCCCCGCCGAGCCAGAACCGTTCGATGAAGCTGACTTCGCGAAGAACCCCTCACTCGCAAAGGGCTACATCGGACCGGGCGTTCTCGGCACGCACAACGCCTCGGGCATCCGGTATCTCGTCGACCCACGCATCGTCGACGGCACAGCGTGGATCACCGGCGCCGACTCGCCCGGCAACCACGTGATCAACCTCGTCGCCGGTCGCGACTTCACCGCCGACGGCACGATCGAGGCCGCCGAGATCCGCGACGGCGACGTCTGCCCAGCGTGCGGCTCCGACGTCGAGATCGCTCGCGGCATCGAGCTCGGCCACATCTTCCAGCTCGGCCGCAAGTACGCCGAGGCGTTGGGACTCTCCGTGCAGGACGAGAACGGCAAGCCCGTCACGCCGACGATGGGCTCCTACGGCGTCGGCGTCACGCGGGCATTGGCTGCGATCGCCGAAGCCAATCACGACGACATCGGACTCGTGTGGCCGCGCGAGATCTCACCGGCCGACGTGCACGTCGTGATCGCCGGCAAGGCCGACGGACCGCAGATCCCCACTGGTGAACAACTCGCCGCCGACCTCGAGGCGGCCGGCCTGCGAGTGCTGCTCGACGATCGCTACGGCCCGTCGCCGGGCGTGAAGTTCAAGGACGCCGAGCTGTTGGGTATCCCGACCATCGCCATCGTCGGCCGCGGCGTCGCCGACGAAGAGAACCCGACGATCGAGGTCAAGGACCGCCGCTCCGGCGACCGCCAGGACATCCCCCTCACCGACGTCGTCGCCCATCTCGTCTCCGTCTGCCGCCCCTGACCCTCCCCCACCCCGAAATCCGGCAGCAATCGATCGATATGCGAACGATTCGTGCCAGATTTGCGCACGTGTTCCGAAATCCGGCAGGAGTCGATCGAAAACCGAACGATTCCTGCCGGATTTCGGTGCTGGGGTCGGGTGGTGGTGGGCAGCCGCCGGGCGGCGGGCAGGCAAGCCGGGTTCGAGGTCAGGTGTGACGCAGGAGGCCTTGGTCGATGACGACGCGCTCGGTTGACGGGTCCGACGGGTCGACGGCGCTGGTGGTGAAGAGCGTCTCGCCCGCATCGCCTGACCACATGGTGATCGTCAACGTGTCGCCAGGGAGCACCGGGGCCGCGAAGCGAGCTTCGATGTGCTGGAACTTGGACGGGTCACCGTCGCACACGGCATGCAGTAGTGCTCGCCCGGTGAAGCCGTAGCTGCACAACCCGTGCAGGATCGGTCGGTCGAAGCCACCGATCGCGGCGAAGGCCGGGTCGGTGTGCAGCGGGTTGCGGTCGCCGGACAAGCGATAGACGAACGCCTGGTCGATCGAGGTCTGATACGACACGACGTGATCGGGATCGCGCTCGGGCGGCACGTTCTTCGGGCCGGATGGGCCGCGATCGCCACCCCAGCCACCCTCGCCCCTGATGAACGCCGACGAGGTGTTGGTGTAGAGCGGCTCGCCGTCCGTCGCCGCGCGGGACTCGGTGACCACGACGGCCGCCTTGCCCTTGTCGTACATCGCCACGAGTTCGCTCGTGATCGTCGCCGTGCCGGCCACGGGGATGGGTCGATGGAGCGTGACCGCCTGCTGGCCGTGCACGAGGAGCGCTGGGTTGAAGGTGCCGATGTTGCCCATCGCCGAACCCTTGCCCCACCCGATCACCACAGGGAACGTGGGGAACACCGCCTGGTCGACACCGTTCGTGTTCTCGGTGGTGAACGCAAGTTCCTCGTGACCGGCACCGATACCGACCGCATAGGTGAGTGCGTCCTTGGAAGTCCAGCTCACCTCGACCGGATCACTGGTGGATCCGACGGCATCCGGATTGAGCGGCATGAGTGCCTCGCTTTCGTGCAGGTTCGTCGTGGGTGATCAGGAGTTCAACATCGTCTGCGGCCAGCCGCCCGGCTCGCCGTTCATTCCCGAGTTCGTCCGTGCGCTCGCGAGGAGCTCGGCGACTGCTGGGCCGATCTTCGTCGGGTCGTCGACCGGTGTCGTCGAGGGGCCACGCACCCAACCTTCGGCGACCGCGAGCGTCTGACCGGACGCTTCGAACACGCGGCCGGTCACGTCGGCGGCCTCGTCCGAGCAGAGCCACGTGACGATCGGGGCAATCCAGTGCGGCGCCCGCGCCTCGCGCTCGTCGTCGGTCTCCGGCGCTGGGCCGAGGCCCTCGGTCATCCGGGTGAGCGCCACCGGTCCGACGGCGTTCACGGTGACGCCGTAGCGGGCGACTTCGAGCGCGACGATGTTCGTGAACGCGGCGATGCCGGCCTTCGCGGCGCCGTAGTTCGCCTGGCCCGGGTTGCCGTAGATACCCGACACCGAGGTGGTGTTGACGATGCGCCCGCTGACGGGTTCGCCGGCCTTGGCGCGTTCACGCCAGTAGGCGACTGCCCATCGTGACGGCGCGAACGTGCCCTTGAGGTGAACGTTGATGACCGAGTCCCACTCCTCTTCGGTCATGTTCGCGAGCACCCGGTCGCGCAGGATGCCCGCGTTGTTGACGAGCGCATGCAGGTCGCCGAAGGTCTCGACGGCGGTGTTGATCATCCGCTGAGCGCCTTCCCAATCAGCGACATCGTCGCCGTTCGCGACCGCCTCGCCACCCATCTCGAGGATCTCGTCGACAACCTGCTGCGCCGGCGAGAGATCTCCCCCGCTGCCGTCGACGTTGCCGCCGAGGTCGTTGACGACGACCTTTGCACCGTGGCGGGCGAGGCTCAGCGCGTGTTCGCGCCCGATCCCCCGCCCGGCTCCGGTGACAATGGCAACTCGCCCCTCGCACAGACCACTCATCGACAGTTCCTTCCTGGTTCCGATTGCGCCGGACTCACGGCGCTGACCTGACTCGGCATCGTAGGGTCAGCCTCGCGTGCTACTGCCAGCGGACGGGGATCGAATCCGGCGACGACGGATACGACCCGGCGCCCGCCTGAGCTGACCAACGCAGCCCCCAGCCGCCGCCCGTAGCCTTGCGGCCGTGAACGCCTCGACCTCGACGCCGCGCGAACGCTCGACTGCCGATGTCGTGATCGTCGGCCTCGGTCCGGCGGGAAGTGCGGCGGCGATCGAACTGCGGCGCGCGGGACGATCAGTGGTGGCCATCGACAAGGCCGTGTTCCCACGCGACAAGTGCTGCGGCGACGGCCTCACCACGCTCGGGCTTCGCGAACTCGAGCACCTCGGTCTCGACCGAGGGACGATCCCCGACTGGTTCGAGGTCGGAGGTGCTGCGATCCGCTCGCCGAGTGGCCGCGAGGTGTTCGTCCCACTACCGACGACAGGGAGCTACGCAGCGGTGGCGCCACGACTCCAGCTCGACGATGCCCTGGTGCACATCGCTCGCGACCTGGGCGCCGACATCCGCGACGGACACGCCTTCGAACGGATCGACGAGCACAGCGAGCACGTCACCGTGCTCGCCGACGGTCTGGAGATCGATGCCCGCTACGTCGTTGCCGCGGATGGCATGTGGAGTCCGGTCCGCAAGGCGGTCGGCGCACACGAGGTCGGCTACCTCGGCGAGTGGCACGGATTCCGTCAATACGCCCGCAATGTCACCGGCCCGGCGTCGCAGCAGCTCTGTGTGTGGTTCGAGCCCGATCTGGTGCCCGGCTACGCATGGTCGTTCCCGCTCCCCGGAGGTCGGGTGAACATCGGGTTCGGTGTGCTGCGTGACGGGAGCCGCCGAATTCAGGACATGAAGCAACTCTGGGCCGACCTGCTGGCGCGTCCGCACGTCGTCGACGCGCTCGGCGACGGCTTCGAGGTCGAGAACCGCCATATTGCCTGGCCCATCCCGGCTCGGGTCGACGGGGCCACGTTGACCGCCGGACGTGTGTTCTTCACCGGCGACGCTGCGATGGCCACCGACGTGATGACCGGCGAAGGCATCGGCCAAGCGCTGCTCACCGGGCGACTCGCCGCCGAGGCGATCATCGCCGCCGGCGCCCTGCAACCCGATGACGCAGCAGCCATCTATCGAGCCCAGGTCGCCCATCACCTGTTCGCCGATCACAAGATGTCACGAGCACTCGGGTCGGTGCTGAACACCTCGTGGGGAGCCCGCGGTGCGATCCGAGTCGTCGCGGCCAGCGGCGAGTGGGGTCGTCGGAACTTCGCCCGGTGGATGTTCGAAGACGAGCCTCGTGCGGTGGTCCTCACGCCCAGCCGCTGGCACCGCCGCTTCCTGGCCCAACCCGGCGCCTACGCCAGCTGAGCAACGTGTTACTCCTGGTGTCTGACACCATGAGTAACAGTCAGGCGCGGGGGTCGTGGGGCGGCGGGGCCCAGAAGTCGACATCGGCGACACGACCCGTGATGCCGTCGACGTCGATGTCCTCCGGTTCGCCTGGCGCCTCGGAGACGATCACGATGTCGTCCTCCTTCGGCGGACCCTCGTAGATGTCACGGAGGCCGATCATCGCTCCGGCGGTCGCTGCTCCCAACAACCCACCCTTGCGACGACCGGCCTCGATCATCGACCGCCGGCGAGCGGCCACGGCCTCCTCGGCCTCGATGCGGGCGACGTCGATGCTCGCCGCGAGCTCCGCGTCGAGTGCACGACCGGGATCGGACCCGCGAGCAGCGCTGTCATCGAATGGTTCGGCCACCCACCCAGAATACGAGAAGTCGGTGAGAGATGCCCCGCCGCACCGGTCGAATGCCTGTGCACCGCTACCGTCGTCGGGCAATGACCGACAGCGATCAGCCCCACGCGCCTGCCGACGACCGCCAGACCGCCGAGACGTTCGAGAAGATCTTCTTCGAACTCCGCAAGGTGATGGTCGGCCAGACCCGACTGCTCGAACGACTGTTGGTCGGCGTGCTGTGCCGCGGCCACTGCCTCCTCGAGTCGGTCCCCGGCCTGGCGAAGACCTTGGCGGCGGAAACCCTCGCCGACGTGGTCGGCGGCACATTCGCCCGCATCCAGTTCACGCCCGACCTGTTGCCGTCGGACATCACCGGAACCCGCATCTACCGGGCCAGCAGCGAGACATTCGACGTCGAGTTCGGCCCCGTGTTCGTCAACTTCCTGCTCACCGACGAGATCAACCGGGCGCCGGCGAAGGTGCAGTCCGCTCTGCTCGAAGTGATGGCCGAACAGCAGGTCACCATCGGCGGCATCACCCACGCAGCACCGAACCCGTTCTTCGTCGTCGCCACTCAGAACCCGATCGAGTCAGAGGGCGTGTATCAACTTCCCGACGCCCAGCGTGACCGCTTCATGATGAAGATCGTCCTCGACTACCCCACTCCCGACGAGGAGCTCACGATCATCGATCGGATGAGCATCAGCGCACCGGTTCCGAGCCAAGTGATCACGCTGGACGAGTTGATCTCCCTCCAGCAGCGCGCCGACACCGTCTTCGTCGACCGCTCGGTGTCGCAGTATGCCGTCGACCTCGTGCAGTGCACCCGCAATCCTGGACGCTTCGGACTCGGCGACCTGTCGACGGTGATCGGCCTCGGGGCCAGCCCTCGCGCGTCGCTCAACCTGGTGCGCGGCGCTCGAGCACTGGCATTGATGCGCGGCCGCTCCTACACGACCCCACAGGACGTGTTCGATCTCGCCCCGGAGATCCTGCGCCACCGCCTGCTGCTCACCTACGACGCACTCGCCCGCGACATCACAACGGACCACGTCGTGCAACGGATCCTGGCGACGGTGCCTGCCACGTGGGTGTCGCCGAAACCGAACGACGCGTTCGGCATCGGCGCCGCGAGGATCTGACCGTGGCAACACTGGGTCCGGCGAGCGTGTCGCCGTCGGCCGCCGCCGCGGCGAGTTCTTCTGCTCCCTGGGCCCCGGCGGCTGCCTCTGGTGGCGGTTGGGCGGCCGGCCCGCCGACCGAAACCGTCGCCGAACTACTGCGCACGCTGGAACTCACGATCACGGGACGCCTCGATGGCGTGTTACACGGGCACTACCAGGGACTCACACCCGGTCACGGTTCCGAGCCCGGCGAGTCACGGCTGTATCAGCCGGGCGACGACGTGCGCCGCATCGATTGGAACATCACGGCACGCACGCAGGAGACCCACGTGCGTGAACAGATCGCCGACCGCGACCTCACCGCCTGGCTGGTCGTCGACGTATCGGCCACCATGCAGTTCGGCACGGTCGCCAATGACAAGGCGCAGGTCGCCACCGCTGCAGCGGCGTGCATCGGATTCCTCACCGCCCGCAATCAGAACCGTCTCGGGGCCGTGCTCGTCGCCGGCCCGTCGATCCACGTCGTGCCACCTCGCTCGGGCTCGAATCAGGTGCGGGCGGTTCTGTCGCTGCTCAGCGCCCCGCCGGCGTCCGAAGGGCTCGGCCACGCCGACCTCGCCGGCGCGATCGATCGAGTCGGCGCCATCGCCCACCGCCGCGGGTTCGTGGCCGTGATCAGCGACTTCCGCGGCGACGAATGGCAGCCCGCGCTCGCCCGACTCAGCCTGCGACACGACCTGCTGGCGATCACGGTGCATGATCCACGCGAGCACGACGTCCCGCCGATCGGGCTGGTCGAGTTGGTCGATCCTTCCACGGGCGCGACACGCGAGGTACGAGTGACCGCCAAGGTGCAGGAGCGATTCGCCGCCGCCGCCGCCGATGAACGCAACCGCCGCTCCGATGCGCTCGGTCGGTCGCGAGCCGACGTGATCGAACTGTCGACCGACGGCGACTGGCTCGGCGCCATCGTGCAGCACACACAGCGCCGCCGGGTGCAGGCGGTTCGGGGCGACGGGATCGGCCGATGAGTACCGACTTCCTCGCTCCTGGTCGGCTGTGGCTACTGCTGCTCGTGGCGGGCCTCGCCGTGCTGTACGTGGTGGTGCTGCGCTGGCGCAAGGCAGCCACGGTGCGCTTCACGCAGGTCGACCTGCTCGGCAAGGTCGCCCCGAAACGCCCACGGTGGCGCCGTCACGTGGTCGCGGGCTTGCAGTTGCTCGGCTTGGCGTTCGCCGTGGTCGCCGTGGCCAGGCCCGTCGAGCGGACCACCGAGAACACCACCACCGAAGGACGCATCCTCGTGCTGTTCGACGTGTCGCTGTCGATGATGGCCGACGACGTCGAACCACGTCGTTTCGAGGCAGCCCAGCAGGCGGCTCGCGATTTCGTCGATCTGGTCGACCCTGGAGTCGAGGTCGGGTTGATCGGGTTCTCCGGGTCGGTCAGCGTCGACGTCGACCCCACTCTCGACCGAGCGACGATGCTGCGCGGCATCGACAATCTCGAGCTGGCCGAGTCGACGGCGATCGGCGATGCGCTGTCCGCCGGCACGAGGCTGCTCGTCAATGCCGCCGACCCGAACGACGAGTCGGAACTTCCTCCCGGGGTGATCGTGCTGTTGAGCGACGGCGAGACCACCGTCGGCAGCCTCACTTCCGATGGAGCGGCCGAGGCCTCCGAAGCCGGTATCCCCGTCTACACGATCGCGTTCGGGACCGAGGATGGCTCGATCCAGGACCCGGAGACCGGCGAGATCGTGCCGGTCCCCGTGCGGCCAGCCGACCTCGAGCTCGTCGCCGAAACCACCGGCGGTCAGGCATTCGAGGCACGAACCGGCGACGAGTTGGCCAGCGCCTACGACCAGATCGCCGAGTCGCTCGGTGAAACGATCGGCGACCCGATCGAGATCATCACCGAACTCACCTGGCAGTGGGCGCTCGCAGCGTTCCTGTGCCTCGGCCTCGCCTGGGCGCTCAGCCTGTGGTGGCTGCGCGGCATGGTCTGAGGTTCCCGAGTCAGAGGAGCCGCCGCCGTTTGTGTCAGCACACAGGCGCGAATCCTGCCTCGTCGCCGACCCAAGCAGGAGCACCCCGATTCGTGTCAGCGCCGAGTATCGATTTCGGTGTTGGTGCTGACACAAATCGGGGGACCGCGGCTGGATCAGAGGAGCGACTTGAGCTGGTCGATCGTCTTGACGGCGTCGGCGCCGACGGGGTTCACCGAGAGGTGAGTGACGCCGGCCTCCTCGAAGGCCGCGATGCGCTCTTTCACGTACCCGGCCGGGCCGACGAGGTTCGACTTCTCGAGCAGCTCGCCGGGAACCGCGGCGGCTGCCTCGTCCTTCTTGCCGGACAGGTAGAGATCCTGGATCTCGGCGGCCTCGTCGACGTAGCCGTAGCGCTGACAGATCGTGTTGTAGAAGTTCTTGTCGCGGGCGCCCATCCCACCGATGTACAGCGCAGCGTTCGGACGGGCGAAGTCGAGTATTCGCTGCTGCGCGTCACCGGTGAGCTCGTCACCGATCGCCACCATCCCGCCGGCGGAAATCTGGAGGCGCCCCAGATCGGGATCGCGCTCGGCCGTGCCGGCCTTCAGGTCATCGCCCCACACCGACTGGAACTTGTCGGGATCGAAGAAGATCGGGAGCCAACCGTCGGCGTACTTCGCGGTGTTCTTCACCGACTGACCCATCAGGCTCGCCCAGAAGATCGGGATGTTCTCGCGCACAGGATGGTTGATCAGCTTCAACGGTTTGCCGAGGCCGGTGCCCTCACCGTCGGGTAGCGGGATCTTCGTGGTCGGGCCGTCGTAGATCACCTTCTCGCGCCGCCACGTCATCCGGCACACGTTGATGTAGTCGCGGATTCGGGGCATCGGCTTGTCGTAGGGCACCCCGTGGAACCCCTCGATCACCTGCGGACCGGAGGCGCCGAGCCCGAGGATGAAACGGCCGTTGGACACGTAGTCGAGACCGGCCGCCGTCTGGGCCATACACGTGGCAGTGCGCGAGAACACGTTGAGGATCCCCGATCCGATCTCGATCGTGGAGGTCTTCGCCGCCAGGAAGCCCATCTGCGACACGGCATCGAAGCTGTACGCCTCGGGCACCCAGACCACGTCGAGGCCGGCCTTCTCGAGCTCGACGACCTTGTCCACGTCTGCATGGAAGTCGCCGGAGTAGTTGATCGACATCGAGAGCTTCATGGCGCCGAACGATATGGCCGGCCGGGCCGGTGGCCGTAGTCGGACGACCGGACAGACCTCGGCTCAGCCGTTGAGGTTGCCGGTGCGGAAGCCCTCGAGATCGACCGTGACGTAGCGGTATCCGGCACCCAGCACCACTGCCACGATCGCCTCGCGATCGGCGAGAACTCTCGGCAACTGGCCGAGTTCGACCTCGATGCGCGCCGTGTCGCCGTAGTGGCGCACCCGGACCTGGGCGAAGCCGAGTCGATGCAGGGCCGCCTCCGCTCGATCCACCCGACCGAGGATCTCGACCGACACCTCGGTGCCGTACGGGATACGGCTGGCAAGGCACGCCGCTGCCGGCTTGTCCCAGGTGCGCAGGCCCAACGCTCGCGATGCGTCGCGAACCTCCGCTTTCGTGAAGCCCGCCGCCACGAGCGGGAACTCGGCGCCCGCCTCGGATGCTGCTCGTTGGCCGGGTCGATGGTCACCGAGGTCGTCGACGTTGACGCCGAGCACCACGGTTGCTCCTTCGGCGGCGGCGATCGGGCCGACCACGTCCATCAGTTCGGCCTTGCAGTGATAGCAGCGGTCGACGTCGTTCAGCCGGTACGCGGCGCGCTCCATCTCGTCGGTCACCACCGGCGTCCAGCGCAGACCCCACTCGGTCGCCAGTGCACGGCAATCGACTTCCTCGTCTCCGGCCAACGACGGCGAGACCGCGGTCACGGCGTGCGCTCGCTCGGCGCCGAGCACCCTCGTGGCAGCCGCTGCCAGGAACGCCGAGTCGGCACCCCCGCTGAACGCGACGACGACCCGGCCGAGCCGACGCAGCTCGGCCTCGAGCACCACCAGCTTGGCCGCGAGGGGTGAAGCGACGTCGGAGGCATCGAACTCGGGCTGCGACAGGATCACTGCCGCAGTATGCCGCGACGGGCCACCCGTCAGCCGCTGAGCGCCTTGGCCGCGTCGAGTTCTGCTCGAACCCTGCCGGACAACTCGACCACTCGGTCGACGTACACCGAACGCGTGAGCTCCTGCAGCGGACCGGCATCAGGATGGACACCGTCGCTGCGCAACACACCGGGCGTCGATTCGGCAAGTTCCAGTGTGTCGCGATACGCAAAGCGGGTGATCTGGGATGACCCACGGTCCCATGTGTCGATCTGATCGTTGAGCGCGTCGAGCCGGGCAGGTCTCGTCATCTCGCGCGACGAGAACAGACCTGTGTGTATCGCAGGCATGTCGGCGACCAGGATCGGGACGTCACCGTGGGTCAACTCGGCGAGCGACTCGATTGCCGCATCGCGCGCTCCGAGGAATGCCGCATCGCCCGCAACCCGGGCGGTCGGATCGCCGGCGAATCGGTGCTCGGCGAGCTCGATCGGTCCGGACACGACCAGCAACGCCTGCGGCGCGAACGATGCGAGCAGGGGTGGCAGCTTGGTCTCGTACGGCTCACACGACGCCGTCGTCCACTCATCGTCGGACGATGTGCGGGTCGCCTCGACCGCAGCGAGCGGGCAGCCGTTCGCGCCTGCCCACAGGACGTCGAGTCGACCGTCGCTGCCGTCGCTCAACGCCATCGCCAGGGTGAGCGATGTCGAGTCACCGACGACGAGCACCCTCAACGCGCGGTCGTCCACGGGTCCGCCACCGTTCGACCGGCCATCGGCGCGTGCCCGAAGGCGTACGGCCGACGCCAATTCCGTCTCGGTTCGAACGACGGAGCGAATGGACGGCGCAGCAAAGGCGAGTTCGACGAGTTGCTGGTCGAAGGCGGCGAACCGCTTCCCGGTCGAGTAGAGCACGACGCCGATGTCAGCATTCCAGGCGTCGGCGACCAGCGCTTCGAGAGCGCTCGAGGCAGCGACTTGCGAGGCTCCGAAATCCACCAGTGCCGAACCGGAATCGACCGCAGCGCTCCGAGGCTCGAGGTCGGCGTCCTCGACAGGTCCCACCGCGATCACCACAGCATCGACCGCGCCGCGAGCCTGGAGAGTGCGAAGCCGGTCCGCCGGCGTCGGGCAGCCGACGGTGACGGTCGTCGACAGCGGGCACTCCGGTCGGATGTCGTCGAGTACCTCGATGACGAGATCTCCGCCATCCGCTGTTGCAGCCACGGCCGCGACGGCGGTGGGCTCGCTTCCGATCACTGCGATCCGGAACGGGACCGGTGGCCCGACGACCGGGCTCGTCGACTGCGCGCGTTGCGGCTCAGGGCGAAGCGTCGCAGGCTCCGCCATACGGAAATCGACCACGCCAGCGTCGCCACGACTGAGCAGTTGCTCGGTCGGTGTGTGGCCAGGCTGCGGAATG
>JBBQEU010000094.1:0-12584 GCA_038321235.1 Acidimicrobiales bacterium | reverse complement strand
GACCGGCATCGAGGTCACCTCGATCAAAGACGTCACACCGGTTCCCCACAACGGGTGCCGCCAGCCGAAGCGTCGCCGCGGTTAAAGAGGAGACTGAGTCATGGCTCGTTACACCGGACCCAAGGTGCGCATCTCGCGCCGTCTGTCGGTCAACATCTTCGAGAACGAAAAGGGCCGACAGGCGCTCGAGCGTCGTCCCTTCCCTCCTGGCCAGCACGGCCGCACCCGTCGCCGTAACGCCGGCAGCGAGTACCTCGCCCAGATGAAGGAGAAGCAGAAGGCCAAGTACATCTACGGCGTGTTGGAGAAGCAGTTCCACAAGACCTACCTCGAGGCCCAGCGGCTCCAGGGCCCCACGGGTGAGAACCTGCTCCGCATGCTCGAGCAGCGGCTCGACAACATCGTCTACCGCGCCGGTTGGGCCTCCAGCCGTCCGCAGGCCCGACAGTTCGTGAACCACGGACTGATCCAGGTCGACGGCAAGCGCGTCGACATCGCCAGCTTCCGCAGCAAGAAGGGCCACGTCGTCTCCCTGTCGCCCAAGGCGCAGAAGATGATCGTGATCCAGCACAACATCGACACGCTCGATCGCTCGCTCGTCGGGTGGCTCGAAGCGAGCGACGGAGGCAAGGCCGTGACCGTTCGCAGCCTGCCCGAACGCGAGCACATCGATGTCCCCGTGCGCGAGTCGCTCATCGTCGAGCTCTACTCCAAGTAATCCCCGTCTCTCGAACGTTCCCCGCTCGTCACCCGAACACCTGGAAAGGTCCCGGCACCAATGCTCGTCATGCAGCGCCCCACCATCGAAGCTCTCGGTGAGGAGTCCGACAACCGCGGTCGTTTCGCGGTCGGCCCCCTCGAGCCCGGCTTCGGGCACACGCTCGGCAACTCGCTGCGTCGCACCTTGCTGTCGTCGATCCCTGGCGCAGCGATCACCACCGCCCGCTTCGACGACTCACTCCACGAGTTCGACACGATCCCCGGCGTCGCCGAGGATGTCACCGACATCATCTTGAACCTCAAGGACATCGTCGTCACCTCCGTGTCCGACGAACCCGTCGCGATGCGCCTCGACGCTCGGGGTGCCGGCGCGGTGACGGCTGGCGACATCGAGTGCCCGTCCGACGTCGAGGTGCTCAACAAGGACCTCCACATCGCCACGCTCAACTCCAAGGGCCGCCTGGCCATCGACCTCACCGTCGAACAGGGACGTGGCTACCTCTCGAGCAACCGCGAAGACGACAACCGAGTGATCGGCGTGATTCCGATCGATTCGATTTTCAGCCCGGTGCGCCGGGTGTCGTTCCAGGTCGAGCCGACCCGTGTCGAGCAGTCGACGAACTACGACCGCCTCGTCATCGAGATCGAGACCGACGGTTCGATCACCGCTGCTGACGCACTGGCCTCCGCCGGCGCCACCCTGCGCTCGCTGGTCGACCTCGTCGCCACGATGTCCGACGAGCCCAAGGGTCTCGAACTGGGCGAGATCGTCGATGCCGCCGTCAGCTCCCCCGACCTCGACCTTCCGATCGAGGACCTCGATCTGTCCGAGCGTCCCAACAACTGCCTCAAGCGGGCCCAGGTCAACACGGTCGGCGAATTGCTGACCAAGACCGAGGACGACCTGCTCAACATCACCAACTTCGGCCAGAAGAGCCTCGACGAGGTCAAGGCCAAGCTCGATGAGCGTGGCCTCACGCTTCGCGGCTGATCGCTGCGACGCACGTAACGAAAGACGATTGAACGATGCCCACTCCACGCCGCTCCCGCCGCTTCGGTAGCTCCGCTGCCCACCAGCGCCTCATGATGGCCAACCTCGCCGCGTCGCTGTTCGCTGCTGAGGCGATCACCACCTCGGAGGCGAAGGCCAAGCACCTCCGACCGATCGCCGAGAAGTTGATCACCAAGGCGAAGAAGGCGCAGGAAGCGGGCCCGATGCAGGTCCATCGCATCCGTCAGATCGAGGCATTCCTCGGCGACAAGGAAATGACCTACAAGCTGGTCCATGACGTGGCCCCTCGGTACGCCGAGCGCAACGGCGGCTACACCCGGATCCTCAAGATGGGTCCGCGCTCCGGCGACAACGCGCAGATGGCGCGCATCGAACTCGTCTGAGCACGAGGGGGACGGTCGCGTGCACGACACGCGCAATGTCCACCTGACGGTCGCCTATGACGGCACCGACTTCCGCGGGTTCGCCGAGAGCGACGGCGTGCGAACCGTCATGGGAGAACTCCGCCGAGCCGTCGAGACGGTCGTGCGGTGTCCGACCCAACTCACCGGTGCTGGACGCACCGACGCTGGCGTGCACGGCTGGGGCCAGGTGGTCTCTGGAGAACTCCCGTCGACCACCGATCTCGGCCGACTCCAGCGCAGCATCAACGCGATGTGCAGTCCCGACATCTCGGTGCGAGACGCCAGGTGGGCGGACCCGACGTTCTCTGCCCGGTTCTCGGCCACGGGTCGCACCTACCACTACCACGTCTGGAACGCGCCGGCCCCGAACCCGCTCGCGGCTCGCTCCACCTGGCACGTGCCTCACGAGCTCGATCTCGCAGCAATGAACCTCGCCGCCGCGGCCCTGCACGGCGAGCACGACTTCTCGTCGTTCTGTCGTCGCCCGAAACCTCCAGCGGGAGTCGACGAACCGAGCCTGATGCGCCATCTCCACGCCGCGACCTGGGCTCTGGCAGACGATTCGCAGTGGGGGCCATCGCTGCTGCGCTTCGAGATCACCGCCTCGTCGTTCTGTCATCAGATGGTTCGCAGCATCGTCGGCACGCTGGTCGATGTCGGACTCGGTCGACGACGCGCTGATTCGATCCCCGGGATCTTGTCAGCGCATGATCGCAACGCTGCGGGACAGGTGGCCCCGCCGACGGGCCTGGTGCTGTGGTCCGTCGACTACAGCGGCAGGCGCTGGGACACCTGATCGGCGTCATTCAGGGACTCGGCATCGCCCAGGTCGATGCGTGGCAACATCGCCAACAGCTCGTCGGCGGCCACTGCTGGAGCGAACAGCCAGCCCTGGAATGAGCGACAGCCGAGCTGGGCGAGACGGTCTCGCTGGTAGGGCTGCTCGACGCCTTCGGCCACGCAGTCCAACCCGAGGCTGACACTCAGGCCGAGGATCGCCGTCGTGAGGTTCGTCGCTGCAGGATCGATGTCGATGCCAGCCACGAATCGACGGTCGATCTTCACGCCGTCGATCGGGAGCTCGAGAAGGTGAGCGAGGCTCGAGTAGCCCGTTCCGAAGTCGTCGATCGACACGTGGGTACCGGCGAAGCGGATCTTGTGCAGGTTGGCCAACGATGCCGCCCCCGGCGAGAGGAGATCGGTCTCGGTGATCTCGACGACCAGTTGCGTCGGATCTGCACCGGAGCGTCGGCACCGCTCGAGGAACGATGCGCCCCACACCGCCCGGGAGATCGCCTTGGGATCGACGTTGACGTGGAGCTGGATCTCGGGATGGCCGACCTGGGCGAGTCGCACAGCGAACTCCAAGGCCTTGTCGAGCACCTGATCGTCGACCGCTTCGGCGAGCCCGGCCATCCGGGCCAGCGGGAGGATGTCGCCGACACCGAGAACACCGCGCAGCGGATGTACCCATCGAACGAGTGCTTCGACCGCCATGATGGTTCCGTCGGCGGAACAGATCGGCTGGAAGAACGGCTGGATCTGCCCGTCATCGAGCGCGGCACGGAGGAGTTCGAGTTGGCGTCGTCGCTCGTTGATCGCATCGACCGAGATGCCGCCGGTGTCGGGCTCGGTGAACCGCTTGGCCGACATCAGGTCGTTGCTCGCGCTCACCAGGAGCGCGTCGAGTACCTCGGGTCGCGCCTCGAAGGCCATCGCCGTACGGATGTCGAAATGGACCTCCTGGCCGTCGATCGAGATCGGTTGGGCGACGTCGCGTCGGACTCGCTCGCGCAGCATCTCGACCGCATTTGAGCTCGACGCAGAGATCGCCAACACGAACTCGTCACCGCCGAAGCGGGCGGTGATCAGGTCGGGCCAGCGGATCTGATCGACACGCTCGGCCACTGCGGAGAGCACGGCGTCGCCGACCGGCTCGCCGTAGAGCTCGTTGATCGAGCGGAAGTGCACGATGTCGACGATCAAGATGCCCAGACCGGCGCCCGCCTGCATCATCTCGTGTGCCGCTCGCATGAAGCCGTCGCGATTGAGCAGCCCGGTCCGACTGTCGTGCTCGGCCAGGAACTCGACTCGTTCGCGAGCGTCGGCCAATGACGTCGCGATCTGGGCGCTGATCACGAAGCTCTCGACAACGGGGTCGTCGAGCAGATTACTCATCGTGAACTCGCAGATGAGCGGGGTGCCATCGGCGGTCAGGACGCGGGCGTCGAGTGTGAGGGACCCTTGGGGCCCGAGCCGTTGCGCGGCGTCGAGCACGGTGTCGCGGTCATCGGCGTGGAGGTAATCGAGAATCATTCGGCCCCGCACGTTCTCTGGATCGTGGCCGAGCAGCCGTGTCACGGCGCCATTGATCGATCGGACGAACCCGCGGGGGTCGGTCAAGATGACCATGCCGTGCATGTTGGCCATCACGGCGCGCAGCACCTCGGTGTCGCCTTGGTCGAACTCGAGCCGGTGACGATCCGTGACGTCGCGTGCGACGATCACGACGAGACCGGCCAACGGGTCGGACAGATCGGGTTGCCGATACGTCCCACGGAACTCGAGATATCGCCATGTGCCGCGACCGGTACGAATCCGCAATGTGAGCAGGTCGCCGAAGGCCTTCTCCCGCACGGTCTGCAGTGCCGAGGTGGCCAACGTCAGATCGTCGGGGTGAACCAGGTCGAGCACGTCGGTGCCGAACAACTCGGTGGCATCCCAACCGAGCACGTCGGCCGCGGTGTCGTTGGCATAGCGCAGCAACCCGCTGGGATCGACGGCGAAAACGGGGTCGGCGAGGTGGTCGACCGAGGGTGCGTCCGAGTTGGCGGAACTCATGAGCCTTCATCGGCCTGCGTACCCATGAACTTGAGGCTACGGGGCCTGGATCGTCAGAATTGGACAATCTCGGCACGGACGACTTCGGCGCCACCCGGTTTGCTCAGCGGACGCGGGTTGGAGGGCGGTGCCGACGGCCGTATCATTTCACGGTTCCCCGTAGCGGGATACCTGACTCTTCGACTCTCGACAGATTGATTGTGCCATGCCTACGTACACCCCCAAAGCCAGTGAGATCCAGCGTGCGTGGCACGTCGTCGACGCCGAAGGCCTCGTGCTCGGCCGTCTGTGCACCGAGGTCGCTCGAATCCTGCGCGGCAAGCACAAGCCCACCTACGCGCCGCACATCGACACCGGCGATCACGTGATCATCGTCAACGCCGACAAGATCGTGATGACCGCTGGGAAGGCCGAGCGCACGATGGTCTACCGCCACAGCGGTTATCCCGGTGGCATCAAGTCCGAGACCTACGCCCACCTCCACGCCCGCAAGCCCGAAGAGGCGTTGCGCAAGTCGATCCGCGGCATGCTCCCCAAGGGCCCGCTCGGACGCCAGCAACTGCTGAAGCTCCAGGTGTACGCCGGACCGACCCACCCGCACGCCGCACAGACCCCCACCAAGCTCGAGTTCCCGGCCGCCAAGGCCCGCTGAACAACCGATTGCACCAGAGAGACACACACATGGGAACCGCACCGCTCACTCAGACCACCGGCCGCCGCAAGCGAGCCGTCGCCCGGGCCCAGCTCCGCCCCGGCACGGGCCAGTTCACGATCAACGGCAAGACACTCGACGCGTACTTCCCCACTGCGGTGTCGCGGATGGTCGTCACCGAGGCGCTCACCGTGACCGACACTCGCGAGAACTACGACATCACAGCGTCGATCCACGGTGGTGGCGCGAGCGGCCAGGCCGGTGCGCTGCGCATGGCGATCGCCCGCTCGCTCCTCGAGATCGATCCCGAGAGCCGCGCAACTCTGAAGAAGGCCGGCCTCCTCACGCGTGACTCGCGCAAGAAGGAGAGCAAGAAGTACGGCCTCAAGAAGGCCCGCAAGGCGCCGCAGTTCACCAAGCGCTGACCGGGTCCGCCCGATGCAGTTCGGCACCGACGGAGTCCGTGGCGTCGCGCTCAGCGAACTGACCACCGACGTCGCCACCCGACTCGGTCGTGCAGCGGCCCGTGTGCTCGGTGGAGACGGCGTCACCACGGTCGTCGTGGGTGGCGACACCCGCGAATCGACCGATGTCCTCGATCGAGCGCTCTGCGACGGGTTCGCCGCCGAGGGGCTCGAAGTCGTCAGAGTCGGCGTCGCCCCGACGCCGCAGGTCGCGTTCGAAGCGCAACGACGTGGCGCGCTCGGCGCCGTCGTGTCGGCCTCTCACAACCCGTGGACCGACAACGGGATCAAGCTGTTCGCCTGCGGCGGCGTCAAGCTGACCGATGAGGTCGAACGGCGCATCGAGGCCGAACTCGGGCGGCTCGACGCGGTCACCCCCGCCGACGCGGCCGGCTCGATCGTCGACGCGTCTGCCGATCACGGCGCGTACATCGCTCACGTGGTCGGCTTTCTCGAGGGTCTGCGTCTCGATGGGCTGCGCATCGTGCTCGACGCTGCGAACGGTGCTGCCCACCAGATCGGCCCCGAGGTGTTGCGGGCTGCCGGTGCCGAGGTCGTCGTGGTGGCGGCGTCACCCGACGGGCGCAACATCAACGATCGATGCGGAGCGACGGCACCATCGCTCGTTGCCGAGGCCGTGATCGAGTACGGCGCCCAGGTCGGTATCGCCCTCGACGGTGATGCTGATCGCCTGATTGCCGTGGATCACGCTGGCACCGTCGTCGACGGCGACCACATCATTGCGATCGTCGCGAACGATCTGCGTGCTCGGGGCGAGCTCCGTCACGACACCGTCGTGGTGACCGTGATGACCAACCTCGGGTTTCGTCTCGCGATGCGCGAGACGGGTATCGAGGTGGTCGAGACCGCGGTCGGAGACCGGTACGTGCTCGAAGCGCTGGCCGCCGGTGGGTTCTCGCTCGGCGGTGAGCAGTCGGGCCACGTGATCTTCGCTGATCACGCAACCACTGGCGATGGCATCCTCACCGCAGTCGCGCTGCTCGATGCCGTGCAGCGCGCTGGCCGTCCGCTCGCCGAGATCGCGGCGGATGCAATGACGTCGCTCCCGCAGGTGCTCGTGAACGTACGCGTGGCGCATCGCATGCCCGATGCCGCCGATCGCCTCGCGGACGAGATCGCTGCCGCGCAACTCGACCTCGGTGACGAGGGACGCGTCCTGGTCCGTGCGAGTGGTACCGAACCGCTGGTGCGAGTGATGGTCGAAGCACCGACGCACGATCGAGCCCAGGGCGTCGCCGCCACTCTCGCCGCCGCAGCCCAGCGTCTCGCTGGCTGAGTGTCGCCCCTCACGTCGGTTGAACCGGGAGTAGCCTGACTGGCCATGTGCGGCATCATCGGCATCGTCAGCCGACCCCCGACGCGAGCCACGCCCGAGTCCACGGATCTCCTCGCCGGGTTGGACCGTTCAGGGGCTGCGATCTCGTCGACGCCTGCTGACGTGGTCGGAGCAACCGCACATGCACGAGTTGTCGACGAAGCGTTGCGTGGATTGCCCGGCGTGCTGGCGCTGGTCGGCCATGTCGACGTGGTGGCGGCGATCACCGCCCGGCTCGATCAGATCGACGCTGCGACATCGGACATCGAGCGTCGCCTCGACAGCAACGCCGAGCAGATCGACGCAGAAGGACTCGAACGAGCGAACGCCGAGCTGATCGATCTGAAGGATGCCCTCTGGGCGATCCGGCACGATCGGCTTCGCACCGCTCGCCAGGTCGAGGCACTTGCAGGGCGTGACGCACCGGCCTCCGCACTCGGCGGATATCTCGCCGTCCAACAAGCCTTCTCGGCGATCGATCGCCTCGAGGTGCGCGGACGCGACTCAGCAGGGCTCCACGTTTTCGTCTGGGGCCACGACATCGAAGCCGACGCGTTGGCGACCCTCGTGGCGGGGCGTGGCGTCGACCCGTTGTTCCAGTCGGGCGCCGTCGTCGACGCCGGAGCGTGCCTGTCGTTCGTCTACAAGGCCGCCGCGGAGATCGGCGAGCTCGGAGACAACACGTCCGCCCTCCGACGGGCGCTGAACGCAGACCAGCTCCTGCGTCGGGCGGTGCAATCGCCGGCGGCGAGGGTGGCAATCCTCGGCCATACCCGATGGGCCAGCGTCGGCATCATCAGCGAGCCCAACACGCACCCGCTGAACTCGGTCGAGCTCGAAGAGCCGGGTGGGACCGCCCCGCCCTATGTCGTCGCAGCGCTCAACGGTGACGTCGACAACCACGCCGACCTGCGAGCACAACACGGACTGCGCATCGCGTCGACGATCACCACCGATGCCAAGGTGATCCCGGCGCTCGTCGCCCGCCACGCCGCCACGACGAATCTTGCTGAGGCCTTCCGCCGCACGGTTGCCGAATTCGAGGGATCGGTGGCGATCGGTGTCGCCAGCGCCGAGGCGCCATCGCAACTGTTCCTCGCTCTACGCGGGAGCGGTCAGGGGCTCTACATCGGCCTCGCCGACGACTGCTACATCGTGGCGAGCGAACCGTACGGTGTGGTCGAGGAGACGCCGCAGTACGTGCGCATGGATGGCGAACACGGCGGCGAGATCGTGATGCTCGACGGTGCTCACGCCGGAGAACTCGACGGGATCGTGCGCCTCGCCTACGACGGTTCCAGACTGCCGATCGATGCCCACGATGTGGCGACCGCCGAGGTCACCACTCGCGACATCAATCGCGGCGACGCCCCACACTTCCTGCTCAAGGAGATCTCCGAGGCGCCAGCGAGCTTCGCGAAGACGCTCCGCGGCAAGATCGTCGAGCGCGACGGCTTGCTCCATGCCGACGTCGGCCAACGCGCGCTTCCCGTCGACGTGGCTGCCCGGCTCGCCGCTGGCACGATCACCAGAATTCGTGTCATCGGGCAGGGAACCGCCGCCGTCGCCGGCCAGAGCACCGCAGCGATCCTCGACGAACTCACCAACGCCACCCTCGACGTCGACGCGATCACCGCCACCGAGCTCTCGGGGTTCGGGATGCGACTCGACATGAGCGACACGCTCGCCATCGCCGTCAGCCAGTCGGGGACCACGACCGATACGAACCGTACGGTCGACCTCCTGCGTTCCCGGGGGGCTGCGGTGATCGGGATCGTCAATCGGCGAAGCAGCGACCTCACCGACAAGGCCGACGGAGTGCTGTACACCTCGGATGGGCGCGACGTGGAGATGAGCGTTGCCTCCACCAAGGCGTTCTATGCACAGGTGGCCGCCGGAGCGCTGCTGTCGTGCGCGATCGCCGAAGCGGCTGGGATCGGTGACCCGCGCCGACGTTCCGACCTCCTCGCTTCGTTGCGCGAGTTGCCCGATGCACTTCGAGAGGTGCTCACTCGCCGTGATGTCATCGCCGATGCAGCTCGCCGCCTCGCTCCACACAAGCGCTACTGGGCAGTCGTCGGCAACGGCCCGAACAAGGTGGCTGCCGAAGAGGTCAGGATCAAGCTCAGCGAGCTCTGCTACAAGTCGATCGCTTGCGACTCCACCGAAGACAAGAAGCACATCGATCTGTCGTCCGAGCCGCTGATCCTGGTCTGTGCGGCCGGCCTCGTCGGGTCCACCGCCGACGACGTCGCCAAGGAAGTGGCCATCTTCACCGCCCACAAGGCCACGCCGATCGTGGTGGCCAACGACGGCGAGACCAGATACAACGCTGCGGCCACCATCAACGTGCCGCCGGTCGACCCCGCCCTCGGCTTCGTGCTGTCCGCAATGGTCGGCCACCTCTTCGGCTACGAAGCAGCACTCGCCATCGACGCTTCGGCGAACCCGCTGCGCGAAGCGCGCGAGACGATCGAGCGGCTCGTCGGCGAGCACCTGTCGGGCGACGAGGTCGTGGCTCGCCTGCGCATCGAACTGCGCAGGCCGGCCGAGAGATTCCAGGACAGCCTGCGTTCAGGGCTGTACGACGGTCATCTCGAAGCGTCCACCGCGGCGCAACTGTACGGATTGCTGCGCGACGTCTCGTCCGACCGTCCGGTCGAGCAGTATCAGCAACAATCGGGCAAGGTCGGGACCCCGGCAGCGCTGATCGACGACGTCGTGACAGCGCTCACCCGGGCGATCGAGGAGTTGACCCGTCCGGTCGACACGATCAAGCACCAGGCCAAGACCGTCACGGTGGGGATCTCTCGCAGCGACGAGGACGTCATCGACCGACCACTCGTACAGGCGGTCCTCGCTGCGGGTGCTGGACGCGACGTGCTGAGCTACCGCACGCTCAAAGTGCTGGCCGACCTCGATCCGGCCGTGGCCGACGTGCGCGGCTACACCCGGTACCGCATCGATGGCGACACCATCTCGATCATCGACCGGGGCGGTATCTCGCGGGACCTCCCGAGCCGTGTCGAACACGGCGCCGACTTGCGCGGCACCAAGCATCGGGTGGCATCGGAACGCGAGGTGCTCGTCGCCGTCGGTCGTAGTGACGGACGCACGGTGGCCCTCGTGCCCGAGGTGAAGGGCGGCGAGACCACCGGCATCACGCTGCTGCACCTCGCGTTCCACGAGCGGCTTCCGGCCGCGGTGATGCGAGGGGTCCTGCAGGGTTACGACCGCCGCTACGACCGCCTCGTCGACTGGGTCACCGAAACCGAGGGCAGCTTCGACGAGTCGCTGCTCGGCGAGTTGCCGGTTGCCGAGTTGCTGATCGAGCCGATCTCCGACGCCGCCGATCACTGGCGTCGGTGAGCGCGCGCCGGTGAGCGTCATCGGAATCGGCGTCGACCTCGTCGACATCGAACGCTTCCGCCGTTCGCTCGAACGAACGCCGTCGATGCGCACCCGGCTGTTCACCGAGGTCGAACTTGCCTACGTCGCGCCGCAGGCTGACCCCGTGCCGTCGTTGGCTGCTCGCTTCGCAGCCCGCGAGGCGGTGATGAAGTCGCTCGGCGTGGGCCTCGGTGCCTTCGGGTTCCACGAGGCGTGGGTCGAGCGCGCGCCATCAGGTCGACCATCGCTCGCACTGTCAGGCCGCGCCGCCGAACTGGCCGCCGAAGCCGGCGTGGTCACTTGGCACCTGTCACTGACGCACAGTGACGCGATGGCCGCGGCGTACGTCATCGCCGACGGAACGCTGATGCTCGAGTCCGACGGCCCCGACTAGGAATTCGGAGCCCGACGCTGCGATCATGCCCGCCATGATCGAGCAGTACCAAGAGGCGTGGGACGAGTTGACGGCACCGGGGGCGCAGTTCGCCACCAAGGTGATCGAGGTGCGGGGGGTGCCGATCCGAGTGTTCGAATCGGCGCTGCCGACGATGCGCACGGTCTGGGAGATGGCGCGTGGCTACGGCGACCGCGACTACGTCGTGTATGAAGACGAGCGATACACCTTCGCCGAGTCCGATGCCATCATCCGGGCGCTCGCGGCACGGCTCGTCGACGTCCACGGCGTGCAGCCGGGAGACCGGGTGGCGTTGGCCATGCGGAACTACCCGGAGTGGGTGTTCGGGTACTGGGCTGCGATCTCGATCGGTGCCGCCGTGGTCGGCATGAACGCCTGGTGGACGTCGGAGGAGATGAAGTTCGGGTTGTCCGACTCGAAGCCGAAGGTGCTGATCGCCGACGGCGAACGCGTCGAGCGGTTGCTGCCCGTGCTCGATGAGCTGCGCGCCGACGCACCGCTCGCCCTGATGACGATCCGCTTCGACGGTGAGCTCCCCGACGGCGCCGAGCGTTGGGACGACGTGATCGATCCCACAGCGGCCCCGGCCGACCTGCCGGTCGTCGAGATCGAATCCGACGACGATGCGTGCATCTTCTACACCTCGGGCACCACCGGGTTCCCGAAGGGCGCGCAGCTGACCCATCGTGGGTCGGTGCACAACCTGCTCAACATCGTGTTCATGACCACCGTCGCCGGCCTTGCGTCGGCGAAGGCAGGCGTCGCGCCGCCGCCGGCACCAACCGACGAGAGCGGGCAGCCGAAGCAGGCAGTGTTCATGGCACCGACGCCGCTGTTCCATGTGACTGCGAACAACTGCCTGCTGCATCCAGCGACCATCTCGGGCGGGCGCATCGTGTTCACCTACAAGTGGGATGCAGGGCGTGCACTCGAACTCATCGAACGAGAAGGCGTCACCAACTTCTCCGGCGTGCCGACGATGAGCCGTGAGCTGCTGATGCATCCCGACTGGGCGACGCGCAACACCTCCACACTCGCCGGGATGGGCGGTGGCGGCGCGCCACTGCAACCCGACCTCGTCGACAAGATCGACAAGTCGCTCGCCGGTGGAGCACCGAGCACCGGTTACGGGCTCACCGAGACCCACGGCATCGTCACTGCCAACTCTGGCAGCCTCTACGTCGCCAAGCCGTCGTCGTGCGGTCGCGTGGTTCCCACCCTCGAAGCGAAGTTGGTCGACGAGAACGACAACGAGGTGCCGGCCGGTCAACCCGGTGAGTTGTGCGTCCGCGGGGCGATCGTGATCAAGGGCTACCTCAACCGCCCGGAAGCGACTGCGGATTCGATACG
>JBBQEU010000093.1:0-12628 GCA_038321235.1 Acidimicrobiales bacterium | reverse complement strand
CGGGTGTCGCCGCAGTTCGCCGACCTCGACGAACGCGAAACCTTGCGGGCAGCGGCGCGCGAGGAACGGTGCGACGCAACCGGGCGGGTCGACGCCTCGTTCGGCGCCAGCGAGGTCGTGGCTCGACAACTCGCCGCCGCTTCGGCGGAGAACCGACGTCGAGTGGTCGACGCCTACCGCCACTTCGCCACGCGGCTCCAACTGCTCGGGATCGACGCCCGCCAGCTCCGCCCCGACCGTGTGTCGATCGGCCGACTCGTACTTTCGGCGCTCGTGTTGTTCGTGGCGGGTTCGCTGCTGGTGACGGTCACGTTGATCCATCTCCCGGCGTTGTTCGTCGTCGTCGTCGGCACCGGACTGGTGCGGTCGTCCGCAACCAAGGGAACGGTGCGGCTCCTGCTGGGGCTCGTCACGCTGCTGACCACCTGGATCGTGATGGGCATGTGGCTCGGCGACGGGTGGGTCGCCGTTGCCGACGGCATCGCAGTCGCATTCGGCGGGGTCGTGGCGTTGATCGTGTGGCCGCCGGTGTTTCGCCAGGCTGTCGTCCTGATCGGTCGGGTCAGGTTGCGCGATCGGGTCGGTCTCGTGCCGCCCGTCCTCGAGGCACGATCCGCCCTGGTGGCAGCCGTACGCGACAGTATCGAGGACGGTCATGACGACACCTGACGATGAACTCCGCAACGACGAACTCCTCGACGACGAACTCCCCGAGGCACCTCGCCGAAGCATCCGCAAGATCCTGTTCCGAATCGTCTTCATCGTCGCCGCGCTCGGCATCTCCGGCTGGATCCTCGCCACCACGTTCGAGGACCTCGAACTCGACGAGATCATGGTTGCGGTCCGCTCGCTCGACGACGCCGAGATCATTTCGCTGGCCAGCATGTGGATCATCTGGATCGCCGCCCAAGGACTCCTGACGGCGTCGCTCGTGCCCGGCCTCGCCGTGCGACACGGCATCGTTGCATTTCTCGGCCCCGCGTCGATCACCTCGGTGGTCCCCGGCCCGAGCGACCTGCCGATTCGCTATCGCATGCTCACCTCGTGGGGACGCACCACCAGCGAGGCAACACTCGCCGTCGCGGCTGGGGGCATCTTCAGTATCGGCATCAAGCTGGTGTTGCCGATCATCGCTGCGATCGGGCTGGTCGTGTCCGATGCGCCGCTGGGCGACACGATGCAGACCGTGGTGACGATCTGCCTGATCGTCGGCCTCGCCGTGGTGGTGCTCGCGTTCGTGCTCGGCTCCGAGGACCGCACCGAGCAGGCCGGTCGCCTGATCGCGCCGGTGTGGTCGAGGGTGTTGCGCCTCCTGGGTAAACCGACGCCCGACGATCTCCCGTCCCAGATGGTCGCCGCACGGGCCAGCGCGGTGCAGACCTTACGCGAGCGGTGGCTGGTGGCCACGTGGGCCACGGTGCTCACCTCGGCGACCAAGTTCGCCCTGCTCTTGATGTGTCTCCGATTCACCGGGATCGGAGAGGGCCAGCTGCGCTGGACCGAGATCTTCGTGGTCTTCGCACTGGTGCAGGGTCTCACCGTGTTCCCGATCACCGCCGGCGACGCCGGTGTCAGCGAGATCGCCTACATCGGTCTGCTCACTGCGGCAGCAGGGTCGGACTTCGTCAACCAGATCACCGCAGCGATCCTCGTGTTCCGGGTGATCACCTGGCTGTTGATCATCCCAGTCGGCCTCGGCACGCTCGGCCTCTGGAAGTACCAGCTCCGCAAGTCCGAGCCGATTACATCAGGGGTCTGACCCGGGTTGTAATCACCCTCGATTACATCGCGGGTCTGACCCCTGATGTAATTGTCAGTCAGTGAACTCGAACTGCACGGCTGCTCGATCGGCGACGCGTCCGGTGATGTGCTCGGCGATGAAGCGTTGGTGCTCGGGGTGATCGCGATACACGGTGAAATCGTCGACGCTCGCGAAGTCGGCGGTGATCGCGTAGTGGAAGTTCGTCGGGCCCGACGCGAGGTCGCTCCCGTGACGGTAGGTGACGATCTCCGGGATCGAGGCGGGCAGCGCGTCGAGCGCTGCTGACATCGCATCGAGCTGCTCGTCGGTGACCGCATCGTTCCAGCGGAACACGACGACGTGGCGGATCATCGGTGCCTCACAGCCCGATCGACTTGGCGATGATGGTCTTCATGACCTCGTTGGTGCCGCCGTAGATCGACGTGACTCGCGCATCGACATAGGCGCGGGCGATCGGGTACTCGGTCATGTAGCCGTAGCCGCCGAACAGCTGCAGGCAGCGGTCGACCACCCGGTTCTGCAGGTCGGTGCACCAGTACTTGGCCTGGGCCGCCATCGCCGGGGTGAGCTGCTTCGCGTTGAGTTGCAGGATGCACTGATCGACGTAGGCCTGGGTGACGTCGATCTCGGTCGCCACTTCCGCAAGCACGAACTTGGTGTTCTGGAACGCGCCGATCGACTTACCGAACGCGGTGCGCTCGCCGACGTAGTCGAGCGTCCATCCGAGCGCAGCGCGGGCAGCAGCGACGCCGGCGATCGCGATCGACAGTCGTTCCTGGGCGAGATTGGCCGCGAGATAGGTGAAGCCCTTGCCTTCGTCACCCATGAGGTTCGTGACCGGCACCCGGACATCGGTGAAGAACAGCTCGGCGGTGTCCTGGCTGTGCATGCCGATCTTGTCGAGGTTGCGGCCGCGCTCGAATCCGTCCATCCCTCGTTCGAGGATCAGCAACGACAATCCCGCGTGACGCTCGGTGGGATCGGTCTTCGCGGCCACGATCACGAGGTCGGAGTTGATGCCGTTGGTGATGAACGTCTTCGAGCCGTTGACGACGTACTCGTCGCCGTCGCGGATCGCCGTGGTGGCGATGCCGGCGAGGTCGGAGCCTGTGCCCGGCTCGGTCATTGCGACGGCGGTGATCAGCTCGCCCGATGCGATGCCGGGCATCCACCGCTCGGCCTGCTCGTCGGTGCAGTACTCGATGAAGTACGGCGTGCAGATGTCGTTGTGGAGCGTGAGGCCGAGGCCGGCACCACCGATGCCAGCGGCGTTGAACTCCTCGCCGAGGATGGCGTTGAAGCGGAAGTCGTCGGTGCCGCCGCCGCCGTACTGCTCGGGGATTGCCATGCCGACGAAGCCGTACTGGCCTGCGTTGGCGTACATCTCACGTGGGGCGATGCCCGCCTCTTCCCATTCGAGGTAGCGCGGCGTCACCTCCTTGGCAACGAACGATGCGAAGGAGTCGCGGAAGGCCTCGTGGTCGGCGTCGTACAGCGTGCGCATGGGATCAGCGTACGAGTCGGCGCAACATCGAGCTCAACGCGGATGGATCCGCAACGGCTCGAACTCGATGACATCGGGGGCGACGAGCTCGGGGTTGCGGGGTGTGGCTGGGCCGGTGGGTCGCGACCGCAGGCGATGCCACCATTGCGTGCGAGGTTGCGAGGGGCGCTGCTCGCGTTCGATGCCCGCCCGGGCCCGGGCGACCGCATCAGGGCCGCCGAGACGCAGCGTGACGAGGAGAGCCACGTGCATGGCAGTGATCGCGCCCTCGCAGGTGATGATGTTGTCGACCTGCACGATCCGTTCGCGCGACACCGTCGAGCCGTACGACTCGAGCAGGTCCGATGCCAGCCAGTGCGTCGCGACCTCGTGCTCGCGGAGCAGGCCCGCAGCGGCGACGATCACCGTGCCCGTGGAGCTGGCGGCCAACCAGTCGCACGTCGGAGCGACGCGGCGAATCCAGTGGAGCAACTCGACGTCGCCGGCAGCGCGAGCGCACCCGAGGCCGCCCGGCACGAGGACGACATCGGGCTGGGTGACCTGATCGAAGAGCGCATCGATGTGGTTGCCGCCGCCTGGACCGTCGACGCGCCCGACCCGGGAACCGACACCGACCAGCTGCGCCTCGGCGAGTTGGTCGAACACCAGCGTGAACGCCTCACACTCGTAGGCCGACACCCCCGGATACAGCGCAAGCGCGACCTGCACGACGTCACACTCCCACACGCACCAGAGCGTGTCGAGACGTCATCCCCGGGACCGGGCGGTCAGGGTCGGTCGTCGGCGTGGCGGATGCCGTCGAGCATGAGGCGGGTGAGTCGACGAACCCGGACGCGCGTCGGCGGCGACTCCATGCCGTGGAGTGCATCAACGAGCGCCAGCTTCGGCTCGAGGACGACGAGGCCTTGCATCGTCGCCCAACACAACTCGGCCGCCACGTCGATGTCGACGTGCAAACCCTCGGCCTCGACGAGATCTCGGACCGTGTCGCGCAACACGCCGTGAGCGCGCATGCCCGCCTCACGTAGGGCCGGATCGTCGGGGTCGACCACGTCGGTGCGGAACATGACCTGGCAATGCGCCGGGTGGTCGGTGGCGATCGCCACGTACGCCTCGCCCATCGTCGCGAGCCGTTCGGCGGGGTCGGATTCGCCGGCGACCGCCGCGGATGACGCGTCGTACAGGTGGTCGAAGCCTTCGACGGCGAGCGACGTGAGCAGCCCGCGGACGTCACCGAAGTGGTGGGCAGGCGCGGTGTGCGACACACCGGCGCGGCGGGCCACTTCTCGGAGGCTGAACCGACCGAGGCCGTCCTCGGTGATGACGTCGGCGGCCGCATGACGCAGCGCGTTCGGGAGGTCGCCGTGGTGATAGCGGTCCGGTGTCATGCATGTCACTCTAGCGCGATGTTGACATTGTCCAGTTTGATCTTTACGGTGGCAACTTGTCACTGTCAACCGCCCGGGTACAGACCAGCGCCCACAGACCAGCGAGGACCCCATGACCATCGATACTCCCCCGCCCGCCCGCACCGATCGATCGGCGAGGCATCAGCACCCGATCGACGAGGCGATCCACCGACGTCGGTGGGCGATCCTCGGCATCGTCTGCGTAGCCGTATTCGTCACCGTGCTCGACGGCACGATCGTGAACATCGCCATCCCGACGCTCGCCGTCGACCTCGACGCGACCACCCGCCAATTGCAGTGGATCGTCGACGCCTACCTACTCGTGTTCACCGGCCTGCTGCTCGCCGCCGGCGGCCTCGGCGACCGCTACGGCCGCAAGAAGCTGCTGGTGGCCGGCCTCGCCGTGTTCGGCATCACGTCGGCCTACGCCGGGTCGGTGGGGTCGGCCGGCGAGCTGATCGTGGGACGAGCACTGATGGGAATCGGTGCGGCGCTGATCTTCCCGGCGACCCTCGCCATCATCACCAACGTGTTCCACGACGCCAAGGAGCGGGCCAAGGCGATAGCGATCTGGAGCGCCATCACCGGCGTCGCCGTCGCTGCCGGGCCGATCAGCGGCGGCTGGCTGCTCGAACACTTCTGGTGGGGATCGATCTTCTACGTCAACGTGCCTGTCGTGATCGTCGCGATCGTCGGGGTCGCTGCGCTCGTGCCCGACTCCAAGGAGGAGGGCGCACCGCGCCTCGACATCGGCGGCATCGTGTTGTCGATCGCTGCGATCACGGCGCTGGTGTTCACGATCATCGAGGCCCCGGAGTGGGGTTGGCTCGATCCGACGATCCTCGCCGGGTTCGTCCTCAGCGCCGCGCTGTTGGTCGTGTTCGTGCTGTGGGAGCTGCGACGCGAGCACCCGATGCTGCCGGTGTCGATCTTCCGTAACCTCCGGTTCAGCGCCGCGAGCGTGTCGGTCACCTCAGCGTTCTTCGCCCTCTTCGGGTTCATCTTCCTGATCACCCAGTACTTCCAGCTGGTCAAGACCTACAGCCCGCTCGAGGCCGGCGTGCGCACGCTGCCCGTCGCGATCTCGATCGCGGTTGCCTCGGTCGTCGCCCCGAAGATCGTCGAGCGCATCGGTACCTCACGGGTGGTATCGATCGGGCTCGCCTCGATGTCGTTTGCGTTCCTGTGGATCGGACTGTCGGCCGACGTCGACACGAGCTACCTCGTGATCGCCCTGCAGATGGTGTTCCTCGGTCTCGGACTCGGCCTGACCACCGCACCGGCGACCGAGTCGATCATGGGATCGCTCCCCCCGGCGAAGGCAGGCATCGGGTCGGCCGTGAACGACACCACCCGCGAACTCGGCGGCACGCTCGGCGTCGCCATCATCGGCAGCGTGTTCAGTTCTCTCTACATCCGGTCGCTCGACGACGCGGGCGGCGTCTACGGCTCGTTGTCGCCCGAGTTGCAGTCGGTGACGTCGGAATCGGTTGGTGCTGCCGGCGTGATCGCCGGTCAACTCGGCGAGCAGGCGCCGGCGTTCATCGCCCAGGTCAACGAGGCATTCCTCACCGGGATGCATGCGGCCAGCTTCGTGTGCGCCGGCGTGGCGTTCGCCGGTGCGATCTTCGCCAACCGGTTCATCCCTGCTCGCGCCACCACGTGACCCTCCAGCATCCACCGTCGCGGAAAGAACTTGTACTGTGCAACCATGGGGACGAGCACCGAGATCGACCGAGACGCACTTCGCGCGAAGTACCGGGCGGAGCGCGACAAGCGGCTTCGATCCGATGGCAACGAGCAGTACGTCGAGGTCACCGGGATCTTCGAGCACTACGTCGAAGATCCGTACGTCGAGCCAGTCGAACGGGCGACGCTGCACGACGAGGTGACCGTGGCGTTCATCGGCGGTGGCTTTGCCGGGTTGGTGACGGGCGCCAAGCTGCGCCAAGCCGGCATCGACGACGTGCGCATCATCGAGAAGGGTGGCGACGTCGGAGGCACGTGGTACTGGAATCGGTACCCGGGCGCCCAGTGCGACACCGCCGCGTTCGTGTACCTACCGCTGCTCGAAGAGACCGGGCACATGCCGAGCGAGAAGTACACCCACGGCCCCGAGATCCTGGAACACAGCCGCAACATCGCCCGCACGTTCGGGTTGTACGACAACGCTGTGTTCTCGACCGAAGTGACCTCGCTCACCTGGGACGACGACGCCCGACGCTGGATCATCCGCACCAATCGTGGTGACGAGATGCGCGCCAGGTTCGTGGCGATGGGTACCGGTCCACTGCACCGACCGAAGCTGCCTGGCATCCCCGGCATCGAGACCTACCGGGGGCACAGCTTCCACACCAGCCGGTGGGACTACGACTACACCGGGGGCGACCCGGACGGTGCGCCACTCGACGGGCTGAGCGACAAGCGTGTCGGCATCATCGGTACCGGGGCGACGGCGGTGCAGTGCATTCCCCATCTCGCCCGGTCAGCCAAAGAGCTGTACGTGTTCCAGCGAACGCCGTCGTCGATCGACGTGCGGAACAATTACGACATCGACCCCAACTGGTTCACCAGTCTCGAGCCGGGTTGGCAGGCCGAGTGGCTGATGAACTTCACCACGCTGCAGACCGGTGGTTTCGCCGATGAGGACCTCGTGATGGACGGCTGGACCGACATCAGCAAACGGATCCGCGACAAGGTGATGTCGAGCGGTGAGGAGTTCACCCGCGAGACGTTCGTCAAGGCCTACGAAGACTCCGACGACGAGAAGATGACCGAGATCCGCTGCCGCGTCGACGCACTCGTCGCTGACGCCGAGACAGCCCAGGCCCTCAAGCCGTGGTACCGCCAACTGTGCAAGCGGCCCTGCTTCCACGACCAGTACCTCGACGCCTACAACGAACCCGGCACGTACCTGATCGACACCAACGGCCGCGGTGTCGAACGCATCGACGAGACCGGGGTATGGGCCAACGGCGAGCGCTACGAACTCGACTGCGTCATCTACGCATCAGGCTTCGAAGTCGGCACCGAGATGGCCCGAAGGTCGGGGTTCGAGACCACCGGCCGCGACGGGGTGACCCTCACCGAACGATGGGCCGACGGCATGCAGAGCCTCCACGGCATCCACGTGCATGGATTCCCCAACCTCTTCATGGTCACCCTGAGCCAGGCCGCGAACCTGATCTCGAACGTGCCACACAACTACGCCGAGTCGGGCACGACCATCGCGACGATCATCGATCACGCACTCCAGATCGACGAGGCCGAGGGTTCGGAGGTGACGGTCGAGGTGACGGCCGACGCCGAAGCTGCGTGGGTGGCGCGGCTGGAGGCCGGCGCCCAATCGCGAATGACGAACTCGCCGGACTGCACGCCCGGCTACTACAACAACGAAGGCCAGTCGACCGGGCGCCGTGGCGTGCTGAATTCGATGGCCTACCCGGAGGGTCCGGTGGCCTACTTCCAACACATCGACCGGTGGCGCTCCTCAGGTGACTTCGACGGCCTCGAATTCCAGCCATGAACGTCGTCGTGGGGGCGCAACCCGAATTCCGGCAGGATTCGATCGGCAACCGATCGAATCCTGCCGGATGACGGGGTGGGAAGCAGGCGGGTCGATCGATGGAGGCCGGCGCATGCGCGGCGCCGAGTTCGTCGCCCGTTCCATACGAGCTGAACCGCCGGTCGTCGTTGCGATTGGTCAGGTCGGTCGGGTGCCGAGGATGACCGCGATGTCCTGTGTCGAACCGTTGCGATCGACGGTGACCGTCACGGTGTCGCCGGGTTGGTATCCAGCGATCGCGGCACCAAGCGACGTCGGGTCGGTGATGTCGGTGTCGTCGACAGCGACGATCACGTCACCCACCCGCAGCGAACTGTCGGCTGCACCGGAGCCTTCGGCGATCTCGATCACGTCGACACCGGGACCTTCGCCGGTCGCCTGGGTGGTGACGCCCATCAGCGCGCGGTCGGGAACGCTGCCACCACGCAGCGAGTCGATGACGTCCATCACCGGAGTGATCGCGATGGCGAAGCCGATGTTCTGCGCCTGACCGGCGATGGCAGTGTTGATGCCCACCACCTCACCACGACCGTTCAGCAGCGGGCCACCGGAGTTGCCCGGGTTGATCGCGGTATCGGTCTGGAGGAGGTTCACGAGCTGAGCGCCGTTCGTCTCGGTGATGGTTCGGTTCTTCGCCGAGAGGATGCCCGCGGTGACCGACGGCTCGCCGTTGAGGTCGAGTGCGTAGCCGACGGCGATCAGCTGGTCACCCAGGCGGAGTTCGTCGGAGTCGCCGACTGCGAGCGGCACCAGGTCGGTGCGATCGACGCGGAGCACGGCGAGATCACGACTCGGGTCGCCCGCAACGATCGTGGCCGGCTCGGTGGTGCCGTCGGCAAAGGTGACGACTGGACTGTCGCCCTCGGCGACCACGTGGTTGTTGGTGACGATGTAACCGTCGGCCGTCAGCACGAAGCCGGTACCCGCGGCCTGGCCCCGGGACGTGCCGCCGTTCGGGCCGGTCTGGGTGACCTCCTGGCGAACGGACACGACCGAGGGCCGCGCCGCCTCGACGAGATCACCGATCGATCCCGTCGACACGCTGACCGGCTGAGCCGCAACGCTCGGCACCTCCGTCGGCGACGCCGTGCTGACCGACGAGTCCTGGCCGACGGCATAGCCACCGACGGCGGCGCCGGTCAGCGCCATGCCGACGAGTACGCCGGCGCCGAACCGGGCGCGTCCTCGTGGCCGAGGGGGATCCGACACGACAGGGGCAGGCGGCTCCCAACCGGGCGTCGAGGTCGGGGGCGGGGGGCCGGCGGTGTCGACCGTCGGCCGATGCGCGAGCGGCTCGCCCGGGATCGACGAGGGACGGTTGGCGTATGGCGGAGTGATGGGATTTTCCACGAGGCCCAGGCTCGGCCAGCTGGGTCAGAATCAGGTGAGAGCCAGGTGATCGGTGGTCGAGAATCTTGGCCGGAGCCACCGTCCGTCCCGTGCGGCGGCACCGTTGGATGACAGTCTCGAACCGTGTACACCGAGATCGAGTACGAACTGCGCGGTCATGTCGGGATCATCACGATCGACCGGCCCGACGCCCGCAATGCACTGACCTTCACCACCTACGCCGAGTTGGCCCACGCCGTGGAGACCACCACCGCCCGCTGTCTCGTGATCACCGGCCGGGACCCGGCGTTCTGCTCGGGCGACGACGTCAAACAGGTGATGGTCGCGGCGAGCGCCGACCTCCAGCGGGCCGATCGCGAGCCGCGCCTCACCCCGGCCGCCGGCAGCCTGCTGCGCACCGACGTGCCGGTCATCGCCGCGGTCAATGGCGCAGCAGTCGGCTGGGGAATGGAACTCGCACTGATGGCCGACATCCGGATCGCCAGCGAGCGCGCAAAGTTCGGTGAGCTGTTCGTGAAACGAGGGCTGTGCTGCGACGTCGCCGGACTCGCTCGACTCGTCGAGCTGGTCGGCCGTGAGCACGCAGCCGAGCTGCTGTTCACCGGACGGGTGATCGACGCCACAGAGGCACGTGACCTTCGGCTCGTGTCCCGGGTGGTCGCCCACGACGATCTCCTGCCGACCGCACTGGCGCTCGCCGAGGAGATCGCCGCGAATCCTCCACTTGCGGTTCAGGCACTCAAGCGGGGCCTGCGCGAAGCGCTCGACCCGGACTGGGACGACCTCGGCCGATGGGTGAGCGCCACCCTGGCCGAACTGTTCCGTACCGGCGACCACCGCGAGGGTGTCGCGGCCTTCCTCGAGAAGCGTCCCGCCGCCTACACCGGCCGCTGACCGTTACTGATGGTGTCTGACACCATCAGTAACACTCAGAGCCCCCTGCGATCAGTAGATCTCAATGAGGCCGGCGGCGCCCTGGCCACCACCGATGCACATCGTGACGACGCCGTACTTCGCGTTGCGACGCTTGCCTTCGAGCAGCACGTGGCCGGCGCAGCGGGTGCCGGTCATGCCGAACGGGTGGCCGATGGAGATCGAACCGCCGTTGACGTTGTACTTCTCGGGGTCGATGCCGAGCGTGTCGCGCGAGTACAGACACTGGCTGGCGAACGCCTCGTTGAGTTCCCAGATGTCGATGTCGTCGACGGTGAGGCCGTGGCGCTTCAGTAACTTCGGCACGGCGTAGATCGGGCCGATGCCCATCTCGTCGGGCTCGCAACCGGCGACGGCCCAGCCCTTGAATGCACCGAGGGGTTCGATGTTGCGACGTGACGCCTCCTCGTCGGACATCATCACCACGGCGGCGGCACCGTCGGAAAGCTGGCTGGCGTTGCCGGCGGTGACATAGTTGCCCTCACCGCGCACGGGCTGCAGCTTCTGGAGGCCTTCGAGGGTGGTCTGCGGACGGTTGCACTCGTCGCCGGTGACCGTGTAGTCGACGATCGACTCTTCCTTGGTCTCTCTGTCGACCAGCTTCATCTTGGTGTCCATCGGCACGATCTCGTCCTCGAACAGACCGTTCTCCTGCGCTGCTGCCATGCGCATCTGCGAGGTGTAGGAGTACTCGTCCTGGTACTCGCGCGACACGTTGTAGCGCTCGGCGACGATGTCGGCGGTCTCGATCATCGCCATGTAGATCGCCGGATACATCTCGGTGAGCTTCGGATCCATGTTGAGCGACCCGCCGAAACCGCCACCGGGGATCGAGATCGACTCGACGCCACCGGCGACCACACACTCGGAGCCGTCGACCTTGATGTGGTTGGCAGCGATCGCGATCGAGTTGAGCCCCGACGAACAGTGACGCTGGATGGTGTTGCCGCCGGTGGTGACGGGCAGTCCGGCGAGCAGCGACGCGAGACGGCCGAGGTTGGCGGCGCCGTGGGCCCCGTTGCCGAGGGCGACGTCCTCGACGAGTTCGGGCTCGATGCCGGCCTTGTCGACGGCGCTGCTGATCGCATGCGCTGCCATGGTCATGGCCGGGGTGATGTTGAAGCCGCCACGGCCAGCCTTCGCAAGACCGGTACGGGCGTAGGAGACGAAGACTGCTTCACGCATGGGGATTCCTGTCTGATTCGATCGACGCCGGACGATCCGGGTCAGAGGCGCCAACCTAGTGCCGTGGCAGGCGACGTCGCCTGGTCGTTGGCCCCTCTCCGTCAGCCGTCGGTCCGGGACACCCGTCGACGCTCAGCCCGATCGAGCGGTTTGGAATGTTCGGCCGCTCACGAATGTGCCTGATTGAGAATGGTGGCGGTCTCGTCGGGCGCAACGAGATGGGGATATGAGCTACTCGCCGGCAAGTTCGAGGCCTCCGACCCAGAAGCGTCGGTCTCCCAGCGATACGGCATATGCGCGTCGGTATACAGCGTCCGTGTCCGAGCCGGTTCCTGCCGGTCGACTCGGACCGGTTGGACGGGTCGAACAGGTCGACGTTGTCGGGTGCAGACATGGAGGTCGCATGTTGGTCGTCATCGATTTCGTCCACGACTCGGTCGGCGCCACGACGGGCATGGAGCCCAGCGCGCTTGCACCGCAATCGCCCTCCGACGCGGTGCGGATTCTCGTCCACGACTCAACGACGACCAGAGATCACCAGTCACAGGACCGCGAGTACAACGACAAAATCCAGACAGGTCGACCGGCATTGCGTACAGCGTTCACCGCCGAATCGGTGACCCGATCCACGCCGCCTCGAACTGAGTCGAGAGCGCAACGACGGAGCCGATGAAGCCAAGGACCGATGTCGCCACCGCAACGAGCCCTCCGACGAGGAGACCAGGGATCCACGCAACACTCAGCGTCCAGACAGCGATCAGGCGCCGACGGGCCTGGCGTAATGTGCCTGGCGCATGGAGGTCGGAGAGATCTGGCGAGTCCCCTCGCTGGACCTCCAGCGCTCGGCTGCGCAGGATGCACATCAATCCACTCGGCCCACCGTCCGTCGCCACCAAAACGACGACAACAGGCCCGACACG
>JBBQEU010000092.1:0-12646 GCA_038321235.1 Acidimicrobiales bacterium | reverse complement strand
ATTCCTCTACTGCATCGCCGACGGCACCGACAAAGAGATCGTGGCTCGCACCGACGGGCTCAGTGTGCTGCAGCGTGGCGACAAGGTGAGCCTGGTTCCCCGGCCCGCAGGGGTGCACCTCTTCGACACGAAGTCAGGCGCTCGACTCCCCGCCTGAGCGTTCGACATCTTCCTCGACATCGACATCGTCCGGGAGCAGATCGTCGGGCAGCACCTCGTCGAGCCCCCGTTCCTCGACGACCGGCGCCCCGATGACCGGTTCGGGACTCGGGTGGCGCCGCATCCATGCGAGTCCCAACGCTCCGCCGACGATGGCCATGACCGCCACCCACTGGTTCCAGCGCAACCCGGCGAGCTCGTCGGCGCGGTCGATACGCAATCCCTCGACCCAGAACCGGCCGATGCCGTAGCCGATGATGTACATGACGAACAGCTGGCCGGGTGCTGGACGGAACCGCTTGTCGATCCAGATCAAGAGCAGGCACAACCCGAGGCTCCACAGCGATTCGTACAGGAACGTCGGGTGGAACGTGGTGCCGACCGCATAGACGGTGGTGTCGAAGTGGATCGGGTCGATCTCGAGCGCCCACGGCAGACCGGTGGGGCGCCCGAACAGCTCCTGGTTGAAGTAGTTGCCCCAGCGTCCAATCGCCTGCGCGAGCGGGAGTGCGGGGGCCGCACACGTCGCAGCAACGGCGATCGGGATGCCTCGCTGCTTCGAAAAGTACAGCCCCACCGGGATGCCGAAGAGCAGACCACCGGGGATGCCGAGACCACCCTTCCAGATCTGTGGGATGCGGCCGAGGTCGTCGGCGAACAGATCCCAGTCGGTGGCGACGTGGTAGAGCCGTGCGCCGATGACGCCGGCGAGGACCGCCCAGATCGCGATCGAGCTGGCGTCGTCGCGGGTGCCGACCTCGCGTTCTTCGAGACGACGGCCGAACAGCCACACTGCGGCGACCACGCCGAGCGCGATCATCAATCCGTAGAGGTTCAGACTGAGCGGGCCGATGTCGATCGAGTTGAACGACGGGCTGGGAATCGAGGCCAACATGCGTTCAGGTCAGCTCGCCGTGACGCTGGCGACGAACTCGCCGACCATCCGTTCGATGTCGCTGGCGTCGTAGTCCTGGGTGGCGACGTGATAGCTGCGGTCGAGCCAGACATGCTCGACATCGCCGCCGTAGGTCGCGGCGAGATGCTCGCTGTTGGCCGGCTCGACCACGTGGTCCTGGCGTGAGGTGATCAGCAGTAGCGGCATGGTCAGCTCGCCGTACCGATCGGTCATCGGCATGAGACCCTCGCGCATGAACGACAGCAACGGCCGCAGCGGGGCGCCGTCGTAGGAGCTTTCCTGCACATCGGGATCGGCGATGTCGCCGCCGATCGCCGGCGCGATCTCGGTGCCATCGTCGACCATCTCCTGGATCATCGCCAACACCTCTGGGGCCTGCGGTGTGGTCGCCGGGTTGATGGCCGCCAGTCCGACCACGTTCGACAGTTCGAACCCGGACCACAGCGTGAGCGAACCGCCCATGCTGAGCCCGACCACCACGATCTGGTCGACCCGGTCGGCCAGTCGGGCGTGCGCCGCTGCGACCTCTCCGGTCCAGTCGGCCCAGCCGGTGGTGACCATCTCCTCGACGGTGGTGCCGTGGCCCGGAAGACGCGGCATCTCGACGTGGTGGCCGAGTTCTGCCATCGCCTCGGCGATCCCGCGCATCGACGAGGGGTTCCCGGTGAACCCGTGGATCACGAGCACGCCCGTGCGCGTGGAACCGACATGCGACATCGGCTCGGCTTCGGGCAGGACGGCAGGCGCGCTCATGGCGCAAAGCTACCGGTACGGATCGTCCGGCCCGTTGGGCTCGTCCCACCAGTCGTCGGGGACCGCTGTGGCCTGCCAGTCGGGATCGGGATAGATGCAGTCGACCGGGCACACGGGCAGGCACTTGTCGCAGCCACTGCACAGCTCGGGCACGATGATGACATCGGCGCCGTGATTGAAGATCGCCCCGAAGTGCGGCGGGCAGTGACGCAGACAGGCATCACAGTTGATGCACTCGTCCATCTCGATGCGCAACGGCACGTTCTGCCATTTTTCGTTGCGGCTTCGGCGGGCGATGCGCTCGTCTCGGGTGGCGGCCATCGAGGCTCACCGTAGTTGCGGTCGCCCGGCACCCATCGACCGGCCGTCTTGACCAGCGGGTCAAGTTTCGGTTGGACTGTGGCGGTGACCACTGCCGGCGCCGAACGCCTCGACCCCGCTGACCTCCACGCGACCGACGAGCGCCAGCACACCGAGCACGGTCTCGAACGCAAGCAGCAGCTCCTCGATGCCGCCGGCGAGCTGTTCGCCGCCCACGGATACTCGGCCACGCGCATCGCCGACATCTGCCGGGCGGCCGGAGTCGCCAAGGGACTCTTCTACTGGTACTTCCCGACGAAGGGAGCGCTGTTCGCCGAACTGGTTCGCACGATGCGCCTTTCCCTGCGCCGAGCCCAGGGCACCGCGATGGATCCCACGGCCGACGCAGTCACCCGTATCGCCGACGGCGCCGAGGCGAGTGTGCGATTCATGGCCGACCACGCTGCGTACTTCGCGCTGCTCGATGTCGAACGCAGCGACCCCGAAGTCGCCGACGTCCTCGCCGAGGGTGCCGGGGTCTACCTCGACGACGTGCGGCGCCTCGTCGAGGAGGGCCAGCGCACCGGCACCATCGCCGACTCCCCCTCCGACCTCGTCGCCGTCGGCGTGCTCGGTACGGTGTCGTCGTTCTCGAACTCGTACCGCAACGGGCGACTGGGCGACGACATCACGATCGAC
Organism: Acidimicrobiales bacterium; assembly: GCA_038321235.1. GTDB lineage: Bacteria > Actinomycetota > Acidimicrobiia > Acidimicrobiales > Ilumatobacteraceae > Sva-07. Next base: position 9,819 of record JBBQEU010000092.1, on the reverse strand, counting down.
GACCTGGCGGTCTTCGTGCGGCGTTGGGTGGTCAACGCACTTCGCTGAACACGTGACGCGTGGTGTCTGACACCACGTGTAACGGTCAGGCGAGTTCGGCGTCGAGTTCGGGGTATCGGGCGGCGAGCACCTTGGCGAACGCCTCGATGAGTTCGGGATCGAACTGTGAGCCCGAACCGGACACCACGAAGCGTGCGGCCTCGTCCCGTGTCCATTCGCGCTTGTACACGCGCCGGGTCGCCAGCGAATCGAACACGTCGGCGATCGCCACGATCCGACCCGACAGTGGGATCGCCTTTTCGGCGAACCCGTTCGGATAGCCGGAGCCGTCCCACCACTCGTGGTGCGACCACGCTGCTTCTGCCGCCAACGCGAACAACTCGGTCGACACGCCCGACAGCAGTCGACGACCGAAGACGGCGTGCTGCTTGATCTCGTCGAACTCCTCGACGGTGAGCGGACCAGGTTTCAGCAACAACCGATCGTTCACCGCCACCTTGCCGATGTCGTGCAGCCGAGCAGCGAGGCGCAGTCGCTCGCACCACTCGGGCTGCTGGCCGATCGCGTGGCCGATCTCGGCAGCCAGGTCGCCGACGCCGCTGGTGTGCCGGGTGGTGTTGCCACCCCGCATCTCAGCGAGCGCGGCGAGGCGCTCGTAGGCCTCCAGGTGATAGGCATCGACCTCGGCGTGCTCGGCGGCGAAGTCGGCGACGAGACCGGATGTCGTCAGGCGTGTGATCCGACCCAGGTGGCGGGCGTTCTCGTTGTCGTGGGCCACCTGCACGATCCGCATCCGCAGATCCGCTGCGTCGGTGAAGATCTCACGGTGAAGCGCAAATTGTCGTTCACGATGCTCGAGCGCTTCGGACAACCGACCAGCCTGCTTGCACCCCGAGGCGAGCAGATCATGGATCTCGAGTTCGAGCTCGCGATGGTCGGAGTGATCGGCGAGGTCGAGCGCTGCGAGCAGCACCGAGATCGCCTCGTCGAACCTGCCGTTGCGCAGCGCGACTCGTCCTTCCGACACCATGACGCCGAGCTGCTCGCCGACCGGCACCTCGTCTCCGGACTGCACACGCTGCGCCCAGGCGTTGCGCGCCTCGGTGAAGCACACGTCCGCTGCCACCAGATCTCCGAGGCCCGCGTGAGCCTCGGCGAGGTCGGCGAGCAAGCCCCCGACGAGGTGTGGCGCCTCGGTGCGAGCGAGCGAGATCGCTCGCCCACCGAGTTCGATCGCCTCCAGATTCTCACCGCGACGACCGCGGATCCGAGCGAGATTGCCGAGCACCATTGCGTCCACGTCAGGGCGCACGAGCGTCTCGTTCACGGCCAGCGCTGACTCGTAGGTGTCGATCGCCCGGTCGTAATCCGCCATCGACTGGTAGATCGCCGCCACGGTGTGCAGGATGCGACCCTCATCGACAGCATGGCCTGACGCCCGGTACACCTGCAGTGCCCGCAGACAGAACGCGAGAGCGTCCGCATAGTTGCTCGCCTGGTAGTGGACGACGCCGATCAGATGCAGGGACCACGCGAGCGCGAGGCTGACCTCGTTGCTCTGCGTCAGCTCGACCGCCTCGGTCGCCAGCGCGAAGGCGTCCTCGGTGCGGCCGCGCTGATGCGCAATCGATGCCAGGTGATAGAGCGCCTCGGCCTCGAACGCCGGCTGGGCGTGTGTGCGAGCGAGCAACCGTGCGTCGAGCGCCAGTTGGCGTGACCGTTCGGGTTCAGACGTGCGACAGCGCGCCGCGTCGTCGAGCAACGAGCGCACCCCATGGTCGTCACGCGCCGACGTTGCTGACTCGTGCACTTCGGTCTCCTCTTCGACCATCTGCCTGACTCCAGTCAGGCGACTGGCCCCGACCGTACTGCGATCGCCGCTGTCGGTGCGAGAGCCTGAACAGATCTTGAACAAGTTCAGACTGTCACGAAGGGTCTGCCACGGTGCGTATCGTGTCGACCGCTATGCGAGCACGTCAAGGCGCCCGGAGCGTCGAACGAGGGGCCGTCTGGGCGTTCATGCCGGTGATGGCGATCGTGCCCTTCACGCTGCTCGCCCTGTTCATCGTCTGGCTGCCGCTCGGATGGCTCACCGACGTGCGGTACTGGTGGGTGGTGCTCGGCTTCGTTGCCGCTGGACTGTTGCTCTTCGTCAGATCGATCCAGGTGCTCGTGCTCACCCCACTGCTGCGGGCGCGTCGACCAACGAGCGAGGAAGCCGCGATCATCGAACCGCTGTGGGGTCAGATCGCTCAGGCGAACGGGCTCCCGGCGAGTCGCTACGTGCTCCGCGTCATTCCGACCGACGAGCTGAACGCCTTCGCCTGCGGCGGGCATCTCGTGCTGGTGACCAGTTTCGCGGTGCACGAACTCACCCGGGACCAGCTGCGCGGAGTGCTCGCCCACGAGTTGAGCCACCACCTCGGGCTGCACACCGTGGCGATCACGATCGGCCACTGGCTCTCGGCGCCGGTCGTGCTGCTGGCTCGGGTGGGGTTCTTCCTCGAGAACGTCGGACGCGCGTCTGTCGGGAGCTTCGGCCAGAAGTCACCGGTCGTGGCAACGCTCGGATCGTTCGTCGCCGTCGTCATGCATTCGCTGTCGTGGGTCTTCACCGCAGCACTGCGCGGCAGCGACGCGTTGGCGAACCTCGTCGGTCACTCGTCGGAATTCGAAGCAGACCGCCGTGCGGTCCGTATGGGGTTCGGACGTGAGCTGGCCAGCGCGTTGCGCGAACTCCTCGCTCGCGGCACGGGGCTCCGGCCGATCGGTTGGCGGGCGCGACTCGCCGCCTCCCATCCCCCGGCCAGGACCCGCGTCGCTCGTATCGAGGCGTTGATGCGTCATCCAGCCCGCTGAGCGCGTCTGGCGGCGAGCGCCATCAGGCCGTGATCGGCGCGACGGTGGCGTCGAGGACGGTGATGAGGTCAACGGGGGCCAGCGCGATGTCCATGCCCCGCTTGCCTCCGCTGACGAACACGGTGTCGAACAGCTCGGCGGTCTCGTCGATCACGGTGCGGAGTCGCTTGCGTTGCCCGATCGGGCTGATGCCGCCCACGATGTAGCCCGATGACCGCTCTGCTCGAGCTGGATCGCACATCGTCGCCTTCTTCGCTCCCACGGCGGATGCGACGCGCTTCATCGAGAGCTGGCAGCTGACCGGCACGACGGCCACCACCAACTCGTCGTCGGCGACGACCACGAGTGTCTTGAAGACCTGGTCGTGGTCGAGTCCGAGCGCGTCGGCGGCTTCACGACCGAAGTCGTGGAGGCCCCCGCCGCGGTCGTACTCGTGGATCGTGTGGGCGATCCCTGCGTTCTCGAGTTCCACGACCGCTGGCGTCACGGCTCCGACTGTAGGACGCGCTTGTAAGGTCGGCGACGTGCGCCTGTCCGTCGACCCGTCCACCTCTCCCGACGACTACGAGTTCGCCCACCGGATCCGGGTCCGTTTCGTCGAGACCGACGCGATGGGCATCGTCCATCACAGCAACTATCTGGCCTACTTCGAGGAGGCTCGGGTCGAGTATCTGCGCGCCATCGGCCACCCATTCACCGAGTGGCGTGACGCCGGGCTCGAGTCGCCCGTGCTGGAATCGTTCGTGCAGTACCGCCAGCCACTCGAATTCGACGAGCAGATCACAGTGCACCTCCGCCTGGCGGCGGTCACGCGGGCCACGTTCCAGATGGCGTACCTGATCACCGTCGACGACGATGCCGGCATCGCCCGCCCCCACGCGACCGGTGTGACCGTCCACGGCTGCGTCACCAGCGCTGGCCGCCCCACCCGTCTGCCGGCCTGGCTGCGGGCACTCGCTCCACCTGGAGCTCCTCCATCGTGAGGGTTGCATCTTGAGGGTTACATCTTGAGTGTCGAGCCGCCGTCGACGACGAAGATCTCGCCGGTGGTGTACTTGTTGCGCAGGAGCGCCAGCACCGCTTCGGCGCAATCGTCGGGTGTGGCCGAACGGGGCACCGGTGCCAGCTTCGCGATCGCCTCGTGCATCGCGTCCCAGTCCTCGGTCCACGGCGTGGCCACCAGGCCGGGGGCCACGGCGTTCACTCGGATCGGGCCATAGCTCTTGGCCAGCAGCAGCGTCATCTGGTTGAGCGCTGCCTTGGTCATCGAGTAGGCCATCGACGAACCGACCGGTCGGAGGCCGGCGATCGAGGTGATGTTGACGATGTTCGCGTCGTCGGAGTTGCGCAGGTGCGGGATCGCCCGCTTGGTGAGCCACCAGGTTCCGAACACGTTGACGTCGAAGGTCTTGCGAAAGATCTCGTCGGTGAGGTCGTCGAGGTGGTCGTGCGGGATCGACGTGGTCCAGCCGGCGTTGTTGATCAGGAAGTCGAGCTGCCCGTACCGCTCGATCGTGTCGTCGACGAGCGCATGTGCTTCGTCCTGATTGCTGATGTCGGCGCGCAGGTAGCACGAGGCGCCGGGGAGCGACGCCGACACCGCCTCGCCCGCTTCGACCGATGAAGCGGAGTTGACGACCACGGTGGCGCCGAGCGCCGAGAGCCGACGGGCGGTCTGCTCGCCGATCCCACTCGACGACCCGGTGACGATGGCGACACGACCAGCGAATTCAGTCATGCCCGGACCGTACCCGGTGATGCCGTGTGGTCGTCAGGCGAGGCGATTGGCTGGTGGCACGACCACGACGGGGCGGTCGCAATGGTGCACGACGTGATGGCTCGTGCTCCCGAGCGCCTGCTCGTCGCCGACACCACGCGACCCGACCACCACGAACGAGGCATCGACCCCGGTACCCATCTTCATCAACACGTCTGCAGGGCTGCCGTAGACCAATTCGGCGCGCCAACACAGACTCCGATCGTCGGCAAGCGCTGCACACCATTCGAGGCGGAGCAACCGTTCCAGGTCGTCGCGATGCCCTTCGGACGGCACGTGCTCGCCTTCGATCACGGTCATCAGGCCGATCGCGTGGAACACGGCCAGGTCGAGGTCGAATCGGCGGGCGATCTCCGCAGCAACCGCCAACGCCCGCTGGGCGTTGCTCGAACCGTCGACTCCGACGATCACCGGACCCGAGCTGAGGATGCTGCCAGAGGAGATGATGGTGTCGGACATCACCGTCGATCCTAGAGTCGATGCCGAGGTCATCCTGCAATTCCTCGGCGCCCCAGCACCGTCACACCACGGCAGCACACCATGACCTAGGGCCCTTCACGCCGAGTGGCCGATTGGATTGACTGTGTTCATGGACGAACGACAGCAAGCCACGGAGATCCTCAGCGAATCCGAATGCTGGGAACTGCTCGATCACGCCGCCGTCGGACGCCTTGGCGTCGACATTGCGGGCCAGCCCGACATCTTTCCGATCAACTTCGTGGTCGACAAGAGCGGCATCGTGTTCCGTAGCGGCGCGGGCACCAAGCTCGCCGGTGCCGTGCTCAACCGACTGGTGGCCTTCGAGATCGATGGATACGAACCGGATGACCGTACGGCCTGGAGTGTCGTGGTGAAGGGTGATGCCCGACCGATCGAGCGCATGCAGGAGTTGTTCGACGCCGAGGACCTCCCCCTGTTCCCGTGGCTCGCCTGGGACAAGCCGAACTTCGTGCGCATCGAGCCGACCATCGTCACCGGTCGCCGGTACCACATCGTCGAAGATGCGCTCCCGGACAGCTCGCTCGGGTGGGCCGACACCGACACCGACGGTGAGCCGTTGGCCGCAGCGCCAGCCCCTGGTGAAGCGTTCCACCCCGGCGAGCCCAAACTCCACGCCGACTGAGTGTTACTCGTGGTGTCTGACACCATGAGCAACGGTCAGCGGCTGGGCACGACCACCACGGGGAGTGCGGCGTCGTGGAGGAGCCAGGTGCTCACCGAGCCCAGCAATCCGGCAGCGACGAGTCCACGGCCGCGACTGCCGACCACGATCAGGTCGGCGCCGTCCTGCGCTTCGGCGAGCGCCACTCGCGGCCCCTGCATCACGATCGAGCGCTGCGCCCGATGATCCGGATCGATGGCGTCGAGCACGCTGGTGATGCATTCTTCCTCTCGCTCGATTTCGTCGCCGAACCGACTTCGGCTGAGGTCCAGGTCGAGCCACGGCGCCACCTCGATCGCTGCCACCACCCGCACCTGAGCGGTGCCGCCGGCGAAGTCGAGCGCCCAGCGCACGGCGTCGGCTGCGTGATCGCTCCCATCGAAGCCCACCACGATCGACGACGTCACCTGGGGCGTCCCAGTCGGCACCACCGCGACGGGCGCCTGCGAATGCGTCACGCAGTACTGACTGACCGAACCCAACAGGTGATGGCGCAGTTCACCGCTGCCGGTACGGCCGATCACGAGCAGGTCAGCCTCGACGGATGCATCGACCAGGACGTGCTGGGCCTGGCCCTCGACGACCGAGGAGTGCACATCGACGCCGGCACCAACAGCCGACTGGATCGCCACGTCGACGTCATGGCCCGCTGTAGCGGCCAGACCCAGTTCGTCGACGCCGAACCCGCGCTTGGCGGTGAACACCGCCATGATCGCTGGGACGTGGAACGCACCCAGGGCGGTGATCTCGGCACCGCGACCTTCGGCGTGTCCGACCGCCCATCGGAGGGCATCGGCCGCCGCGTCCGACCCATCGATTCCAACGATCCAGCGAGCTGTCATGTCAACGAGTATCGCCGGTCACCAACCAGGTCGCAAAGGTCCAACGACCCACCGCAACGATCGGCAGTGACCTTGGGCCCTTGCATCGGAGTGCCACAGCGAACGACGATCATCATGGAGGGATTGTCGTGGAGATCGAACCGCTCGAGCAGCTGTCTGAGTCGGAGTGTTGGACATTGCTGCGCTCCGTCGACGTGGGACGCCTGGCCACACCAACGGCACACGGCGGCGTCGACGTCTTTCCCGTGAACCACCTCGTCGATCAAGGTTCGATCGTGTTCCGCACGGCCCTCGGCAACAAACTCACCAATGCACTCGGAGCGGCCGAGGTCGCGTTCGAAGCCGACAACGCCGCCCGCACGATCGACGAACAGGTCGACAACCCGTGGAGTGTGGTGATCCACGCAACGGCCGAACTGATCACGCTCCACACCGAACTGTTCGACAGCTTCGAGCTGACCGTTCGTCCATGGCACGTCTCGAACAAGCCGTACTTCGTCCGACTCGTGCCGACGCTCGTATCGGGCCGGCGGCTCCGTATCGGCTCGGGCGTATGACACCGCACTCCGCCCCACAACGCAAGGAGACACCATGGTCCAGCATCTGATCGTTCCCGTCGATGGATCAGATGCGTCCTGGCGCGCCGTCGACGTCGCCGTGGCACTCGCCAAACGCTGCGATGCCTCGGTTGACGTGATCGAGGTCGTTTTCGATCAGCATGACAGCACCGCTGCCGAAGGTCGCCTCGTCGATCGCCTCGAGCAGCACGACAGCACTGGCGTGCCCGTGTCGACGCATGTGCACATCGCAGCCGAGAGTGTCGCCCAGGCCGTCGCCGACGAGGTCGAACAGCACCCCGAGGCCACGGTGGTGCTGGCATCGCACGGCAGGGGCCGTTCGGCCGCGCTGCTCGGCAGCGTGACCGAGGAACTGCTCGAGCGGATCTTCGGACCGGTGCTCGTGGTCGGCCCACACGTCGAACCCGCACGGTTCGAAGGACCGATCATCGCCACCGTCGATGGCTCCGATGCCTCCGAATCCGTGCTGCCGCTGGCGGCGGCATGGGGAATCGAACTCGGCGGCGAGCCATGGATCGTCGAGGTGACCGGCCCCGATACGAGCGTCTCGGCCGACGTGGTCGAGTCGGCCTACCCGGCACGGCTGGCCCGGAAGCTGTCCGAGAGTTCACGGCACCCGGTGCAGTTCGAGGTGCTCCACGGCGGACACATCCACGACGAGGTGGCCGATTTCGCGTCGGCCATCCACGCGTCCATGATCGTGGCCAGTACTCGCGGGCGCACCGGGATGTCGCGGCTCGTCATCGGGAGCACTGCCGCTGCGATCGTCCGTCACGCTCCCTGCCCGGTGTTGTTGGTGCGGCCGCCGCATCTCCACCACTGAGCACCTCATCGACAGCACACGGTCGTTCGAACTGCCGGGCTCTACCATGTGCCGTGCATGGACCGCGCCGAGATCACCGGAGCCCTGATCGACGCATCCCCTGACGGGCTGCTGCTGGTCGACGCCGACGGCAAAATCCTCCTCGCCAATCCCGTTGCTGGAAGGTTGTTCGGCAGGAGCCAGGACGAGTTCGTGGGATCCTCGATCGACGAGCTGGTTCCACCGGAATTCCGTGACTCGCACGCACAGCGCCGCGCCGACTTCGCCGCAGCACCCTCGAGCCGTCCGATGGGTACCGGTCTCCAGCTGTTCGCACAGCATTCGTCGGGCGAGATGTTCCCCGTCGAGATCAGCCTGAGCCCCTGCACCGTGGATGACACGCTGTTGACGATCGCCACGATTCGAGACGTCAGCGACCGTCAGGAGTCGGCATCGCAGATGGCAATGCTTCGAGATCGTGAGCGCATCGCCCGTGACCTTCACGACATGGTGATCCAACGGCTCTTCGCGGCCGGGATGAGCCTGCAGGCCGTGCAGTCCACGGCGAAGCCACCGATGGTTGCGGACCGCATCGGTGCCACGATCATCGAACTCGACGACACCATCCATGAGCTCCGAGCCGCCATCTTCCGACTCGGCCAACACAACGAGCACCTCACGCTGTCGGCCCAGGTCACCGAACTGGTCCACGAACGCGCTCGCCACCTCGGATTCGAGCCGGTGCTCCGGATCACCGGCGATCTCGATTCGCTCCCCGACTTCATTGCCGACCAGGTGGTTGCCACGGTCACCGAGGGATTGTCGAATGTCACGCGCCACGCCAACGCCACGGCCGCCGATGTGCGTATCGAGCGCGCGGCCGACGCACTGTCACTGCAGATCAACGACAACGGCGTCGGGATCCCGAACGAACCGAAACGTTCAGGAGGCCTGTCGAACATGATGTGGCGTGCCGCCGAACTCGGGGGAACCTGCACGGTTGGCCCGAACGAGCCGACCGGCACCCGCCTCCTCTGGCGCGTCCCGGTCTGACTCTCGAGCGGTGGGCCGACGGCGGCCCGCTCACATCTCGTTGCGATGACGTTCGACCAGACGGGCCGCGAGGGCAGCGGCTTCGGTGCGCCGTGACATGCCCAGCTTGGCCAACAGATTGGAGACGTAGTTCTTGACCGTCTTCTCCGCCAGGTACATCTCCTGGGCGATGTGACGGTTGGTGTACCCCTCGCCGATCAGGTCGAAGATGCGACGCTCCTGCGCGGTGAGATCGTCGAGCCGACCCTCCTCGCTCTCACGTAGGCGACGGCTCGCCAGGCGAACTTCGGCGCCGTCGAGGTAGCGGCGTCCGGCGGCGACACCCCGGATCGTGTCGACCAACTCGGTACTGCGGATCTGCTTGAGGAGGAACCCTGACGCACCAGCAAGGCCCGCGTCGACGAGCGCCCGGTCGCTGTCGAACGACGTCAGGATCAACACCTTGACGCCGGGGAACTCGGCGGTGATCTGACGGCACACTTCGATGCCGTTGTGCTCGCCGTCACCGAGACGCACGTCGAGGACGGCCACGTCCGGCTGCGTTTCGCGAATCGCCGCCATCGCTTCGTCGGCGGTGCCGGCTTCGCCGACCACCGACAGGTCGCTCTCCGCTTCCAGCGCAGCAGCGACGCCCTTACGGACCACTTCGTGGTCGTCGAGCAGGAAGACGCTGATCATTCGACCATTGTCGCCCAGATGGTCCAGCTCGACGTGCGATGCAGCGTCACTCGGTGAACGGCACGACG
>JBBQEU010000091.1:0-12673 GCA_038321235.1 Acidimicrobiales bacterium | reverse complement strand
GCTTGCCGAAGAAGCGACGCGAGGCTGCTTCGGCACCGAACGTCGACGGACCGAACTGGGCGATGTTCAAGTACACCTCCAAGATGCGTCGCTTGGACCACGTTGCCTCGATCAGCGAGGTGACATACGCCTCGATTCCCTTGCGCAGATATGACCGATGCGGCCACAGGAAGAGGTTCTTCGCCACCTGCTGGCTGATGGTGCTCCCGCCGCGCCGATGCCGACCGGCCGTCTTGTTGTCCGCACGGGCCGAACGCAGACTCTCCCAGTCGAAACCCGCGTGGAGCGCGAAGTAGATGTCCTCCCCGGCAATCGCAGCCAGCCGTAGTTCGGGCGAGATCTCGATCTCGGGGACCCACTCGAACTCGATCGTTGGCGGGATGAGGTCGTCCGGCGGCGCGTGCACATCAACCTGCGCGTGCGCTCGTCGCACTTCGGTCTTGACACGCCACATGAACGCGCTCGTCGGTGGGTCCGCCCACCGCAGAGCAAGCACGACGACGACGCACAGCCACTGCGCGATGCCGGAGATCAACAGCGCAACGCGAAGTACCCACGATCTGCCGAGACCCCAGACCACAACAGGTATCGCTACGACGAGCACGGCGAACACATAGAGGCGAGCGACCAAGCGCAGCATCGGTCAATCAGCCCCCGGCCAACCGCAAGGCAGCCACGTCGAGGTTCGTTCCGGGGCATCGGGTCCGGCACCCACTCAGTTCGCCGTGGCCGCGCACGCTGTCGGCCGGCAATCGATATCGAGCGCGGAGATCAGCGACGAGCGTCACCAATGCGCTCCACTGACGCTGCGTCGGGCGGATGAAATGATCGGGAATCGGGCGTCCGGCGATCTCACGACCCGATTCGAACCACCCCAACACGCACACCGCCAGGTAGTGCTCGTTCCAGAACTGGCCTCGTTCCAGACCGAGTTCATCGGTCGGATCGACGAATCCGGCGTGAAAGCCGGACACAGCCTCGTCCAACGAGTACTCGACCATGCCGTTCGGACGAATGCAGTAGTGATAGCCGCCGTGTTGCCAGCCGCGTCTCAGCACCTGGTGCTCGAAGATCGACCGGGCCGTGTCCAGTGACAGACCATTCGCAACATTGGCCGTTGCCGAATGATGAACCGCCACACCCAGCACCGTCCCGGTGCGTGGTTCCGGTGGGGGGCTGCCGAGCCGCACCGGCATGTCGGCGCGAACATCGACCATGCGCAGCTCGCCCATCACCGCGCGCCAGCGGCGCGCCGCCGGTGGTGAACAGTCGACAGCACCCGCGCATAGTCCTGCCGAGACGAGCGCGTGATGTTGGCAGCGTGCACTCGTCGGCGCAAGACCACCTCTGGCCGCATCATGCTGGTCAGACCACCGTCGATGGCTCGGGCGTACCAGTCGATGAACTCGCCCACCTGCCAGGCGACGGAGAACGGTCCCACCCTCATGAACGCAGACCTGCGGACCATGAGCGTGCCGCTCGAGTAGCCGGGTGCTGCCCGTCGAACCTCACCGGTGACATCGTCGAACTCCTCGAAGTGCCCGAACAACATGTCGAGCTCGGGCTCGACCTCGAGCACGGCACACTGTGCGCTGAGCTTGTCAGGGTGCCACATATCGTCGGCATCGAGGAACGCCAGAAGTGGCGCACGCGCCAACGACACACCTCGATTGCGTGCAGCAGCGGCTCCCCGACGAGCCTGCGTCACTGCTCGTAGTCGCTCGTCATCACAACGCCGCAGGACCTCCGACGTGGCGTCGGTGGACCCGTCGTCGACCACGATCAGCTCGAACAGGTCGAACGTCTGGTCGAAGACGCTGCCGAGGGCATCCGGCAGATACGTCGCACAATCGTGAGTCGGGACAATGACGCTGACGACAGGTTCAGTGAGCATGGCGAGCTTCCCTCACGGGTGGTGGGCGGGCGATGACGAGGGTCTGCGACGGTGGCCGACACTACAGACATCGAGTTCAGGCAACCCGGGCGTGGCGACCGACCGTCATCGACCCCCGTGCGTCGTTCAGCTGCGTCTGCGTGACGCTCGGGTTCGACCGGCCCGAGAAGAGACAGTTGGACCGTCCCGAAGAGGCCCCAACGCGCACAGGGTCCTGTTTGCCAACCCACCCCTCCGCACCCATCATCTCAGTGGGCGCCCCGGAGGTTCATCCCATGTCGCCAACCAACGAGCGTGATGCCCGCACCTACATCCCGGGCCATGCTGGCCTCGTCGGCTCGGCCGTCACGCGCCGATTGCACGCAGCGGGCTACACCAACATCCTCACCGCCAGTCGCCAGCAAAGACCACCCGATCCACCACCGCGATGCATCGGAACGGCTCTGGGTACTCGAACCACTCCCAGCATGGGCACCGACCAACAGCCACCTGTCGCGTCTCACGCAGGCCCCGAAACACCAACTCGCCGACCCTGCGCTCGCCGCACGCCTCGTCATCGAGCGTGACGAACATTGCGTCGCGGCCATCGAGGTGAAGCTGTCCGAGGCGGTCGACGATCGCGACGTCGGGCCCGGGACGAGTTCGGGTTCATCCCGCTTCGCTCGATCGAACATTTGTTATGTTTTGATTGGTTTCTACGAACTGCCGTACTATGCTGACCGAATGGCAACCGCCATCGTCGACCCAGCAATCGAGCAGACCGACAGCTCCGATTTCGATGCTGTGCTGAACGAAGTGGCCGGCCACCTCAACGCGCAACATGCCCGGCTGATCGACCTCACGATCACGATGCTCGCCGACGAATCGCTCTGGGTCGGCGACGGCGCCCACTCCCCCGAACTGTTCCTTGCATGGCGCACCGGCCTCGCTGCCAACCGAGCCCGCCAGATCGTCACCATCGCCCGCCGCGCGGACGAACTCCCCGAAACGATCGAGGCCTGCCGACGCGGCGAACTCGCCATCGACCAGATGGCCGCCATCGCCAACCGGGCGCCGTGGTGGGCCGACCACGAGATCTGCGACCTCGCCAAGAAGCTCACCGTCGGCCAACTCCGCCACACCCTGTCCACCTACCCGTTCCCCCAGATCCCCTCCCCCACCGACGCAGGCAACGACGAGAACGTTGGCGCTGACGCTGACGGTGGAGCTACCGATCCGGCCGACGTGGCGACAACTTCCCCCGACAGCGCAACGGACCCCGACTGCACGCAGGACCCCGACTGCGCAGCCGGGAGCGCCGATCGAACCGATGATGCGGGCGAGCCGACACCTGTCGGCGGCGCCAGCGGCGAAGGCTCGGCCACGAGCGGGCGGATCTGGTGGGCCATCGGCGACGACGGCCAATTCCACCTTCACCTCGACTGCGACCCGCTCACCGCGATGACCATCGAAGCAGCGATGCGCGAAGCCCGCGACAGCCTCATCCAAGACGGTCACCGCAACGTCAGCGACCTCGACGCGTTCCTCGAGATGGCGCAACGCTCACTCGACGGCGTCGAGTCACCCAGCCGGCGCGAACGATTCCGCACCAACATCTTCATCCGCACCGACGGCACCTGCTGCGACGACCACGCCAGCACCATCCCCGACGCCATCCGCCAATACATCACCTGCGACGGCCTCATGTCGCCCGTGTTCGTCACCGACGACATCCCCATCTCCGTCGGACGCACCCAACGCATGATCCCGCTGCGCACCCGGCGCATCGTGGTGCTGCGCGACCAAGGCTGCCGGGTACCCAGCTGCAACGTCACCCACCACATCGAAGTGCACCACATCATCCACTGGGAGGACGACGGCACCACCGACACCTGGAACCTCATCGCCCTGTGCCCCAAGCATCACCGCATGCACCACCGCGGCGAACTCGGCATCGTGGGCAACGCCGACATCGACGGCGGCGTCACGTTCACCAACCGCCACGGCCGAGTCATCGGCACCACCGGAGCCAGACCCCAGCCCCCCGGGGCCCTGCCGCCTGCACCCACCGGGGTGTACGAACACCCTCTCGGCGAACGCCTCGACTCCCACTGGCTGTACTTCAACCCGCCAGCCGAACACCGCAAGCGGGCCTGGGACGAACACCCCCACAACCCCCTCCGAGCCAGCTGACACCCGGCGAGGCAATGGGCGTCAGTTCCGGCAAGAGCGACGAAGGCAGTCGAATCGACAGGCTCTCCGACACGAGCGCGGATCTCACTCGATCCACCACCCGTTCAGGTCCACGATGACGTTTCCGCCGGTCTGGCTGTAGACGCAACTGACGATGGCGTCGAAGACAGGGACGATCGCGCCGTTCGCCGACACCGAGCCGGCGGCCTGGTTGAGGGTCGACGTATCCCGGCGCGTGTGGCAGTCGAACGTCGTCGTGAAGCCGCCACCGGGATGATCGACCACGGCGACGTTGACGGATGCCGCAGTCGGCAGCATGTCGCCGAGCGACCAGGTTCGCAGCCCGTACATGACGGTCCCGCCGGGGCCGACCGGCACACGCTCACGAGTGTCGACGAGGCGCTCGGGATCCGTCGGAACATACGACAAGCCGGAGGGTCCCAGTGCACCAGTGAGGTCAACGATGATGTCTGCAGACACGCTGGAGTACACGCACAGCAACCCACCTCGCGACACGGCAACGACGGCGTTGTTCGGTCGCGTTTCGCCGGCGCCGAAGTTGAGGCTCGACGTCTCCGGTCGGCCCGCGTCGCACGGATACGCGGTCAGATATCCGCCCGCTGACGGCTCGACGACCGTCAAGTTCAACGAGACGGCGGTGGACCCGGACGGCAAGCTGCCACGCAGGTCGAACACTGCGGTGGCCGCCGCTGCGAGACGCCGAGACCCGCCCGAGCCGGAACGTGTGTCGGCGACACGCACCGGACCGATCTGGGTCAGACGTGACGCACCATCGGAACCCAACCAGCCGGTTACGTCGACGATGACGTCGGATGCGGCGTGGGCGAAGACGCAGACTTCGCCGTTCGCACTCAACGTCGCGATCGTGCTGTTCGCCACGGCCTGCCCGCCGGCGAAGTTGAGCACGGACACCTGCGGCACCGCTGCGCTACACGGGTAGACGGTCAGGAACCCGCCGGCCGACGGGTCGACCGCAACCACGTTGAGCACCGCCGACGACGCGTCCGCTGGCACGCCACCACGCCCAGTGACCTGCAGTCGCAACACTCCTCCAGCGGCCAGGCGGGTCGAGCCACCGAGCCCGGATCGCGTGTCGGCCAGCCGTGCAGGCGTGAGCGCAGTGAAACGGGAACCGGGGTCCCGCGGCGTTGGCGTGGTCGTCGGCGTGGTTGGAGCTGGCGACGGTGACGGTGCTGGCGACGGTGGCGGCGTTGGCGTCGTCGGAGGTGGCGCAGTGGTGGGTGTCGGCGCCCCGGACTCGCCGTCGAGCGTCAGCTGATAGATGCCGAGCGAACCGTACGAACTGAACCCGCCGGTGACCGGCGTCGGGTAGCCGACCGGTGACACCTGCACGCTGTACCAGCCGGCCGGGAGGGTCCCTGACACACGTGACACCCAATCGGCGGTGTTGTTCGGCGACGCGTCGAGCACTGCTGTGCCGGCAGAGTTCCTCACCGTGATGCTCGCATACAGCGCCGAACGTCCCGTGGAACCAGCCGGAGGCCTCACCTCCGCCGTGAACGGTCCCGCCTCCACATAGACGTTGAACGTGTCGACGTCGTCGCCAACGGTGAGTCGTCCTTGGAACGACGACTGCGCTGCGACCGTCGGAGCGAGCGCGGACGTGGCTGGATGGTCATCGGAGACGAGACCGGTATGCGAGGCGATCAGGGCGACGTCGTCCTGGGCGTTATTGGCCCTCGGATACTCACCCTTGGACCACTGCGTGAACCTTGCGGCACCGCCTCCCATGATGGGCGTCCACAGCCCGTTCCCCCCGTAGTACTCCACCTTCGTGCCATCGGGATTGATCTGTCCATCGTGCAGGAGCCCGAGCATGTGTCCGGTTTCGTGTGAGGCGGTGCTCGCGGTGTAGTACGGGAGCCCGCCGGCAGTCTGATCGGAGAACACGAAGGCTGGAAGGTCGCTGTTCGACGAGAACAGGCCGACGAAGGCGACACCGCCCACGGGCACTCCATACTTCGTGTAGTACCAGTTGCTGGCGGTGATGACCACACGGGTTCCGAAGGTGGTGTCGGCGCCTGACGTCCGCGACAGACCCGCAGCGCCTGGGTCGATCGTGGTGACGTCGACGTCGAATGCGGCGAAGTCGTCGGCAACCATCTGCCAGATCTGGTGGATGTTCGAACGTTCCAGATCGGTGACCACCCCTGGCGTGGACGCAACGGCCCGGCTGGAGAAGTCGTACGGCGTCGACACGATGGTCGCCAGGTTGAACGATGTGTTCCACTGGGTGGCGGTCGTCGTGTGACCGTCGAAGTCGAGGAAGATGGTGCGCGGCGAACTCGGACGTGAGCTCAGTGCGAACACGTCGCCCTGGAAGTTCGCAGTAGCCGGCGCCGTTGCTGTTCCCGGCGACGCGTCCGCCTCTGCGACAGGCGGTTCGACGAAACCTGCGAGAAGACTGTCCGTCACGAACATGCGGTCGTCGTGTCTCAGTTCTTCGGCGAGCTCCTCCGGTTCCAAGCCTGCGTACTGCGCGGCCTCGTGGAGGCTGCCTTGCGCCTCGAGTTGCTCGGCACCCGCTTCCCCTCGGAACAGGACCACGTCGTCATCCATGGGGCCGAGGTCCGGTACTGCGATGACGGGGTCGCCGATGTCGGCAACCCCGTCGATGGCGGTCGTGGCAGGAAGCGTTGCTCGCGGAGACGCGTCGACGTCAGCCGACGTGGATGGAAGGACGAGCACCGCTCCCGCGGCGGCGAACGGCACGAGCAGGAGCGGCACGAGGCGGATGCGGCGGGTCACAGCAGTCATATCGGCTGCGGACTGTCCGGTCGTGAGCTGCCGATCCACGCATTGTGGGGATGTTGTCACTTCCCGGTTCTGTGCGGCGGGGCACAATCGGCAACTCTGAGTGGTATACCTGTCACCGACAATGAGATTCTCGATGTTGTACGTGTCGATCGAATGACCGCATCATCTGGTGCAACGGCGTGAACGACCACAACGCGGACAGAGCCGTGTCGAGCGACGGACGCCACGCCCGACGCGAACGCAACCGTGAGCGTGTGGTCGACGCGTACATGGAACTGCTTCGCGAAGGGGTGCCCGATCCCTCGGCGGCGCAGTTGGCGGACCGTGCCGACGTGACCCCGCGAACGGTCTACCGCTACATGAACGACGACACGACCTTGAAGTCAGAGGTCGGCGAACGAATCGTGGCGGGGTTCCAGTTCCCCGAGCCGGCCGAAGGATGGAACTCGACATCGCTGGGTGACCGCATCGACGCCTACCTCGAATTCGGGCTCGAGGTCTACGATCGAACCGCCCCCATCATGCGCGTGGCTCGCGCCAACTACGCCACCGGGCCCGTGGTGGAACACGCCGTGCACGAAGTCCGCAAGATTGTTCGCGAGCAACTCGCGACGCTGTTCGCTCCCGAACTCGGCCATCTCGACTGCGCTGACCGCCAAGCGGAGGTGATGGCCATCCAAGTACTGATGATCTTCGACTCCCTCGAGTACCTACACGCGCACCTCGACCGTGATCGCGTCCATCACCTGCTGCGCGGCCACCTCCGTTCGTTGCTTTCGGCCGCGAGCGAACGAGCCGGTGCCGCACCACGCTGAGCCCGACGAAACATCACGGGCGTCACAACAAAGTGTCCGAAAACGAAGTCTTCACTTGAGCGACAGGACTTCGCGCCGAACATCCGAACATGACGCACGGGTCCTACTCATCGGTTGATGACGAACTCGCCACCGACGGGCACCACCCGAGTCGGCGGATGGTTCGGGTTCTCCTGCTGGCAATCATCCTCGCCCTCGTGCTGCTCACCGTCGCCGGGCCCGACTCGTTCGAGTACACCTTGGCTCGCTCACCGCGCCCCATCCACTCGACGCTGACTTCCTGACATGGAGCACATCGACATGGAGCACATCTCAGTCAGCTACCCGCACGACACGCCGCTCGGCTCGACCCCCGACCAGCGTCGCAGCGTGGACACGCCGACCGACGCTCAGTTCACGGTCCGACGAGACGCCACATCACGCAGCGACGGCCGAGTCACCGACGTGCTGGCTCCTGTCGACCGCGCGACGCGTCGAACCGCCGTCTTCCTCGCCAACCCGACCGCCGGAGCGATCGAACCTGCCGCACTCGCAGAATTCGCCCGCCGGACCGTACGCCACGCCGTGCCGATCTACGACGACCAACGCGACGTTCTCTCACGCGTCGACGACCTGCTCGCCGTGAACCACCCTGGCGTGTTCATGACGGCGCTGTTCGGATCGGTCCAACAGCACGACCACAGCGTCTCGGTCTGCATCACGAATCGCGGACACGCTCTACCGCTCGTCGTCTCGGCCGGAACAGCACGCCCCATCGGCGTGCACAGCACCGTCCTCGGCTCGACGGCGCACCGCGACCTTCGAGGCGATCTGTCGCGAGTGACACTCGGCCGGGGCGAACAACTCCTGCTGATCAACGATCGTCCGACCGACGGACCGATGCCGCAGCCCTACCGTCCCGACGTCGTGAGAAACCTTCCCGTCAACGTCTCCGACCACGACCTCGCAGAGCACATCATCGACATCTACGGCGCAGCCTCGGTCGACGTGATCGTGATCAGCGCACGCAGCGGCTGCGACCGCTGACTGGCGCGTCCGCCACTCAGCTGACCGAAGACCGAGATCTCCTGCACGATCAACCCAGAGGTACCGACATGCCGACAGACCGAACACTCGACCGTGAGAACCCTGCCAGCGCGGTGATCACGAAGCGGACACTTGCGACGCTCTCGCACGCCGTGGAGGCAATCGCCGCGGCGGCCGGTCCCGATGCCACCGTGATCGCGCTCTTCGAACGCGGCCCCTACTTCGCTCCCATGGCCGCCCGGTACGAACGAATGGTCGAGCGCGGGTCGACGGTCATCGTCGCCTATGCGGGCGAAGGCCCGATTGCCGCTGGCGTTCACCACGTCTCGCTCACCGACGACCACCCGCTCGCGACCGAGTGGTCGATCGTCCTGATCACCCCGGGTGTCGCTGCTCACGTCAGCGGCGAGGACCTCATCGACTTCGACCCAACGGCCACCGACCTCGAGTCCGGACGACGATTCTCCGCAACCTTCGGCTTCGATCGCCACACCGCAGCGGATCACGCCGAGAGACTCATCCGCCAACTCGCACCCACCATGGACCCGAGCGTTGTCGATCGGGTGGAGCACGCCATCAGCGCGGCACGACACGCACCGACCAGCCTGCCCGAACGCAGTCTGTCGGCTGCCGCGAGCGTGCTGGCCAACCGGCTCGACCGCACCCAACGCGAGCTCACCGAGGCCTACACACGCCTGGCCGGCGAGACCGAACTGGCCACGCCCGATCCGTTGACCGGGCTCCTCAACCGTGAAGGTCTGGAACGCTGGCTCGGCGGCGACAACACCCGCGGGCTCTCCATGCCCCCGATGGGCGTCGTCCTGGTCGACCTCGATGGATTCAAGCAGGTCAACGACACCCGTGGACACCCGGTGGGCGATCGGTTGCTCGTGGGCGTGGCCGCCGCCATTCTCGGATCGACGAGACCCGGAGATGTGGCGGCACGCTGGGGAGGCGACGAGTTCATCCTCCTGTGCCCGCACACGACCGACGAAGAACTGCGTTCGATCACCGGACGCGTCATCGAGGCCATCGCGGCAGTCGACATCGACGGAGCCCACGTCACCGCGTCGGCCGGCATCCAGACCTGCTCGAAGCGGCCGCTTCCTCTCGACGGGGCCGACGCAGCGATGTACTCCGCGAAGAGCGCTGGTGGCGGACGCTTCGTGCTCGTCGCCGCGTAGACACTCCTCTCGCCGGCGCTCGCCCGCCTGCCACCGTTGCCCCCGACGACCCCGGACCCGGGGCGATCGCTGCATCAAGCTGGACGATCGGCTGACCGATGAAGAGTCGATGAGCGTTCACGACCTGGATGACGAACTGTCAGCGAAATTGCTGTTGGGTCGGCTACCGGTCGGGGTGTTCGTCATCGACGCGGTCGCAACGGTCAGGTTCGCGAACGAACGCGCACTGCAGATCGTGGGATTCAGCTCGTCGGCCAATGTCGTTGGCCGCTCAGTGACGGAGTTCGTGGCCGAGGAGGACCTTGCGTTCCTGATCGAAGGCATTGCGAGAGGTGACGATTTCCCCGACACCGTGCTCGGCCCGTTCCGGCTGCGATTCATCGACCGATCGGGCGTCGCGCATTGGTCGGAGTCCTGGGCGTACTCGACGCCCCCGGATCTCGGCGTCGCCGGATACGTGGTGACGCTCACTCCCGAGTCCGTCGGCGACCGTCTCGCGATGGCTGCCGCCGAGATCGCCGCCAACAGCGACGTGAACGACACACTGTCGACGATCAGCGATGCAATGGCGGCGTATCCACTCGAGGCGACCACAGCAGTCTTGACCGTCACAAACGGCGCAATCCGTGAAGCCGTTGGTTCGTGGCCATCGTGCCTCGATGCACACCTCTTCGACAGCGATGCGCCGTGGGCCTCGGTCGCCGCTGGGGGACGCGATCTCGCTGTCGTGATCGACGACCTCCCACACACCATTCGCACATCGGTCTCCGGTGCGGATCTCGCCGCGGTGTGGCTGCACGGGGTCGACGTCGCCGGATGTCGTCGAGCGGTGATCGCCGCGTGGCGTCCCACCGCGACCGCTGCGACGCCCAATCAGATCCGCCACCTCGACCAGGCCGCCGCCATGACGGCGCTGGCGCTCAGCCGAAACGATCACGACAACCAGTTGGTGTACGCCGCCCACCACGATGCGCTCACCGGTGTCGGCAACCGGGCTCGTCTCGACCATCGCCTGATCAACGCGCCGCTTCCCGGCGGACTGCTGTACATCGATCTCGACAACTTCAAACGGGTGAACGACGAGGACGGACACACGACGGGCGACGCCGTGCTGCAAGAGGTTGCATCACGTCTGGTCGTCATCGCAGGCCGCCACGGTGAGGTGTTTCGCGTCGGGGGCGATGAGTTCGTGGTCGTGTTCGACGCCTCGAGCGGCACGCAGCGCCTCACCAATCGGATGGAGGTCGCGGCGACTGCAGCGTTGCAATGCCTGAACGATGCGATTCGCATCGATGGCGTTCCCACCGACATCACTGCAAGCGTCGGTTTGGCGGTGAGGAGAGACCACGACACCTGGCTCGACATGTTCGAACGCGCTGATGCCGCTCTCCTGGACGCGAAACGTTCCGGCAAGCAGCGTTGGAGTCGCCTGCACGCACCACCGCTCGACATCGGTCTGCTGCCAGCGTCGTACAGCGACACTCGCGTCCGGGGACTGTGAACCCGGAGCGAACCGGTGGGGCGCTTCGGTTCCACCCTGCGCTGTCAGCTTCTCGACCCGTGACGAAGCGGGTTCGGGCGGCTGCGTCCGCCAGATCTGCTGACGTCGGATCGGCGACGGCCCGCCCGTTCGTGGCCCGCCCACGACGCTGAATTCTCAATGTCAACATTCGCTCAAGAGTTCGTCTGGCCGGACCGAAAGAGTATTGACGCTGAAGACGACAGCGGGCATCACGGTGAGGCATTGGGCCGACCCGCACAATCGAAAGGATCGTCGACATGACAATGACCATCACCCCCGACCAGGACACCGAATTCACGACCCCAGGTCGCCGCCGCAAGGTCACCAAGTTCGCGCTGGCCGGCGTCGCCGTCCTCGGCGTCGGCGCCGCCCTCACCAGCGCCGCCTGGTCCGACAACGTGTTCTTCGGCGGCACGTCGGCTGCGGCCGACTTCGAACTGCAGGGTTACGACCCGACCACCCTTGAGTGGGTCAATGCTGACTCATCCGGTGCGCGGATCGTGCTGCCGGCAGGCATTCTCGGTCAGGTCGGTCCCGGCATCAGCGACACCTACACCTTGCGCGTGAAGAACAACGGAGAACTACCGATCCAGCTGGAGGATCCGGTCGTGACGAACAAGACCGGTGGGCTGTTCTCTGGACAGGAAGCAGCTGACATCACCTTCGGTAGCTACTCCGATGACGTGCTCGAGGTGAACGGCGACGAAGCCACGATCGACGTGATCGTCACCGGCCGAACCACCTGGGACCTCACCGAGTACCAGGGCCAGACGGGGACCATGGTCATCCAGATCCAGGGCTCATCGATCACTCCTCAGGCTGCTCCCTGATCCTCTGATCGGGAATTCCTCCTCGAACAGAGCCTGGGTGGGGCCGTCGGATCGATGACGGCGCCGCCCAGCTCTGTTCAGTTTTCACCTTCCGTTCACCAACGTTCACCCGATTGCGAGGCTCCCGTGCGCATCATCAGATTTCTTGGAAACGTAGCGTTGTGGACCGGCGCAGTTCTGGGCGTGATCGCCGGGGGCGTGTGGGTCGCCGGACAGTTCGGATGGGTACAGCCACTCATCGTGATCTCCGGCTCCATGGAGCCCACGATCCACACCGGAGACCTGATCATCGGTCGCAATCTCGCAACCCGCGACGTCGAGGTCGGCGACGTGGTCTCTGTCCACAGCGACATGACCGACAAGCTCGTGACGCACCGCGTCACCGAGATCTCTCACGATGCCGACGGCGCCTGGCAGATCGAAATGAAAGG
>JBBQEU010000090.1:0-12788 GCA_038321235.1 Acidimicrobiales bacterium | reverse complement strand
CGAGCCGGTCGAACAGTGAGATGTACGCGGCGCGGTGTGCGTCGTACGACACCTGCAGGCCCTCGTCGTCGAGGTCGAAGCTGTACGAGTCCTTCATCACGAACTCACGGCCGCGCAGTAGCCCGGCGCGGGGACGGGCCTCGTCGCGGTACTTGGTCTGGATCTGGTAGATCGACAACGGCAGGTCCTTGTACGAACCGCAGATGTCCTTCACGAGGAGCGTGAACATCTCCTCGTGGGTTGGTGCGAGGAGGAAGTCGGCGCCCTTGCGGTCCTGCAGGCGGAACAGGTTGTCGCCGTACTCGGTCCAACGTCCGGTGGCCTCGTAGGGCTCGCGGGGGAGCAGCGCCGGGAAGTGGACCTCCTGGAAACCGGCGGCGTCCATCTCCTCGCGAACGATCTGTTCGACGTTGCGGTACACGAGCCACCCGAGCGGCAGCCACGTGAACCCACCTGGCGCCGCCCGCCGGATGTAGCCGGCACGCACGAGCAGGCGGTGACTCGCGACTTCGGCGTCAGCCGGGTCGTCACGCAGGGTCCGCAGGAACAGAGTCGACATTCGAAGCACGCAGGCACTGTACCGATGGGTGTGGGCCGCAGACCCGGTCGACTTGTGTCGGGCCGCTGCTATAGTCATCTCTCCATTTGGTTTGGTACCGAAAGGCGTGGGGCTGAGCCCCACGCCTTGTTTGTTGAAAGGAGGCAGTTCGGATGAGTGCATCGACCGAGATCGATCGTGTTCACGCTCTCGTGGCACCGATCGCTGCCGACCTCCAACTCGAGGTGTACGACATCGAACGCCGAGGCGCCACCATGCGCATCACGCTCGACACACCGCCCGGCTCCGAGAGCGGGATCAACCTCGACGCGCTGTCACTCGCGACCCGCCTGATCTCACGCGAGCTCGACCACGAGGACCCGATTGCCGGCCATTACACCCTCGAGGTCACCAGCCCCGGCCTCGAACGCCAGCTTCGTACCGCCGCCCACTACCGGCGTGAGGTCGGCAAGACCATCTCGCTGCGCCTTCGCGATCCGCAAGCAGACCCGCGGCGCATCCAGGGTGTACTGACGGGCGCCGACGACCGAACCGCCACATTGCTGCTCGACGATGGCACCGAACGCACCGTGTCGATCGGCGACGTCGACAAGGCCCGCACCGTCTTCGAGTGGGGCCCGCAGCCGAAACCCGGCAAGCAGTCGACTGCCAAGAGCAAGCCCGGCGCGAAGCAGACCGCCGAGAAGTCCCCGGCGACAACGTCGAACGCCGCATCGAACAAGGAGAAGCAACCGTCATGAGCAACCTCGACATGAGCGAGGCCATCGGCATGCTGGCCCAGGAGAAGGGCATCTCCGAGGACACGCTGTTGCACGTCCTCGTCGACGCGCTCGCGTCCGCCTACAAGCGTCGTCCCGATGCCGCCGACGAAGTGGTCGTCGAGGTCAACCCCGAAACCATGGAGTTCTCGTTCATCGCGTACGACGTCGACGAGGACGGCAACTGGATCAACGAGCGCGATGACACCCCGAAGAAGGAAGAGCTCGGCCGCATCGCTGCACAGACCTTCCGTCAGGTGATGAGCCAGCGCATCCGTGAGGTCGAATCCGAGCGCAAGTTCGAGGAGTACGCGAACCGCGAGGGCGACATCGTCACCGGGATCATCCAGCGCACCGACGCCCGCTACACGCTGCTCGACCTCGGTCGCGTCGAGGCGCTGTTGCCGCAGGCCGAGCAGGTGCCGTTCGAGCGGCCCGCTCAGGGCGACCGCCAGAAGGCATACATCGTCGAGGTCCGCCGCACGCCGAAGGGTCCCCAGATCGTGGTGTCGCGGACCCACCCGGGACTGATCAAGCGACTGTTCGAGCTCGAAGTGCCCGAGATCGCCGACGGCATCGTCGAGATCAAGGCCTGCGCGCGCGAACCGGGCCACCGCACCAAGATCGCCGTCTGGTCGAACGACCACAACGTCGACCCGGTCGGCGCGTGCGTCGGAGCCCGTGGCGGCCGCGTGCGCATGGTCGTCAACGAGATGCGCGGCGAGAAGATCGACATCGTTCCGTTCAGCGAGGACCTCGCCGACTTCGTCGCCAAGGCGCTCTCGCCGGCGAAGGTGACGCAGGTCAACATCTCCGACGACGGCACCGCCGCCGACGTGATCGTGCCCGACCACCAGCTGAGCCTGGCGATCGGACGTGAGGGGCAGAACGCCCGACTCGCCGCACGTCTCACCGGCGTGCGCGTCGACATCCGTTCCGAGACGCAGCTCGCCGAAGGAATTCCTGCTGGTGGGCGCGATTCCGACGTCGAGTACGCCGACGGCGAATGGCGTGCCAACGCCGAGTCCGGCGAGATGGAATGGCACGCCGCGGACGGCAGCGTCATCAGCGAATCCGATTGGCAAGCCCAAGCCGCGGCATCCAGCGACGTCGTCGAAGGCGACGCGTCTGACAGCCCCTCCGAGGCTGTGGAATCGGATGTCGCAACCGATTCGGCGGACGCCGATGGGGTTGTGGTGTCAGACACCGCTGGCGCGGTATCGGACACCTTGGCCGAGTCGGGCGAATCCGACGAGGCCACCGACTCGGACACACCTGCCGAGGGAAGCGCCGGCGACGAGGCAGACGCGGCGCGAGAAGGAAGCGAAGCGGACGACGAGCCCGCCACCGAGAACGCAAGCGAAGCGGACGACGAGCCCGCCACTGAATCGAACGGCGGCGACGACTGAGTGTCGCTGACCGCCCCGGACCCGTTCGCAGCTGCGTTGGCTGTCGGCAGCGACGCCCGCAGTCAGAACTCGTGCGTGTCACGAAGTCGGACGCCGGCATCGCGGCCGATGGCGACAGCGTCGGGCGCGGGGCATGGCTGTGTCGAGGGACGACTGTCGGCGATCTGGTCGCTGCGGAATGCCTCGATGCGGCGTTGTCGCGACGAGCGTTCGCTCGGGCGTGGAAGCGCGAGGTCGGCGCCGAGGACGAACAGGCGATCAGAGAACACGTCGGCCCTCGAGCCGACGATGAAGAACACCCGGATGCGCATTGATTCCAGCATCCGCGAGGCAAAGACGACTGTGAAAGGTTGAATCGACAACGTGGCAGCGAAGAAGATCAGGATCCACGAGCTCGCGAAAGAGCTCGGGATGACAAATGCCGAGGTCCTCGACCTCTGCAACGTACTCGGCGTCGCCGCCAAGGGCCCGTCGTCCTCGCTCGCCGAGGCGTACGCCGACATGGTGACCCGCCGCGCCGAGCGTGACGGGTTGACCCGCGACGAGCCGCCAGAAGAGGCGAAGCCCGCCAAGAAGGCGCCTGCCAAGAAGGCGGCGGCGAAGAAGCAGGCTGCTGACGACGCCGACGCCAAGCCGAAGGCAGCGCAGAAGGTGGTCGCCCAGACTGCTGCCAAGAGCGACGACGAGATCGTCGAGCGGGCGCACCAGGCCGAGGACGTCGCCCAAGTCGAACAGGTGCCTGCGCCTGCCGATGCGTCGACCGACGAGCCGCCTGTGGCCGAGGCGCCACCCGTCGAGACAGCGGTCGCTGAGCCGCCTGGCGCCGACGCGCCTGTTGCCGACGCGCCTGTCACCGACGCGACTGTCGAGCAGACGGCCGCCATCGCCTCCGAGGCCGATTCGCCTGCAGAGGAGTCGGCCCCAGAGCCGGCTGCTCCGGTTGACGCGACACCGGCGGTCGAAGCACCGGCGCCATCGAGCCCGCCTGTCGATGCCGAGCCGGCGGCTCCTGTCGAGCAGGTATCCGAGTCACCCGCGCCTGCCGCCGCAACCGAACCTGCCGACGCTTCGGCACGCGTGATCTCCAGCGGTCGGCCGACTGCTGGCGGTCGCCCACCCGAGCAAATTGCGGCCCCTGCAGAAGCCCGTCGTCCAGCGCCTCCCGAGGGAGCACCGGCTGATCGCCCGTTGTCGCCGAGCGGCAAGTCCATTCCGCCTCCTCCCGGGCGTCCGTTGTCACCGAGCGGCAAGGTCATCCCGCCCCCTCCCGGATCGGCGCGCCCCGCAGGCGCCCGTCCCGGTGGCGGACCCGGCGGTGCCCGCCCGCGTCCGGGTGGGTTCACGCCGCGTCCCGGCGGCGGAGCTGGTGGCCCCGGTGGTCGACCCGGCGGTCCCGGTGGTGGACCTGGTGGGGGCGGCGGTCCCGGTCGTCCTGGTGGCAATCGTCCGAGCGGTCAGCGTCGCCCACCGCGTCGCACCGGCCGTCGCCGCCGTCGTCGCGACCAGGACGACCTGCAGCCGCAGTTCACCGCCTATACGTCATCCGATGCTCCGGTCCCCGAGGGCGTCGTCATCATCGAGCGTGGTGTGTCAGCCCAGGAGTTCGCTCCGAAGCTGAACCGCACCCCTGCCGATGTCGTTCGCTTCTTGCTCAACAACGGCGAAATGGTCACCGCGACCATGACGCTCGCTGACGAGCAGATGGAGTTGTTCGCGCTCGAAGTCGGTGCTGAGATCCTGCTCGTCGAGCCGGGTCAGCAGGAAGAAGTCGAACTGCAGAAGTTGTTCGACGACTCCGACGACGACGAGTTGCAGGAGCCGCGCCCGCCGGTGATCACCGTGATGGGTCACGTCGACCACGGCAAGACCACATTGCTCGACCACATCCGCGGCGCCAACGTCGTCCAGGGTGAGGCTGGCGGCATCACTCAGCACATCGGTGCCTACCAGGTGCAGAACGAGCACGGTTCGGTCACGTTCCTCGACACGCCCGGTCACGCCGCGTTCACGCAGATGCGTGCCCGTGGTGCCGACGCCACCGACATCGTGGTGTTGATGGTGGCCGCCGACGACGGCATCATGCCGCAGACGATCGAGGCCATCAATCACGCTCGGGCGGCTGACGTTCCGATCGTGGTGGCGGTCAACAAGATCGACAAGGACAACGCCGATCCCCAACGCGTGCTCACACAGCTCGCCGAGTACGAACTCGTGCCCGAGTCGTGGGGCGGCGACACGATCGTCGTGGAGATGTCGGCACTCCAGGGTCTCGGTGTCGACGACCTGATCGAACAGCTGCAGGTGGTCGCCGAACTCGAAGAACTCACGGCGAACCCCACTGGGCGTGCCAAGGGCATCGTGATCGAGGCCCAACTCGACAAGGGTCGTGGCCCTGTTGCCACGGTGCTCGTCGACAAGGGCGAGCTGAAGGTCGGCGATCCGATCGTGGCTGGTGCTGCCTGGGGCAAGGTCCGGGCGATGATCAACGACAAGGGTGAGCAGGTCAAGGTCGCCGGTCCGTCCACACCGGTCCAGGTGTTGGGTCTGTCGCTCGTACCCGAGGCCGGCGACGAGTTCCGCGTTGCGCCTGACGAGAAGATCGCTCGGACCGTGGCCGAGGCCCGCGAGTTGCGGCTCAAGGCGAAGCATCTGCGAGAAGACGCCCGGGTCAAGACCGGTACGAAGCTCGAGGACATCTTCGCTCAGATCCAGTCGGGTGAGAAGGCCTCGGTCAACCTCATCCTCAAGGCCGACGTCCAGGGTTCGCTCGAGGCGGTCACCGAATCGCTGCGGCGGCTCGAACGCGACGAGGTCAACGTCAGTTTCGTCCACCGCGCCGTGGGCGGGATCTCCGAGAACGACATCACGCTGGCCAACGCCACCAACGCCACGATCATCGGCTTCAACGTGCGTCCCGACGGCAAGGCCCGCAAGCTCGCCGAGCAGGAAGAAGTGGAGATCCGCACCTACGAGATCATCTACAAGCTCCTCGAGGACATCGAGCAGGCCGTGATCGGCATGCTCGAGCCCGAGTTCGAAGAGCAGGTCACCGGTGAAGCCGAGGTCCGAGAGATCTTCCGGGTGCCCAAGCAGGGCGCGATCGCTGGTTGTTACGTCCGATCGGGCGTCATCACCCGTGGTTCCAAGGTTCGGTTCCTTCGCGACGGCACGATCATCTGGAAGGGCGACATCGCGTCGCTCCGACGGTTCAAGGACGATGCTCGCGAGGTCCGTGAGGGCTTCGAATGCGGCATCGGACTGTCCGACTTCCAGGACCTCAAGCCGGGCGACCTCATCGAGACCTACCAAGACGTCGAGATTGCTCGCACGTGATCGGCCCGCCGGGTTCGTCCCGGTAGGTTGCACAGATGGCTGCCGACCTCGACTTCTTCTTCGATCCCGTCTGTCCGTGGGCGTGGATCACATCGAGGTGGGTCGTCGACGTCAGCGAGCAACGCGACTACGAGGTCGACTGGCGGTTCATCTCGTTGTGGATCCTCAACGAGAACAACAACCAGGAGTGGTACACGCCTCAATACCGAGCCGGCCACTACCTCGGCCAGCAGGGCCTTCGCATCGCTGATGCCATCCGGCTCGGTGGCGATGACCCATCGTCCGTCGGTCGTTGGTACACGGCTGTCGGCAGTGCGTTGCACGTCGAGGCGCAGCGCGAAGCGGCCCGCACCGACGCGCTGGCGTGGTATCACGGGTTGCTCTCGGCCAACGGGTTCGACGGCACCGCTGTCGATGCCGCCGACGACGAGTCGCACGACGGGTACATCCGCGCCGACACCGAGCTGGCCCTGGGCCGCACGGGCAACGACGTCGGCACACCGATCCTCACGTTCCATCCCGGCGCCGAGAACGAGGCGAGTTTCTTCGGTCCGGTGATCTCCAAGGCGCCGCGTGGCGTCGAGGCGGTCGAGCTGTGGGACGCCGTCGAGAAGCTGGCCACCATGTCCGGCATGGCCGAACTCAAGCGATCCAACCGGGTCGCCCCCGACTTCACCTGATTACATCGCGGGTCTGACCCCTGATGTAATCCGATTACATCAGGGGTCAGACCCGCGATGTAATCCCGACCGTGGAGGCCACGATGGCAGGCAAGAGAAACAGCCGCAGCAACACACCGAAGTACTCGCGCAGCGCTCGGGTGAGCACCACGTTGCAGGAGATCATCGCCGACGAACTGGTGCGGATCGACGACGAGAGGCTCACCTTCGTGACGGTCACCGGCATCGATGTCGACCCTGAACTCAATCGGGCGATCGTGTTCTACGACTCGCTCGCCGACGAGGACGGCGATGAGGAGATTCTCGAAGCATTCGCCGACCATCGCATCCGCCTGCAGGCGTCGATTGCCCGACAGATCCGGGCGAAGAAGACGCCGATCCTCGACTTCCGCCCCGACATGGTGATCCGGTCGGCGGCGCGCATCGACGAAATCTTGAAGTCGGACCAGGCGCGTCTGGAACGCGAGTCGTCGGCTCCCGCCGAGTCCGACGCCCCGGACACGTCCGAGAGCTGATGGCGCGTCGCAAGCCGGCGACCATTCACGGGATCGCAGTCGTCGACAAACCCAGCGGCGTCACCAGCCACGATGTCGTGGCCATGTTGCGGCGTCGCTTCAGCGAGCGCCAAGTCGGTCACGCCGGCACGCTCGACCCCGACGCCACCGGCGTGCTGGTGGTGGCCGTCGGTAAGGCCACCCGACTGCTGCGCTTCGTCGAGAAGACCCGCAAGGGCTACACGGGCGAAGTGGTGCTCGGCTCGCAGACCTCCACACTCGACTCGGCGGGGGAGGTCCGTGCGACCTTCGACATGTCGGCGGTCACCATCGACGACGCACGTCGCGTGGTCAAGGACCAACTCGTCGGCGACATCGAACAGGTGCCGCCGATGGTGTCGGCGATCAGAGTCGACGGCAGGCGGCTGCACGAACTCGCCCGTGAGGGCATCGAGATCGAACGGGCTCCCCGACCGGTCACGATTCACCGCTTCGACGTCACCGGCTGGGCCGAGCCGGACGTGTTGGCCATCGAGGTCGAGTGCTCCGCCGGCACGTACATCCGAACACTCGCCGACGATCTCGGGCGGCTGCTGGGCGGGGGAGCGCACCTGCGCAACCTGCGTCGGACGCACGTCGGCGCGTTCACGCTCGACGAGGCCGGACCGCCGGGTGAGTGCGAGCTGCTCCCCGTTGCCAGTGCCGTCCGATCGCTCCCGGCGGTCACCGTCGATGCGGTGGTCTCCGAGCTCATCGGCAATGGGCGAGTGCTCGAGGCATGGGACGGCGACGGACCCTGGGCGGTGTTCGACGACTCCGGCGAGCTGCTGGCCGTGTACGAGGAGTTTCGCGGCCAGGCCAAGCCAGCGGTCGTCCTTCCCCGCTGAGCACGGCGGGTCACCTCGTCGGCCGATAGCGTTGCGGCCGTGCTCGTCGTGACCGACCTCCAGCACTGCCCTTGGACGGACGAGCGTGCGGTGATCACGATTGGCGCATACGACGGTGTTCACCTCGGCCACCGCACCGTCATCGACCAGGTCCGTCGCCGGGCCGCCGAGGTCGGGGCGAAGGCGGTCGTGGTCACCTTCGATCGTCATCCCGCCAGCGTGGTGCGCCCCGAATCGGCCCCCCGTCTGCTGACGAGCACCGATCAGAAGATGGAACTCCTTGCGGCGACGGGCCTCGATGCCGTCGTCGTCGTCCCCTTCGACACCGAACAGGCCGCCGAGAGCCCCGAGTCGTTCGTCGATCGGGTCCTGGTGCAGTGTCTGAAGACGCGAGTGATCGTGGTCGGCGAGGACTTCCACTTCGGGCGGCACCGTGACGGCAACGTCGACCTCCTCCGCAAGGTCGGCGTCGAGGCCGACTTCGACGTCGAGCCGGTGCAACTCGTCCAGCGACTCGACGGAATCGACGAGCCGATCAGCAGCACGGCGATCCGTCGTGCGCTCGCCGGCGGCGACATCACGCGGGCCAACTCGATGCTCGGTCGACCCTACGAGGTGAGCGGCGAGGTGTTCGCCGGCGACCAGCGTGGACGCCTTCTCGGCTTCCCCACGGCGAACGTCGCCGTGCCGTCAGGGATGTGTCTTCCGGCTGATGGGGTCTACGCAGGCTTCTACGAACGCCCGAACGGCGATGTGCGCGGCTGCGCGATCAACCTCGGTCGACGACCGACGTTCTACGAGCACGCCGACGCGTCGTTGCTCGAGGCGCACCTGCTCGACGTCGACGTCGACTTGTACGGCGAGACCGCTCGCGTCCGCTTCGAGCACTTCCTGCGCAGCGAGCGCAAGTTCGACGGCGTCGACGCACTCATCGCGCAGCTCGGACATGACGTGTCCAGCGCCCGCGACCTGCTCGCCTGACCCCGTCCGGTCGACAATCACGCTTGTGTTGCATTCCTGGGTGGACGGCCCACCGGAAACCCTCCGCAAACGTGGGTGGAGACGTCGTCAGACGGCGGGCCAGATGACGTGTGCGTCGGCGTCGTAGATGCGCTCGCGGATGTCGCTCAGGTAGTCCGATGCGCTGGGGGTGCCGGCATCGCCGAACAGGCCGACCTCGGCGTAGGTGTCGAGTTCGTTCTGGAGTGCCTCGACGCTGGCGACACCGAACCCGGTGCCGGCCGGGGAGAGCTCGGAGATCAGTGCAGCGTCGGTCATCCAGCGGAAGACCTCTCCGTCCGGCGACAGGAAGTTGGGGTTGCCGCCTGAGTTGATCAACTCGACGGCTGCGTTCGCTGCGGCCTCCGGATCGGCGATCGCGTCTGCGAGGCCGAGCATCGTGGCGCGCATGAAGTCCTCTGCAGCAGTCGGGTACTCGTCGATGAACTGCTGGTTGCCGTAGATGACCCCGAACGAGCCGGGGATGTCGTAGTCGAGCGGATCGAACAGGTCGAACTCGATACCCGCCCGTTCGAGCGCGCCCGGTTCGTTGCTCTTGTAGCCGGGGAACCCGTCGATCGATTCGATGGCGATGTGTGCCGTTGGGTCGAAGCCGTCGAGCAACACGGTCTCGTAGTCGTCGTTCTCGACGAGACCGGCGGTGGCGAGCATGGCGGCCACGCTGGGCGGCAACTTGCCCTTGACGCCGATGGTCGAACCGGCCAGGTCGCCGAGTTCGGAAGCGACGCCCGGCTTCACGATCATCGAGTCGATCGCTGTCGGTCCTTCGACAGCGGTCACGACGAAGTCGGCGTCGTTGGCATCTGCGAATGCGACCACCTCGCTGAAGGAGCCGCCCGACGCGAACTGGGCGTCGTTCTCGGCGACCAGTGCATAGTTCGCGGTCGAGAAGCTGGATGTGATCTCGACGTCGAGACACAGATCTTCGTAGTAGCCCGCTGCGTCAGCAACGATGATGTCGACGATCGACGCAGTGGCGGCGAAGTCGAACCCGGTGAGGTACCTGATCGTGCCCGCAGCTTCGTTGGCGGCGCAACGCTCGTCGGGGAACGCCTCGCCGGCCACGACATCCGAGCCGGCATCAGCGGCCTCGGAGGTATCCGTCGTGTCGGAGGTGGCTGACGGGCCCTCGACGGTGGGAACGGCAGGCCTCGAATCGTCGTCGCTGGCGCACGCTGCGAGCAGGAGGATCGGGGCGATCGCGATGGCAGCAGAAGTGCGGAGACGCATCAATGGTCCTTTCGAGGGGGCAGGGAACCGTCATGATGTCACGCACTTCACCTCAGGACGCAGTCACCGTCAGGAGCGTTGTGAAGCGTGCCACTGCAACAGGCTGCGTTCGAGCACCGAGATCACGAACAGCCCGGCGATTCCGAGCAGCGCGGCGGATGCAATGGTCGCCCACAGCGTCTCGGCCTGGTTGCTGGCGGCCGCCGTGCGGCCGATGGCGCCCAAGCCGTCTCTGGTGAGCGCCGACCCTTCGCTGAAATACGCCGCGGCGAGACCGAGGCCCAAGGCGAAACGCAGCGTGGTGAAGACCGACGGGAGCGACGCTGGTAGCCGCAGCCGCCAGAAGACCTCCCACGGGCGGGCATCGACGCTGGCGAGCAACTCGCGCGCCGCTGGATCGGCCGATTTCATCCCCCCGACGACGCCGAACGTGAACACCGGGAACGACGTGAACGCCACCATGAACAGAATCGTCGGTGCGCCACCGTCGAGCCACAGTACGACTGACGTGATGTAGGCAACCCAGGGCGTCACGAGGATCAGGATCAAGATGGGTTGGGTCGCCTCCTCGACGAACCGCGACGACGCCATCAGTGCTCCTACCACGATCGCCGACACCATCGAGATCGACAAGCCGAACACCATGTGTTGACCGGTGACGAGCATGTTCGACCAATAGAAGCCGGGGGCTTCGGCGAGTTCACTGATGATCCTGGAGGGCGGCAGCAGCACGAATCGTCGGATGTCGAAGACGTTGACGGCTGCTTCCCACAACAGACCGAATGCGATCACGCCGACCAGTGGGGCGAGGACGCGGCGCACGCTCGGGCTCATCGGTGCATCCCGGAACTCAATGCGGCTCGCAACCGTGTCGTGGTATGGAAGAACCGTTCGGTGTCCTCGAGTTCGGGCAGGCGCGGGTGAGCGAGATCGATCGCTATGTCTTCGTTGATGCGCCCCGGCCTCGGCGACATCACCGCCACCCGATCGGACAGGAACGTTGCTTCAGGAATCGAGTGGGTGACGAACAGCACCGTCGTGCCGAGCGGTTCGCACAGACGCCCGAGGAGGTGACGCATGTCGGTGCGCGTCATTTCGTCGAGAGCGGCGAATGGTTCGTCCATCAACAGGATCGGGGCGTCGATCGCAAAGGCGCGCACGAGGCCGACGCGCTGCTGCATGCCGCCGGACAGTTCGTGCGGGTAGGCGTCGCGGAACTCGCCGAGCCCGACTTCGTCGAGGAGGTCGTCGACCGATGCCGTCGGGGTGGACGGCGACGCCCGCCGGTTGATGTCGAGGAGTAGGCGGGCATTGGCCTCGACGGTGCGCCAGGGCAGCAGCGCCGGCGACTGAGGCACGAACCCGATCTGCTTGTGTCGCCGCGCCTCGATCGGCGACATGCCATTGACGACGATGTCGCCCGATGACGGGTGCTCGAGCCCGGCGATCAGACGAAGCAACGTGGTCTTGCCGCACCCTGATGGTCCCAGCAGCGTGACCATCTCGCCCTCGTCGACGGCCAGGTCGACGTGGGCCAGCGCATCGAGCGACCCAAATGACTTCGAGGCGCTCCGCACTTCGATCCGAGGTGGCACGACGAGCGATCGTACTTGCGCAGCCACGATCCGCCCGGGCCGTTGTGGACGGCCGGTCGGGGCCATAGCATTGCCAGGTCCGTTCGGGCTGGGATCTCCGGCGCGTACGTGATGCACACGAGGGCCATCCCGGCCCGCGATGCGACCTCCGACGAAGAAGGCGACACACCATGGCCGACATTTCCGACACCACGCCCAACACCACGGCGACGATCGAGAAGTACCGCACCCACGAGACCGACACCGGCTCACCCGAGGTGCAGATCGCACTGC
Source organism: Acidimicrobiales bacterium (assembly GCA_038321235.1). Lineage (GTDB taxonomy): Bacteria > Actinomycetota > Acidimicrobiia > Acidimicrobiales > Ilumatobacteraceae > Sva-07. The sequence continues at coordinate 550 of JBBQEU010000090.1, read as the reverse complement.
TCACCGAGCGCATCACGCACCTCACCGAGCACCTCAAGACCCACAAGAAAGATCACCACAGCCGTCGCGGCCTGCTGATGCTCGTCGGCCGCCGTCGCCGCATGCTCGACTACGTCAAGAAGATCGACGTCGAGCGTTATCGCGAGATCATCGCCGCCCAAGGCCTGCGCCGCTGACCGCTCGGTTCCCCGAGCCCAGGTCTCGGGGAACTGCTCTGGCACCAATTCGCTCGCTGTCCACGGTAAGCTCCCCAACGGATGCCGGAACGTCCGGCGTCGCAATTCGAGCGAACCGTTGTCGGTTGCCGGTTGCTGAATCCGAACCCGCCGTTGCTCATTGGGTGATGCAGGTCAGGTCGGGTTGACCAACTGGGAACCGGCCCGTCGCTCCAAGAGGCGCACTCCCGAGGGGGAGTGCACACGAAAGGAGCCCTTGTGGCTGACCCCATCATCGTGTCCGGACTCGTATCCGGAACCGACAAGACCCTGACCTTCGAAACGGGCAAACTCGCCCCCCAGTCGATGGGTGCCGTCGTGGCATCGATCGGTGG
>JBBQEU010000089.1:0-12863 GCA_038321235.1 Acidimicrobiales bacterium | reverse complement strand
CCGAGACAACCGTGTTCTACGTGGACGGTCTGCAAGCCGCGGCCGAGTTGCTCGCCGTCGACGCCAGTCTGCCCACCACCTCGATCGCTCCCATGTCCGACGCCCCACCCGTCGCCGGCCTGGCCAACGCTCAACTCCTCTTCTACTTCGGCGGCGCCTGACCCTGGTCCCCTGTGCCAGCGTCCGCTGGTCTGTCCGCTCCGTTAGTGTGCGCCCGAATGTCCGCTCTGCCGCCGCCAGGCTCGCACCATGGCACCTCTGAGGTGCCGGGTCTCGGCGCATGGTGTCGGGTCGGCGACGGGAGCCAAGCGCCGTTGATCGCACTGCATACATGGCATGACGAGGAGGTGCACTACGCCGCCGTGTCGCAGGCTCTCGGAGGTCGTCCGATCTGGTCGGTGCTTCCACCGAAGGCGGATGCGAGCGCGCTTCCGCGCCGCGTGGACGAATGGGTCGATCATGCACTCACCGTGCTCGATGACTTGCCCGTGGATCCGCCATACCGTCTGATCGGTTGGTCGTTCGGTGGTGTGGTTGCGGTCGAGACCGCTCGGCGCTTGCTCGCTCGCGGAACGCCGGTTGCCTTCGTTGGCCTGATCGACACCATTCGGCCGAATCTCCGTCCGCTGTCGACGAGCGAGTATGTGTGGTATCACCTCGGTGAGGCCCGCGATATTCCTGATGACCGCCTCAGGTTCCGGTACCTGGGTGTGAAGAGTCTGCAGTTGTTGAACCGGCGGTTCCCGGTCGCTGGCGGCGCAGCGAAACGGGTTCGCGGGCTCATCTGGCCGCAGCAGGCGCATGAAGAGGAGCGCCCGAGCCAGCGCAGCTCGGCACCGCGCGATCCACTCGAGATCTGCATCCACGTCTCGTATCTCAACTACCGGGGTCGGGGTGTCGACTTCCCGGTCAGCCTGTACGCAACGGCTCCCTCCTGCGCCGAAGCGCGCGCTCCGGTGCTGCGGTGGGCTGGTTGGCTCGAAGCCGGGTACGAGTTCGTGATGATCCCCGGCGATCACCACTCGCTCTTCGAGCGGGGAAACGTGGACGACCTCGCTGTCTCCCTACAGCGCTCGCTCGACATCGCGGAGATCACCTCGGCTCCAGCGCCAGAGGTTTCAGTGGGTACTGCGAGCGTCTTCGGGAACCGCATCGATTGACCACGTGCAATGTTGTCCGCCCGAACGGCGCACGGGGAACCCTGGGGGACCCCTTCGTCATGATGGGTGGCGTATGGAAGTTGCAACCACCGTCGAGTTCGCCAGCGCCGCCCGCGCCCTCACCCGAGAAGCACGGCGACGAGGGCTGGTCGCGCCGAGCTATCGGTGCCCGCCCCGGCTGGTTGGAGTCGACCGCTCGATCCGCCGCCGGCCCGACGGCGCCGTGGTGTCCATCCGCCTGAAGGGGCGGCCCCGTGGTGCAGTGATCGCCGACATGATCGAAGGCGTCGTCGTCGCCAATGGGCTGCGGCCCCCCGCCGCCGACCGTGTCCGCACCGAACTCTGGGCTGCCCTCGACGACGTCGCCCGCTCCGCCGATGCCGCCTGACTGTTCCGAGATGTGCCGGACACATCTCGACAGTCACACGGGTTGCGGGGCGGTGCCGGCCACGCTGGTGCGGAACAGCTCGCGGCGCTCGCCGGGGTAGTCGTTGATCGCGAAGTGCTGGGTGGCGTTGTTGTCCCAGATCGCCAACATCTCCGGCTCCCAGTGCAGCCGACACGTGAAGTTCGGATGCGTGGCGTGCGCGGTCAGCCGGGCGAGCAGACTCGCCGCGTCGGCCGGATCCATCGCGTCGATGCCGGTGGTGTACACCGAGTTGGCGTACAGCGCCGCCCGCCCGGTGCGGGGATGGCGGATCACCAGCGGATGCGTCTCCACGGCGTGCGCGTCGGGCGACGGAGCGACCGTCATCGAACTCTTGCCGGCCACCGCTTCGAGATATCCACCGGTGCCATAGGCCATCCCCGCCGAGTGCGTCGCCCGGAGCCCGTCGATCTGTTCCTTCATGCCGTCGGGCAACGACTCGTAGGCGAGATACTGGTTCGCCCACATCGTGTCACCGCCGGCAGCAGGCACGTCGTGGGCGTGCAACACGGTGTACGCGGGCGGGACCGTCAGGTACGACAGGTCGGTGTGCCAGGCGTTGGCGAAGTTCAATTCGTCGCTCGGCTCCTTGATCACCCGGATCACGTGCGGTCGACCATCGACCGAGGTGATGAACGGCGTGATGTCGCGCCCACCGAGTTCGTCGGTGAACGCCTCGAGCCGGTCGAGGTCGAGCTGCTGGCGGGGGAGCGCGATCATCAGGTGCTCGTCGAGCAACTGCAGGATCGTGTCGATCTGCTCGGGCGACTGCGGCCGACTCACGTCGACCCCCCGCACGATCGCCCCACACGATCCACTCAACCGTTCCACGTCCATCACCGAACAGTAGGACAACACGGGCCAGACCCGTGTTGTCCGCCCGCCCCACCTCGTTGTGTTCCATGAGCCGACACAAGACTACGATCCGCCCATGCCTCGGAACCCGTCCGCGATTCCCGCAGATACCAGCGAGGAGGTGTGGCGGCTGCAGATGGCAGCACTCGCCCGCCGCAGCGGCACCGAGCGACTCGCTGAGTGGGACGAAATGAATCGGGCGGTCGCACGGATGGAAGCCAACGGCATCCGGCTACGTCATCCCGACTACGACGACCGCCGGGTGTTGCTCGCCGCAGCTCGAATGCGCTACGGCGACGAACTCGTGCTCGCCGCCTGGCCGAACGACCCGCTCATCGACGCATGATCGATCTCGTCGCTGGCCTTGGCATCATCACCTCCGAGCTCGATCGTGGAGGCGTTCGGTACGTCATCGTCGGATCGATGGCCACGGCCCGTTGGGGCGTCCCCCGGACAACGCTCGACATCGAGCTGGTGCTCATCCTCGATCCGCTCGGGATCGACGGGGTGCTCGCAGCGATGGATCGCGACGATGTCTACGTCCCGATCGACGCGGCCCGAAACGCGCTTGCACACGGCGGATCGTTCGACGTGGTGCACACGACGAGCGGGGCCAAGATCGACGTCTTCGTGGCGCCGCCGGACGACGAATTCGAACGCTCCCGCCTCGACCGGCGCGTGCACGCCGACGTCTTCGGGCACGCTGCGTGGATCGCGACCGCAGAGGACGTCATCCTCTCGAAGCTCAGGGGGAGGATCGAATCTGGATCGGAGACGCAGTGGCGTGACTGCGTCGAGATCGCTGCGGTAGAGGAGCTCGATCGTCACTACCTGTGGAGCTGGGCGCCCGAACTCGGCGTCGTCGACGACCTGGCGGAACTCCTCGGCAACGAGTTGCCGCCGACGTCGTAGTCGCCGAACGACCGACTACTCCTCGGGCTGAACCGAACGGATTCAAGATCAACCCGTTACTCGTGGTGTCAGACACCATGAGTAACGCACGGCGATGCCGATCTCTACAGTGGCTCGGATGCAACCCGGTGACCTCCCGACATCTCGCGCCCGGCTCGTCCTCGGCCGCCGCCGCTTCCTGCTCGCCGGTGCCGGGGCGACCGCAGCGGTTCTCGCCGGCTGTTCGAGCGACGACTCGTCGGGGTCGTCGTCGACCGGCGGACCCGGCACCACCTCGGCGACACCATCGGAGACGGCTCCCACCGACACCGTCCCGGCCGACTCGACCGCCCCGACCGTCCCACTCGGTGCATCAGCAGCGGCTGCTGCGCTCGCTGCGCCCGGTTCGCCTGGCCTGATCGACGAAGCGGTCTACCAGCAGCGAGTCGACGACTACCTCGAGTTCGCCACCACCGCCGAACACTCGTCGAACCCGGCGGGCATCAACGCCTACCTCGGCCGGGCCCACCGCGATCCCGACTTCACCTGGCCGATCGAGAACGTCACCGTCGACTCGCTGTCGGCGGTGTTCGCGCAGATCGACGCGTGGGAGGACACCCGCGACTTCCGGTTCATGGACCTGCACTGGATGCTGGCGCTCGGCCATGGCGACACGCCGATGACGCAGCTGTCGCCCGAGGTGATCACCGCGATCGACGAGCGGATGCTCGCCAACCGGTACGCATGGGACGATCCGATTCCCGACGACCGAGTCGACAACCTGTGGTTCTGGTCAGAGAACCACATCGTCATCACCCGAGCGATCGAGTATCTCGCCGGCCAGCGCTATCCCGACGAGACGTTCGCCGTCACCGGCCTCAGCGGCGCCCAACACCTCGAACGGGCCAAGCCGTTCATCCTCGAATGGATCAGCGAGCGCGCCGACCTCGGCTTCTTCGAATGGCACTCGAACGTGTACATGCTCAAGAACATCACGCCGCTGCACATGCTCGCCGAACTCGCCGACGATCCCGAGATCGTGGTGGCCGCAGCGATGGCGCTCGACCTGTGTCTCGTCGACATGGCCGCTCACAACCAGGCCGGCACCTACACCGCGCCGCGGGGCCGCACGTACAAGAAGGACAAGATGACCTCGCTCGACGAGGACACCTTCAACGTGGCCAAGTTCGTGTTCGACGACACGACCGCGGCATATCAGTCGACCAGCGACACCGGCGTCACCTACTTCTGTTCGGGCGCTCGCTACCGGCCGCCGCAGCTCGTGGTCGACGTCGCACTCGACGACGAGCCGAGCGTCGTGCGTGAACGTCACGGCGTGTTCTTCGATGGCGCCGCGCCGCTGGAGGACAACCCGACCGCTCCGTACGGCAAGGACTTCGACGAGCGGGCCAACCTTCCGTTCTGGTGGAGTCTCGGCGCGCTCGGGATGTGGCCGCTCGCTCAGGTCAGCGTCGATTACATGAACGAGTTCCGCTTGTGGGAGACCTCCCAGTTCGCCGACATCAACCTGCTCGCCTCGCTCAACGACTTCGATCCGGAACGCATTCGGGTGTGGGAGCAGGAGCGGGCGGCGGTGATCAACTTCGGGTTCCTGTCCGAAGCGAACACCTACGCCTACCGCGAGCCGAAGGTGTCGCTGGCCTCGGTGCTCGACCACCGCTTCGGTCAGATGCGCGACCAGGGCCACGCCTGGCAGGCCGCGATCGACGAGAACGCCATGGTGTTCACGACCCATCCGGTGAGCGACGTCGCGCAGTCGACGGTGTGGGCCGACGACAGCGAGCCCGGCTACTGGACCGGCGACGCGTCGATGCCGCGGTCGGCGCAACATCGGAACACGGCGGTGCACATCTACCAACCGAAGTGGGACGAATCGACTGATCCGCTGGTGTGGAGCGTGTTCGAGTACCGCCAGTTCACGCACGCCTACGTGCCGCAGGACCACTTCGACGAGGTGCGCCAGGTGGGCAACTGGACCATCGCTGCCAAGAGTGGCGGCTACATCGCACTGTGGTCGTGGCGCACGCCGACGTGGCGCGAATACGACCCGGCGGTCGTCGCGACCAACGCGATGGTGAAGCCGTTCGACCTGGTCGCCGAGGGTGGGCCGGACAACGTGTGGATCGTGGAGGTCGGCAGCGACACCGGCGGCTCGCTCGACGATTTCGTGACCGCGGTGACGGCGATCGATCCGTCCGTCGTGCGCGACGATGCCGGGTTCACCGTGTCGTGGACGTCGCCGTCGTCGGGGATCATCGACTATTCCAGTACCGGGGTGTTCCTGGTCGAGGGCGTCGAACATCCGACGGGCGACCATCCCCGCCACGAGTCGCCGTGGGGCGGCGTCGATCACCTCTCGCGTCAGTACAACCTCACCGCCGGCACCTCCACTTGGAGCTGCGACTTCGACACCATGACCCGTGACCTCGCATGAGTTGTAATCGGGGTGGCGCGGTGACGGGGCGGATTGCGTTGGTGGGGGCGGACCACAATCACCTCTACGAGATCGTCGACCGGCTGGTGAAGGCGGGCGCGTCGGCGGTGGCCCACACCGCCGAGGGCCAGTTCGTCGAGCACTACTCGGGGTGGCAGGCGTCGTCGGCGGAGATGTCGTTCGACGACATTCTCGCCGACGACTCGATCGACCTGATCGTCACCGCGGCGATCCCGAACCGGCGCGCAGCGATTGCCCTCGCGGCGATCGAAGCGGGCAAGCACGTGGTGTCCGACAAGCCCGGCCTCACCACGATGGACCAGCTCGATGCTGTGCGGTCGGAGGTCGCCGGGCGGCCGGGACGCCCGTGGACCGTGCTGTTCACCGAACGGTTCGAGAATCGGGCGATCAACGAAGCGGTGCGACTTGCCAGAGCGGGCGCGGTGGGCCGGATCGTGCACGTCGTCGGCGCCGGCCCGCACACGATGTGGACCAAGCGGCGACCCGGCTGGTTCTGGGACCCGGAGGCGACCGGCGGGATCCTGGTCGACATCGGCTCGCACCAGGTCGACCAGTTCATGTCCATCACCGGTTCGTCGGCCGCCGACGTCTCGATCGTGTCGTCGATGGTTGGCAATGTCGTCAGCCCCGACCATCCGGCCATGCAGGACATCGGCTCGATGACGTTGGCCGCGCCGGGTGTCGTCAGCGACCACCGGCTCGACTATTTGACGGCGAAGGGGTTGGGGACGTGGGGCGACTGTCGGCTCACGATCGTCGGGGTGGACGGCACGATCGAAGCTCGAGCGAACGTCGACGTTGCCGGAGCGGAGGGTGCCGAGCACCTGATCGTGGTCGACGCCGACGGCACCCGCCGGGTCGATGTCTCCGGCGTGGTCGTCGACTGGGGCGAGCAACTCCTCGCCGACCTCGTGGACCACGGCGAGCGACTCATGACCCAGCAGCACGCCATCGACGTCACCGACGTGTGCCTCCGGGCTCAAGGCGCCGCCGGCCCCTGGGGCCACCCCGCCCCACCGGAGATGCCGCGCAAGCGATACGGGTGACCGGGCGTTGTAGCGTCGGCTCGATGAGCGAACTGCGCGTCGGGGTGGTGGGGATGGGGATCGGCCAGAGCCACCTGCTGTCCTGGCAGGCGGTGAGCGGCGCATCGGCCACCGTGTTCGCCGAGCTCGACGACGCCAAACGCTCCAAGGGCGGGGCCGACTGGGGCATTGCTGGAGTTTGCTCGCTCGACGATCTGTTGGCCGCCGTCGACGATCCCACCTCGCCGCATCACGTCGACGTGATCGACCTGTGCACCCCACCCTCGATGCACGAGGAACAGATCGTCCGATGCCTCGACGCCGGGCTGCACACGATCTGTGAGAAGCCGCTCGTCGACTCGGTGGCGGCCTGCGACCGCTTGGCGGAGGCCGTCGATCGCGCGGCCGCCACCTCCGGGGCACGCTTCATGCCGATCTTCCAATACCGCTTCGGTGACGGCGCCGCTCGGGCCCGAGCGCTGATCGACGCCGGGATCACCGGCCGGCTGTTCACTGCGTCGGTGTCCACCTGGTGGCGCCGGGGCCGCGCCTATTACGCCGATGCCGCATGGCGAGGAACGTGGGCAGGCGAGCGTGGCGGATGTGTGCTCAGCCATGCGATCCACAACCACGACCTGCTCGCCTGGATTGCCGGACCGCTCGTCGAGCTGCGGGCGATGACCGCGACTCGGGTCAACGACGTCGAGACCGAGGACTGCGCAGTGGCGATCGGACGCACCGTCGACGGCGCGCTCGTCACGATGAACGTCACGCTCGGCGCAGCATCGGAGTCGTCGCAGCTCGTGTGGCACTTCGACAACGTCACGATCACGTCGTCGTCTGAGGCCTACGACCCGGCGGCAGCGCCGTGGAACTTCGAGTTCCGCCGATCAGCCTTCGCCGAGGAGGCCGAGCAGGTGTGGGCCGATCTCGAGCCGTCCGGCTCGCAGTACACCGGCCAGTTCCAAGGCTTCGTCGACGCACTTGCGGGCGGCGGCGAGTTCCCGGTCACCCTCGCCGACGCCCAGGCGTCGCTCGAATTGGTGACCGCCTGGTATCACTCGGCTCGTACCGGCTCGGTCGAGACGCTCCCGCTCGCCGCCGATCACCCCGCCCGCAACTCATGGACCCCCGAGCCCACGCCGTGAGCCGCGCCGACCATCATCGTCTGCGTCGGATTTTCGGTGACCCGGTCCACCGGAGGTACCAGGCAAACGTGGTGGGGATCGTGCTGTGACGCCGGGAGAACAGTTCGGGGTGCCGCTGCCGGGTGGTACGTCGGTCAGCCACGTGCGGGTCTACGACACGATCGGCCCCGACGGACTGGCGGGCGGGTCACCGCATCTGCACACGGTGTGCACCGAGGCGTACCTGGTGATCGCTGGCGAAGGAATGGTCCAGACGCTGTCGGGGGAGGGATCCGCCGAGACGCCGTTGGTCGCCGGCACGATCGCCTGGTTCTCGCCCGGCACGATCCACCGGCTGATCAACCTCGATGGGCGACTCGAGCTGTACGTGCTCATGTCGAACGCCGGACTCCCCGAAGCAGGCGACATGATTCTCGCCTTCGCCCCGGATCTGCTCGCCGACGAGCACCAGTACCGCGCTGCTGCCGACCTCCCGCCCGACGGCCGCACCACGGACCACGATCCTGCCGCGGCGATGCGTCGGCGCGACCTCGCCGTCGACGGCTTCCACCACTGGCGTTCGGCCGTCGACAGCGTCGGCCCCGCAGCGCTCGACGCGCTCTACCGCTGCGCCGTCGACCTCCTCGGCGAACGGCCGTCCGGCTGGGGCGCACTACTCGCCGGCGACCCGTCGGCCGACCTCGAACGTTCCCGAGCCCAGGTGGCCTCGCTCACGACCAACGATCGGTCGACCGCGGCCGCCACGCTGCGCAACTCGGCCATCCGATCGCTCTCACTGCACCCGACCACCCGCACCATGGGATGCTGCGGCACGCTCGGTACCGTCATCCACTGACCAGCGGTGCTCACCCGGCAGGGTCGACTGCGAGCGCCGCCAGCACCGTGCGCGCCTGCCAGGGGGTGAACGTCGGGTGCGCTCCCATGATCCGAGCCAGGTGCCCGGCGATCACGGGTGCAGCGAAACTGTTGCCATCGGTCGTGATCGTCGAGTGGTCGTTCCACGCAACGGCGACGCCGATACCCGGTGCGGCCCACTCCGCAGGCCCGTTCGGGTTGCACCAGAACTGGTCACGATCGGTTCCTGGCCCACATGCCACGGAGAACACCCCGGCGAATTCACTCGGGATAGAACGCTTGCGTTCATTGGCCATCGCCGACACCAACAGCATCCTTCGGAACGTTGCGGCATCGACGAGACCGTGGAACGTCTCCGCCCAACGCTCGTTGGTCGTCGACAGGCTCAGATTGGCGATGGTGATCCCGTTGTCGATGCACCACTGCACGCCGTGAGCGAACACCCCCGCCGAACCCTTCAGCGACGCGCCGAGCACGCGCACGCTGACCAACTCGACTTCTGGAGCGAGCGACCTGATCACGCCAGCACACGCGGTGCCGTGGCCGTACAGGTCGGTGTGCGGTTCGAGGTCGAACTGCACACCATCGGCGTTGTCGGGATCGACGACGATCGCGACGTATTCGTCGACGCCTCGGACCAGTGGATGGGATCCGTCGACCCCGGAGTCGATCACGGCGACGCGCACACCTCGACCCGAACCGTCGCCGTAGGCCCACTCGCGCGTGATCGGATGCTCGAGGTCGAGGTCGGGCCGTGCGCCGAGGTCGTTGCCGTGGAACACCTCCGACCACGCCGGCAGGTCGAGGACATCGTCGTCGTTGCCCGTGCTGCTCACGACTCGAACGCGTCGAGCACAGCGGTGACGACGTGGGTGGCGCGCGTCCGGTCGTTCGGCGCCAAGGCAGCAAGCCGACTGTCGAGACCGCCCCCGCCACCCTCCGACGCCCCGATCAACGCTGCGGCGAGGTCGACGATGAGTTCGAGGATCCGGGTCGCGCCGAGGGCGCCATCGGTCGGGTTGGTCGACCCGCGATCGAGGATCGACAAGACCGCGGCAACGTCGCCATCAGCATCGAGCACGGCCACACACTGGATCGCATTCGGGATGTACCCCGTTCGTTCTCCGACCGTGCGGGCGAAACGGGGGTCGGACACGGGATCTCGCACGCTGAGCGATTGGCCGGTAGCGGCCACGAAACCGGCGATGCCGGCGCCAGGGGGCAGGAGCGTGCCGACGATCCCGTCGGCACCGGTGCCGTCGGCCGCGACATAGCGCAGCCCGTCGTCGTGGACGGTGGCGATCGACACGGATCCGGCGCCGAGCGACACACGGGCGAGCGCGCAGATCGCGTCCAACGGCGAGCCCTCCGATCGGCCGGTCATGTTCCCGCCCCGACCTGCTCGACCTCGTGCTCGGGTGGTTCGTCGCCCGCCGACATGTCGGGGTGCGTGTGTTGCAGTCGCGACCGCATCCCGCCGAGCAACGGTGCTGTCGCGACAGCATTCGGCGTGGCGATCGCGACGAACACCGATCCATCGATCTCCAGAAGGTCGGCGCCCGTGAGTGCGGTGACCGTTGCGGTGCGCGCCACGTTGCGCAGTAGGCCGATCTCACCGAACAGGTCGTTGGGGCCGAGGTCGAGCGGGGCGACGCCGGCAACCCGAGGCGAACTCGTGAGCACACCGAACTGACCGGACCGCACGACGTACAGTTTGTCGGGTGCATCGCCTTCGGTGATCACCACCTCGCCCTCGTCGACGTGGCGATCGGTACTCGACCGTGCGAGCCGTTCGAGCTCGACCAACTCGAACGAGGCAAGCTCGGCAATCCGGCCCAGCCAATGGGCCGTCTCCGCGTGCCGGTGTCGGCTCTGATCCGTCGCACGGGCCAGCGCGAGCACTGCCGGCGTGAGGACGAACATCACGACGACGGCGATGCCACCGGCGATCTGCAGCGCAACGGTGAGCCCGGCGACCGCCACGAGGATCGGGGCCCCGACTGACCCGAGAGACTGCCCCAGGGCGCCGACTGCGTCGAACACGCTGTAGGCGCGTGCCATCATCGATTCGTCGACGGTGCGTTGCAGCAGGGTCATCGAGAGCACCCCGAACACGATTGCAGCAGCGCCCTCGACCGCGGCGAATCCGAGCACGATGGGCACGGAGTCGGTGAACGCGATGAGCACCAACGGGAGTGTCACCAGAACGCCCGAGCCGATCAGCCATGCACCAGCGCTCGGTGAGTTGCCGACGCGGGCGGCGATCGGGGTGGCGATCAAGCCGCCGACGCCCATCGCAGCCATCAGGTAGCCGATGCCTTCGGCCCCCAAGTCGAGCCGGTCGGATGCGACCAGCACGTACAGCAGTTGTTCCGCTCCGTACGCAAACGACACCGCGGTGGCCATCAGGGTCAGACCACCGAGGCCACGGTTGCGAAAGATCAGTCGGCCACCTTCTTTGACGTCGGCCAGCAATGACGACGCCGTGACGCCGGGATCGTCCGATGTCTTGGTGGCGCCGCCGACGTTGCCGATTCGTGAGACCATCAGCGCAGACACGACGAAGGTCGCGGCGTTGATCACGAGCACGATCGACGGGTCGAGCACGGTCACGAGGATCGCGCCGAGTGCCGGGCCGACGAACCACGACAGCTGGGCGAGGCCCTCCTCGCCGGCGTTGGCGGCGGCGATGTCGTTCTCGGGGACCAGTTGAGGAATTGCCGCCACAGAAGCAGCGCCGTAGATGGCGGTCGCCGAGGCGATGAACACCAGCAGGCCGATCACGAACACCGGCGACCCGTCGACGGCGACGACGCCCGCCATGGCGAGGAACAGCCCAGCGCGCGCCGTGTCGAGCCAGACGAGCAGTGAGCGCCGATCGAACCGGTCGGCGATCGCGCCGCCGAACGGGCTGACGAGCACGTACGGCAACAGTCGTGCGAGCAGCGACGCGGAGATCCAGAACGTCGCGTTGTCGTACCCGCTGAAGTACACCGCGATCGCCACCCAGTATAGGAAGTCGCCGGCAAGCGAAACGACCGAGCTGCCGAGCAGCCATCGCCATCGCTCGTGGCGCCAAACCGACCGGAACGCCGCCAGCGCCCCCGGTGATTCGTCGGTCGATTCGTCAGTTGTGGTCATCGTCTTTGCCCTCTGGCGCGCCGGAGCGGAGCGGGTCCATCGACCCACTCCGCTCGGAAAGATGTGAGTTCAGCGCCGCGCTCGCGAGTGTCCTTCGGTGTCGTCGTCGGTGGCGACTGGCGGCATCTGGACGGTGCTGCCCGACTCGGCCTCGACCATGCGACGCGGCCCCCGCCGACGATGACCCTCGGTGTCCTCGGTCAGCTTGGCCGCCGCCACCGGGCGGAACGGGGTCTCGGGGTCGATGGCCGGGTTGTGGTTGATCTGGTTGCTCATGTGAGGTGCTCCTTGGTGATGGTGGCTGCTCAGCAGCCGCTGTTGTCGATGGCTTCATCATCGAGAAACGAGCGATCCGGCGCAGTCCCCTGCGACACAATAGATGTGTATCGACGGCGACAGATCACGTTCAAAACGCGACACTGGCAACATGAAGTGGGACATCCTGCGCAGCCTCGATGAGACACAGCGGCGCGAGGTGCTCCGAGCGACGGTTCGGCGCAAGTTCCGCAACGGTGACACGCTCTTCCACCAGGGGGATCCGGGCGACAGCGTGCACCTCCTCGACCGGGGCCACGTGGCGATCAAGATGGTCGAACGTCACGGTGTCGTCATCACCCTCGACATCCTCGGGCCGGGGTCGGCCTTCGGCGAACAGACACTGATCGATCCCACCGCCCGCCGCACGGCATCGGCGGTTGCGATCGGTGTCGTCGAGACCCTGATGATCCAGCGCCATGCCTTCATCGAGCTGCGCGAGCAGCACCCTGCCGTGTCGGGCGTCCTGGTCGAGGTGCTCGCCGCGCAGGTCCGCCGCCTGTCCGAGCAGCTGCTCGATGCGCATTCGATGGGAGCCGAACAGCGCGTCGTCAAACGCCTCGTGTTGCT
>JBBQEU010000088.1:0-12864 GCA_038321235.1 Acidimicrobiales bacterium | reverse complement strand
CCAAACGCTTCTGAGCCTCATCAAGATGCGGCAGAACCCGAGCAAACAAGTCGCTCAGTTCATCGACAGTGGCCTCCACACACCAGAACCTACTACGCGCATATTAACCTGTGGTGAATCCTCGCGCGACCAAGCATATTCGGGGGGTGCCCCAGAGTTCTCGACACGCGCTCCCGCGGACGCGTCACGCACACAGCAGCGTCACCGGTTCAGCGATGGCCCGTCAGTTCATCGAACAGCGATGTCTGAGCCTGCGTGAAAGCCACTCGTCCACGCGTTCTGGAAGTTGAAGCCGCCGGTGACGCCGATGACTTCTCCTGCGAAGTTGAGGCCGGGCACGAGCTTGCGCTGCATAGTCTGGAAATTGATCTCGGTGAGAGAAACGCCGGGTCAGCGCCTGGCAGCCGTTTCACGGAGATAGGGAAGCGGTCGTCACGCTCGGTCAGTTCGCGAGCCATCTCTGATTCTTTGGGTCAGATGAGGTAGCCGATGCGGTCGATGATGACGTGGGTCGAACCGTCGCCGCGGATCTTGATCTTGCCGGTCGCGTCGACCGACGTGATCACGTCCCCCGCAGCACTCGAGGAGCCGAGCGAAATGAAACTGAGGGGTCTGACCCCTCAGTTTCATTTCAACTGGTGCAGACCTGGTGCAGCACGCGCATGATGCCGAGCGCGGATGCGTCCCAGGTGAGGCCCTGGGCTCGATCACGTGCGGCATGGCCGAGGCGGTTGCGCAGCGCGTCGTCGGTCAGCACTCGCACCATCGCGTCTGCCAGATCGGCGGGTTCGGCCAAGACGCCGGTGACACCGTCGACGACACTGCTGCGATGGCCACGGATGTCGGTGGCGACTGCCGGGGTCCCGCACCCGGCCGCCTCCGTGAGGCTGAGCCCCCATCCCTCGGCCAACGACGCACTCGCCACGATCCACGACCGTTGGTACAGCCCGACCAGGTCGTCCTGGCCGACGCGACCAGCGAACGTGATCCAGCCCCCCGCATCGGCGGCTGCGACCTGCTGGTCGAGTTCACGGCGATCCGGGCCGTCACCCACGATGGTCAACGTGAGGTGCGGAACTCGTGCTCGTGCGGCAACCGCAGCGTCGACCAAGAGCGACAATCGCTTGACGGGGGCGAGCCTGGCGACGGCCACGATCGACGGTTCAGGAGTCTTGCGCCCACCCGGCGCGAATCGGGGGTCGGTGCCGTTGGGGACGGCGGTGACCAGATCGGGACGGAACCCGAGTTCGAGCAGCTCCTCGCGTGTTGCGTCCGACGGCGTGACGGTCTCGGTGCGCCGGTAGAACGGCGGCGCCAGGCGGCTCTCCAAGCCCCTCCCGAGCGCAGCGAGTGGCCCAGGCAGGATCTGGTTCCACATCGGCCCGTGGACGTGGTGCAGGAACGTGATGTGCGGGCGGCGGCACCACACCGGCGAGAACCACGGCACCCCGTTCCAGATCTCGACGAGGGCATCGAACGGACCCATCGAGCGGGTGACCTCGGCGACGATCGTGCGCGGAAAAACCGTGTACCTGCTCCCCCGACGCACGACGCCGTATCCGTTCCGGCGGGAGGTGCCAGGCTGACCGAGCGCGCTCGACGTGCGGTGCGTGACGTCGAGGCCCGCCGCCGCCCAACGGCGCATGAACTCGTCGGCGTGTACCTCGGAGCCGCCGGCATCAGGATCGTCGAGATCGCGCCAGGCAAGCGTGTGCACGCGACGGATGCCGCGGTCGATCAGTTCGTCGACGTACGCCTGCAGTTCGACGGCGCACTGCTCGGGCGTTGCGGCGGGCATCGAGCCGACGATAGGCGACGCCCGGCGCATCCCGGTGGTTACCATCGGCACGCTTGCAGGATCCCGACGCCGCCCAGTTGCCCGACCTCGAAACGGCGCCGACACCACCCGAGACGCCCGCGGTCCACGTGCCGTTCGTGAGCGGTGGCCCGCTGCGGTGGTCGCTGCGCGGAGCTGCGGCAGTGGTGGCCCTGCTGGCGTTCGCGATGCTGCCGGTCCGCGGACTCTACCGAGCCACCGGATCGTCGATGGAAGAGGGCTTCATGCTCGTCTTCCCGAAACTGGTGCAGGAGGGCCGCGTCCCCAACGTCGATTTCTTGCACCTCTACGGCCCGGGCGCGCTGCATGTGCTGTCTGTCTGGTACCGGATCTTCGGCTACACCCTCGAGAGCCAGCGGACCTTCGGTCTGCTCCAGCATCTCGGCATCATCTTCGCCGTCTACGCGCTCACCAGGGCATGGGGCCGTGTCACCGCAGTCGGTTGCGGGGCGATCGCGGCGTTGCTGATCGTCACACCGATCGGGCTCTCCGCACTCGCGTGGCACGGCGCGGTCGCGCTGGCCATGTGGGCGATCGTGTTCGCGTTACGGGCCCGTCACACCGAGCGGACCGCCGACTGGGCGATCGCCGGGCTGTTCGCGGGCTTCGCGCTGACGTTCCGGCCCGACATCGTGATCGCGGTGTCGATCGCCCTGGCCTGCGCCGGATGGGTCGTGCGGCGACGCGCGTGGAAACCAGTCGTGGTCGGGGCGGTCGTCGGACTGCTGCCGATGTGGGTGCACCTCGCGATCGCTGGGCCAGTGCAAGTGTTCGAGGGCATCGTGCTCGACCCGGTATTCCGCCTGCGTCCCGGCCGGGAGCTGCCAACCCCGCCCTCGTGGGGCGTCGTCGACGGTGCGTTGCAAGCGGTCGCCGAAGGAGTGCCGCCGTGGTGGGGACTTCCCGCTCCACAAGCCAGCCAGCAGCTCTTCCTCTGGTTCTTCGCGGTGGCGATCATCGCGATCGCCGTCCCGCTGTGGGCGTGGCGACGTCGGCGGGCCGGAGCCACCGACGAACTCACGATGATGCTGCTTGCCGCTGGACTGTTCGGTCTCGGCATCCTGCCACAGGCACTGCAGCGCCCCGATTCGACGCATCTCGCGTGGGTGGCCATCGGCTCGTGGCCGCTGCTCGCGGCGTCGATCGTCGACGTGCGGAGCCGACGCGTCGCCGATCGCGAACCGGGCCCGGCGCGCCGTTGGGGGCCGGTCGCCGCCGGCCTGGGCGTCGTGGCCGTGCTGATGCTCGTCATCGCTCCCTTCTACACGTATCGCCACTACGTGCTGCACACCCGGGTCTCGGCGGGCGAACTGCCGTTGCCGTTCCTGGTGGAACGAGATGGTCGCCGATTCTGGTTCGGTGACCCCTTCGTGGCGTCGGCGCTGAACCAGATGGTGGTCGACCTCGACGAGCTCACCGAGCCCGGCGATCGTCTCATCGTCGGTCCCGCCGACCTGAGCCGCACGATCTACAGCGACGTGGCGGTGTACTTCCTGTTCCCCGAACTCGACCCGGCGACGTACTTCATCGAGATGGACCCCGGTCTCGCCGACACCGAGGGCTCGGGACTCGCCGAGGACATCGCCACTGCGGACGTCCTCGTACTCACCAACATCTGGACCGGTTGGAACGAACCGAATGCGTCGTCGGACTTCCTGTCCCAGGAAGCGAACCAGGCGGTCGCCGACAACTTCTGCCTGATCCGCCAGTACGAGGAGAATCTGGTGATGATCTTCCAGCGCTGCGAGGGCGGCGGCGGTGTCAGCCCGGCCGATGTGCCTGGCCGTTATCCGCTGCCCGAGAACCCCGACGCCTGAACGGCGCCCGACGATCTCAGCGGTCGAGCTTGCGCCAGATCGGGCCTGGTACGAATCGCAGGATCCCGAACACGAACCGCAAGATGCCCGGTGCCCAGACCACCTCGGCACCACGTCGCAGCCCCGCCACCGTTGCTGTCGCGACGTCGGCAGGGTCGACCGCGAAAGGCGCCTCGTCGAGTCCCTCGGTCATCGACGAACGCACGAAACCGGGTCGAACGGTCATCACCCGGGCGCCGCTGCCGTGCAGCGCGTGGCCGAGGCCGGTCGAGAATGCGTCCTGGGCCGCCTTGGTCGAGCCGTAGACGAAGTTCGACGGCCGGGTGCGTATCCCGGCGACGCTGGAGAGCACGATCAGCGTGCCGTGGCCCTGTGAGCGCAGTCGACGCGACACCGCCAACCCGGAACTCACGGCGCCGACGTAATTGACCTCGGCCAGACGAGCGCCGGCTTCGGGATCGTCTCCGTCGTCGACACCCAGCTCACCGAATGCCTGGATCACCACGTCGAGATCGCCGACGTCGGCGGCGATCTCTGCGATCAGCCGTTCGTGGTCACCATGCTCGAGCGCGTCGAAACGCACCGTGGTGACCTCGGCGTGCTCGCTGAGGCCGGCGGTGTCGACCTCGTCGGGTCGCCGGCAGGCCAACACCACGCTGCGCAGCACCGGCGAGTCGAGTTCGTGCACGATCGCACGGCCGATGTCGCTCGTGCCGCCGAGCAGCAGGATCGTCTGTGGTTCTTGGATGGCGTTCTTCATGGATGTCGCTCCGGGATTCGTGGGCGTGTGGTCGAGGGGTCGAGACGTCGATCAGATCAGTTCGAGCCGGCGGGCCTGATCGCTGACCCACAGCCCATCGGGATCGACGCTCCGGCGGATCGCGAGCCAGTCGTCGAACCTCGGATAGCCGGCGCGAATCACCTCAGGTGAGCTGACGGCGTCCTTGGCCAGATAGTGGCGGCCGCCGGCAGCCATCACCAGGTCGTCGAGTTCGTGGAGCAGCCGCCCCAGGCCGTCGACGCCTGCGGGCAGGTCGAGCGTGAGCGTCCACCCGGGCTTCGGGAAGCTCAAGAGTCCGCCGCTCTCGGCGCCGAAGCGTTTCAGCACGGCCAGGAAGCTCGCATGGCCCCCCGCGGACACTTTGGTGATGATCGTGCGGAGCGTGGCGACCTCGCCGAAGGGGACGACGAACTGGTACTGCAGGAAACCGTTACGCCCGTACAGCCGGTTCCAGTGGCCCACCATGTCGAGCGGGTGGAAGAACCCGGTCAGCGTCTCGGTGCCGTGGTGCTCGCGCGGTGTCTTGCGATACCACACTTCGTTGAAGGCGCGTACCGCCGCGCGGTTCAACACGTTGGGCATCCCGACCGGAACACCCGGCAGGGCGGGCGGGTCGAACTTCAACGGGTCGTCGGCTGCGCCAGGAACGTACGAGCGCAGCTCGTTCAACGTGGCGTGATTGCCCCGTGACAGCACCGCTCGGCCCAACGACGCTCCGGTGGCAACGAGGTCGATCCAGGCGACCGAGTACCGGTACTGGTGGTCGCCGGTCTCCATCCGATCGAGCAGGGCGTCGAGGTTCGGGACCCGTTCGGTGTCGACGAGACAGCGCACGGTCTCGATCGGAATCAGGCGGAACGTCGCGTCGATGATGATTCCGGTGAGGCCCATCCCGCCGAGCGTCGCCCACCACAGGTCGGCGTCCGATTCGGCGGTGACGCCGCGGACGCTGCCGTCGGCGAGCAACATTCGCATCGAGATGACATGGGAACCGAAGGATCGATCCGCGTGGTGGTTCTTGCCGTGGATGTCGCTGGCGATACAGCCGCCAACAGTGACGAAGCGGGTGCCCGGCGTGACCGGCACGAACCAACCCTGCGGAACGATGCGTCTCAGCAGCGTGTCGAGGCTGACTCCCGCACCGACGGTGACCGTGCCGCTGGTCGCATCGAGTTCGATCTGGCCTTCGTCGAGGCGGATGACGGTGCCGCCGGCGTTCTGAGCAGGGTCACCGTACGAGCGGCCGAGGCCACGAGCGATCACTCCTCGATCGACGTCACCCAGCAGTTCGAGCGCACCGGGATGCGTCAGCTCGGAGCCGGTGCGGTGAACCACCGTTGCCACGCTGGGTGCGGTGTTGCCCCACCCGGACAGTGAGCGTCGGTTGGTGTCCACGGACATCGGAGGCTACCGGAGCCGGTCGTCTCAGTAGGGCCACTCGGGCACGGGCCGCCCCAGTCGGGCGAGCACCTTGCCGAGCCCGAGCGAGAGCAACACCTTCAGCGTCACGTTCTTGACGAACCACGGCACCTGCGCGAGCTGACGACCGGCATTGCCCAGCCGAGGCCGCCAGCCGCCGACGAGGTCCTTTCGGTAGATCGTCATCGAGCGCGAACGGCCCACATAACGGAACTGCGACCCGAATGCCAGCTCGCGCAGGATCGCCGCGGTGACCCCGATCGAGGAGAACGAGTCGTGGATCAGCATCGTGCCACCGTCAGCGACGCGGGCGCCCCACGTTCGAATATCGGTGCGAGCCGGTGCGTAGCGGTGGGCGCCGTCGATGTAGAGCGCATCGACGCCGCCATCCACCTCGCTCAGCGCAGCATCGGACGACATCCGCAGGTGCCGGACCCGTTCGGTGACCCCAGCGGCATCCAGATTGGCGACGAACACGTCATGGTCGTCGGCCGCTTCCTCGGCGAAGCCGTCGAGCTCCTGTGGACCACGGTCGTTGCCGGCGTGCGGATCGATCGCCACGATGCTCACCGATGGTGCCGCAGCGCGAGCCAGCACGATGGTGGAGCGACCACGGAAGCTGCCGATCTCCACGATGGTGCCGCCGTCCGGGCATCGGCGGGCCGCGTCGACGAGCGTCTCGCCCTGGCCGCGCGTCATCCAGCCCTCGACGCCATCGACCGTTGCCAGGATCTCGGAGACGTCGTCGTCGGAACCGAGGCGGTGGGGCAGATCAGGAGACATAGACGGCGAGACCATAGACCACGACCCAGCACAGCCCGAGGAACTGCAGCAGCCGGTCGCTCGCGAACACTTCTTCGGGTGCTGCGCCGCCACCTTCTTCGAGCACCAGTAGGTAGCGCATCAGCGCCATCAGCATCGGCACGATCGACAGCTCGTAGAGCGGCCAACTGCTGCCCGAGGCAGCGCTGGTCTCGAACGCCCAGACGCAATAGCTGATCAGCACCCCGGCGAGGCTCATCGACAGCAGGATCCGCAAATAGCCCACCGAGTACACCTCGAGCGTGGCGCGGGTCCCGGCGCCGTCACCCACTTCGTTCAGCTCGGCATATCGCTTGCCGACGACGATGAACAACGACCCGAACGTGATGCACAGCACGAACCAGCGCGACATCGGGACGTCGACCGCGACGGCGCCCGCCGCAGCACGCAGCACGAATCCGGCGGCGACGGTGACCACGTCGACGACGGGTACATGCTTGAGATGCAGGGTGTACGCGATGGTGATGATGATGTACGTCGCCACGACTGCCACGGTCTGCCACCGTCCGGTCGCTGCGGCCAGCGCGAGCGCGATGATCGGGAAGACGACACCAGCGACTCGGGCTACACCGATCGACAGCTCGCCCGAAGCGATTGGTCGGTTGCGTTTGGTGGGATGGCGACGGTCGGCTTCGACGTCGAGCAGGTCGTTCCAGATGTAGATCCCGCTCGCCGCGAAACAGAACGACACGAACGCCACGATGGCGAGGAGCAAGTTGTCGCCCTCATCGAGCACACCGGCGGCGCCGGGTGCGGCGAACACCAAGACGTTCTTGAGCCACTGCTTCGGACGCGACTCGCGCAGCAACGCCCTCAGCACGGTGCCTGCTCGGGGTCGTTCGCGTCGGAGATCATGGCGTCGGTGACGGTAGTTGGCCCGCGCGCCTCATCCCTGTATCTCATCGGTATCTCACCCGCCATCTCATCGGGGCCTGTCGCCACGGCCGAACCAGTGTGCGACGTCCGCGTCGGCGAGCAGTTCCCGGTCACCACGCGAGTCGCCGTACGCCGTCAGGTGGACGCTACTGCGCCCACCAGCGTGGTGATCGAGCCAGTCGTGGAGCCGGACGATCTTCTCCGGGCCACGGCAGTTCGGTCCGTCGAGTCCGCCGGTGAGGATCCCGTCGTCGTCCACCTCCAACCGGACGGCGAGCACATCGTGCGCTCCGAGCAGGTCCACCAGAGGCCGCAGATAGATCTCGAACGAGGCCGACACCAACAGCACGGTGTCGCCCGCTCGGAGGTGCCGGCGCAGCGATTCGGCCACCTGCGGACGGAGCCGGTGGTCGTACACCTCGCGGGCGAACAGGGCGGCGTCCGCCTCGACCACGTCGAGCGGCAGACCCCGGAAGGTTGCGGCGGCACTCGCCGCCTTGAGCGCGTCACGGTCGCGACGGATTCCCGCGCCGGCCAGGCCGAACGGTGTTCGCAACATCCGGCGCATCAACGTGGGTGTGCCCGCTGTCCGTCGCAGGAACGGTACGACGCAATCGGTGGTGGTCAGGGTGCCATCGACGTCGAACGCGGCAACTCGTCGGCGATCGACATCGCCGGCTGGGTCAGTCACGTCAGATGCGCCGGTATGGCCGCGAGCGCGTCCCAGTAGCTCGGCCAACTCTTCGACACCACCGCCGGATCGCCGATCTCGATGCCGTCGACCACGAGGCCGAGCAGGCCGAAGGCCATGGCGAGGCGGTGGTCGTGGTGGGTCTCGAGCCGAGCGCCGTGCAGCAGGTCGGTCGGCTCGATCAAGAGGCCGTCGGGCTCGACGCTGACCAGCGCGCCGGTCTTGGCGAGTTCGGCGGCGAGGTCGCCCAACCGATCACTCTCCTTGCCGCGGATGAACCCGACGCCACTGATCCGCGTCGGAGTGACCGCCTGGGTGGCGACGACGGCCAGGGTCGGCACGAGGTCGGAGATGTCAGCCATGTCGACGTGAACGCCGCGCAGCGGGGTGTCGCGACGGCGCATCACGACGGTGTCGGTGGGTCCGGCGGTGACGATGCAACCCATCGAGGCCAACACCTCGACGAATCGGGCGTCACCCTGCACCGACGTGGTGCCGAGCCCCGGGACGCTCACGGCGCCGCCGACCATGGCGGCCGCTGCGAGGGGGTAGCCGGCCGAGCTGGCATCGGGCTCGACGACGTACTCGGTGGCGAGATACTCGCCCGGACCAACCGTGACGTGGCGGTCCTTGATGTCGACGTCGGTGACACCGAACGCGGCCATCACCGACTTGGTGATCGCGAGATAGGGACGGGAGACCAGACCGGACGACAACCACAGCTTGAGCCCGCCGGGAATGTACGGCGCGATCAGCATCAGCGCCGTCACGTATTGACTCGACACGTCGCCGGGCATCACGACGGCGTCGGCTCGCCGAAGCGGGCCGGACACGGTGACCGGGAGGTGGCCGTCGGTCTCTCCTGGTACGACCGAAGCGCCCAGAGCGCCGAGGGCGTCGTGGAGCGGCCCCATCGGTCGAGCTCGAAGCGGCGGCGCGCCGTCGACGGTGTACTCCCCCACCCCGAGGGCGCACAGCGCCGTCACGAAACGTGAGGTGGTGCCCGCCAGTCCGGTTTCGAGTCGCAGTGGTCCCGGCGTGAGTGCAGCGCCCGTGCCGATCACGTCGGCGACGCGGTGGACACCCTCGACTCGGACACCGATGCCGCAGCCGAGGCGCTGGAGGCAGTCGATCATCGCAGCGGTGTCGTCGCCTGGGGCGACCCCGATGATCTCACTCGATCCCTCGGCCAGCGCAGCACACACCAGGGCCCGATTGACGATGCTCTTCGACGGTGGGACGACCACCTCGGCGATCACCGGCCCGTCGGCTCGCCGAACGTGGTACGAGCGATCGGCGCCGTCGGGTGTGTCCTCGCGAGTCACGACAGCGGCTGCACGGCAGGACGGAAGCCACGTGCCAGCAGCCCTCCGCGGAAGAGTTCGACCATCGCCCGGTCGACGAGTACGACCGCCACACCCCGAGTGCTCTCGACCACGTGGACCACTTCGAAGCTGGCGATGTTGACGCTGAGTTCGGCGGCCAACGTGAAGACCTCAGCAGCGGCGCCGGCCCGGTCGGGAATCGGGATGCGCACCTCGGAGAGTTCGTCGGGGTGCACCACCCGCGTCGGGAGGTTCGCCCGGGCCTGGCGGGCCGCTGTGAGCCGGGCGTGGAGCGCTTCGCGATCGTCGGCGCGGATGATGTCGCGCATCTCGCCGAGGCCGTCGATGAGCTGATCGAGCACGCTCACGATGGCCGTTCGGTTCTCGGCACAGATGTCGAGCCAGATCGCCGGACGCCCACTCGCCACCCTGGTCATGTCGCGGAATCCCCCGGCCGCCAGACGCAGCAGCGCGGCGTGTTCCTCGGCTCGTTCGCTCGCCAGACCCATCAGGGTCGCCGCGGTGAGATGGGGGACGTGGCTGACGACGGCAACCAGCTGATCGTGTCGTTCGGGGCCGAGCGCCACCACCTCGGCACCGAGCGATGCGACCACCGAGGCGACCTGGGCAAACACCGTGTCGTCGCTGTCTGGACCCGGGGTCAGAACCCACACCGCCCCCTCGAACAGGTCGCCCTGCGCGCCGTCGAGCCCGTCGAGTTCGGAACCAGCCATCGGGTGGCCCCCGACGAATCTGGTGTCTGCAGCAGATGCACAGATGGCTGCTTTCACACTTCCGACGTCCGTCACGGCCCCCCGGGTCTCGGCCAGCGCCCGTTTGACCTGATCCGCTGCCGCCAGCACCGGGACGGCCACGAACGTGATCTCGGCGTCGACGTCCACGCCCAGCGCGTCGACGACACCGCGATCGAGCGCAACGTCGGCGCTGGACCGGTCGACGTCGTCACCGCTCACGTGCCAACCCTGGCGTCGCAGCCCCAGCGCGACCGATCCCCCGATCAGGCCGAGCCCGATGACGTTCGCGCGGCGCGCCGGCTCAGAACGGTCAGTCACGGGGCTCGATCGTACCGGCGACGCCTCGTGCGGGTGCCGTCTCGGCCACCGCGTCAGCGACTGCCGCGGTCAACGCCCGCCACTCGTCCGTGCTCAGTTCGCGCCAGACTCCGGGCTGCAACGACCGGTCGGTCAGCGGTCCGATGCGCGTGCGGACCAGCCGAGTGACCTGATGCCCGACCGCGTCACACATCCGGCGGATCTGACGGTTGCGCCCTTCGTGAATCGTGACGCGCAGCACCCCCGGTTCCGGCTGCGACACCTTGGCAGGAGAGGTGATCCCGTCCTCGAGTTCGACGCCTTCTCGTAACGTCCGGATCGAACCGGCCGACACCGCCCCACCGCTCACCTCGACCAGGTATTCCTTCTCGATGCCGCGCGAGGGGTGAGCGATACGGTTGGCCAGGTCGCCGTCATTGGTCAACAGCAGGAGCCCCTCGGTGTCGACGTCGAGGCGTCCCACCGAGAACACCCGGGGCTCGCTCGGCACCAGCTCGACCACGGTTGGTCGTTGGTGGGTGTCACGCGACGTGGTCACCACGCCGACGGGCTTGTTGAGCAGGTAGTACACGAGGTCGGGGCGGACCCCGATCGGTGCGCCGTCGACGGCGACGAGGTCGTTGGCCACATCGACGCGACGGCCGAGCACGGCCACCTCGCCGTTGACGGTGACCCGGCGGGCGGCGATCAGATCCTCACAGATCCGGCGACTGCCGTAGCCGGTGGAGGCGAGCACTTTCTGGAGCCGCTCGCCCTGGGGTAACTCGGCGCTGCGCTGTGCCATCTGCTCCCACAACGGTGGCTCCGGCGTGTGCTCGCTCACAGCGGCGCGTCGTCGGGCGTATCGGTGCCCCACGCCGACTCGGGACCCGACGGACCCGCCACGGCTGGCTTGCTGGCGGTCGACACCTCGATCAACGGGGTGACTCTCAGACCGATCTCGAGCGCTTCGACCACCTCGGCACTCGGAATGAACTCGGCGATCGGTGGAAGGTCGTCGAGCGAGGCGAGGCCGAGCTTCTCGAGGAACGTCGAGGTGGTGCCGAACAGGATCGCCTGGCCGGGGCCGTTGTCGCGTCCGACCTCGTCGATGTAGCCGCGAGCCTGCAGGGTGCGCAACACGCCATCGGGGTCGACCCCACGGATCGATGCGATCTGCCCCCGTGAGATCGGTTGCTTGTAGGCCACGATCGCCAAGGTCTCGAGCGCCGCCCCTGACAGCCGAGCACGCTGGTCGTGCAACAGGAACCGCTCGACATACGGCGTCAGATCGGCAGCGGTCTGGAACCGCCAGCCACCAGCGATGTTCACCAGTTCGAATCCGTGGCCGGCCACGATGTACGACTCTGCGAGCTCTTCGCACCACTGCTCGACCATCACGGTCGGCTCCTCGAGCAACTGCGCGAGCAGTTCGGCCGGCACCGGGTCGTGGGCGACGAGCAGGATCGACTCGATGGCCCGCTTGTACTCGTCGGTCATCAGCTCACCCCTCGTACGCGTCGATGAGGATCGCCTCGGTGTCGAAGTCGTCACCGGCGCTCCACGTGACCTCGATGTCGCCGAACCGTTCGGGCTGATCGATCTCGACGGCACCCTGCTTGTACAGCTCGAGCACAGCGAGGAACCGGATGATGACCTCGATGCGATCGACGAGACCAGCGGTCAGCCGCCGGAACGTGATCTTCCCGGCGCGAGGCAACTCGTCGAGGAGTTCGGCGACCGCATCGGCCACGGTGGTGGTGATCGGGTTCACGTGGTACAGGTCGACCACGGGCACCGGCTTCGGGGTGAGCGCCCGAATCGCCGCGTTGCGTAAGCTGGTGATCGTCGTTCCCTCGAGCATGTCGGGCACGACGTCGGCGAAGCGGTCGTCGGGACCGACGACCCTCGGGAACGACAGGTCGGCTTCGTCGGCGAGCTTCGAGAAGATCTGAGCGACGTCCTTGAACGTCTTGGCTTCGAGCAGGCGGGCGAGCAGCATGTCGCGCTCCTCCCACAGCGCGAACTCGTCGTCGAGGTCGATGTCGGTCGGGTTCGGCAGCAGGCGACGGGCCTTGAGCTCCACGAGGGTTGCCGCGATCAGCAGGAATCCGGTCGCGACGTCGAGGTCCAGTACCTGCATTCGCTCGATCTCGACGGCACCCTGCTTGTACAGCTCGAGCACAGCGAGGAACCGGATGATGACCTCGATGCGATCGACGAGACCAGCGGTCAGCCGCCGGA
>JBBQEU010000087.1:0-13013 GCA_038321235.1 Acidimicrobiales bacterium | reverse complement strand
ATCACGAAGGACCGTGCCGAGGTGATCGTCAACACTCCACCGGTGCGTCCGCTCGTGGTGCTCGCCAACATCACCCCCGGCCTCATGCCGCGTCTACCGAAGCTGTTCGGCTACTCGGGCGTGTTCGAGCGAGTGATGGACGCCGAACAGACGCCAGTGGATCGAAGTGAAACCGTGACGTCCGGCGTCCGACACCACGCGTCACGGTTCTGGCACACTTCGGGAGTGAACACGCAAACCCAGAGTGCACCGGGTCGCAACGGACCGCTGCACGTGATCGGCAACATCTTGTGGTTCCTGCTCGCAGGGATCTGGATGGCGATCGGCTACGTCGTTTCGGGCGTCGTGATGTGCATCACGATCATCGGGATCCCGTTCGGGATCCAGTCGTTCAAGCTCGCCGGCTTCGCCCTGTGGCCATTCGGGCGCACGGTGGTGTACCGAACCGATCGAGACGACGCGTTGTCGTTCGTCGGGAACATCATCTGGCTGGTCCTCGCCGGGTTCTGGCTCGCAGTCGGCCACGTGCTCACCGGAGTACTGCTGTGCGTCACGATCATCGGCATCCCGTTCGGGGTGGCCTCGTTCAAACTCGCCGGGCTGGCACTCACCCCGTTCGGCAAGACCGTGGTGCAATCGGGCGCTCCGCTGCCTCCGGAGGCCAGAGTGTGCCTGGCGCTCTGAGCGGCTTGCCGCCCGGGTGGGTGCCGTGTGGAGGGGGGTTCACGCCGGCACCCACCGGACGTTGCAGGATTCACCGTACGCACCCAATGTGTCGTGGAGATGTCCGCCGAGTTGCCACTCGGTGAGCAGTCGTCGAACGTTTGTTGACGCGCGGTGGTTCCGTCGGATCGCCGACCGTCCTACTGTGGTCCGGTAACGGTCACCCCAAGCGAACAACGAAGGAGAAGGACAGACCATGGACATCGGAAGCTTGTTGGCAGCACTCGCACTCGGCCTCGTCGCCGGTGTGATCGGCAGGGCGGTGGTTCCCGGCGATGCGTTCCGCTCGTTCAGCGGCTGGCAGTCGTGGCTGATCTCGACGATGCTCGGCCTGATCGGCTCGCTCGTCGGCTACTGGATCTTCACCGGGCTGTTCGGAATCGGCGACGACGACAAGTTCGACTGGGGCGGCATCATCGGCGCGATCATCGGTGCGATCATCGTGGTCGCCCTCGGTTCGTTCCTGTTCAAGAGGATCGCCAAACGCGACGTCGTCTGACACGTCCGTACCATCGCGGCGAACACTCGACGTGCTAACACAGCGCCATGGGGACGACTGCTGACAACACGCGCTGGCTCGATGCAACGGCACACGCCGAGCTGATCTCGACTCGAGAGGCGACGTCGACCGAACTGGTCGACGCGTCGATCGAACGCATCGAACACGTCGACGGCGAGATCAACGCCGTGATCATGCGCTGGTTCGAACGAGCCCGTAACCAGGCCGAAGCATTCGACGAACTGCCGCTCGCATCCGAGTACCGCGCCGGCCCGTTCGCCGGGGTGCCGTTCCTGCTGAAGGACCTCGGGTGCAGTGTGGCCGGCCTACCGGTCACATCGGGCAACCAGGCAGCACGTGATGCGCCTCCCTCGGCGCGCAACGACTCGAACCTCACGGTGCGTTTTCGCGAGGCCGGGTTGATCACGTTGGGACGCACCAACAGTCCCGAGTTCGGCAGCCTCCCGGTGACCGAACCCGTCGCGTACGGACCCACCCGCAACCCGTGGAACACCGAGCACACGCCGGGTGGATCGAGCGGCGGTGCGGCGGCGGCAGTCGCTGCTGGCATGGTGCCGATCGCGCATGCGAGCGACGGTGGCGGGTCGATCCGCATCCCTGCATCGTGTTGTGGGCTCGTCGGGTTGAAGCCATCGCAGGGTCGAGTGTCGATGGGACCAGAGCGCGACGAGTCCGGGTTGTCGACGCAATTGTGCGTCAGCAGGTCGGTGCGCGACACCGCCCGAATGCTCGACGCCGTGCACGGCCCGGGTGTCGGCGACAGCGTGATTGCTCCGGCGCCGAGCCGACCGTACGTGGAGGAGCTGGGTGTCGACCCGGGCAGGTTGCGGATCGGCCTGCTCGATCGCCATCCGATCGACGGCGAACTCCACGCCGACTGCGTCACCGCGGTCCGATCGGCGGCGACGCTGCTCGAAGGATTGGGCCATGACGTGTCACTCGGGCATCCGCCGATCCTCGAAGACGGCGAGTTCCCGCGCCGCTTCGCTGCGATGTGGGCCGCGTTGATGTCGGTGGGCATCGACACCCTCGGCCAGACACTCGGCCGGTCACTCACCGCCGACGACGTCGAGCCGGTCAACTGGGCGCAACACGAGTACGCAGCGCATCTCTCGGCGTCGCAGTACGCGATGGCGCTCGCCGCAGTCGGCCAGTACCGGCGACACGTCCAGGGATGGTGGGCCGACGGTTGGGACCTCCTCCTCACCCCGACCCTCGCCGCTCCCCCGCTGCCGATCGGCGGCCTGTACGGCGATCAGGGCGACGGTGTCGACCCAGCGAATCCGATGGCTCCGTCGATCCGGGCGGGACGGTTCATCGCCTTCACGCCCCAGTTCAACGCGTCGGGACAGCCGGCGATCAGCTTGCCGTTGCACTGGAACGACGACAGCCTGCCGATCGGCGTGCAACTCGTGGCTGCCTACGGCCGCGAGGACCTACTCATCCGCATCGCCAGCCAACTCGAAGCTGCCGCACCCTGGGCCGACCGCCGCCCGCCAGCGTGACCGAATCTCGCTCGAGGTCAGACCCCGATCGAGATTGTGACGGGGAGATGGGCGGGGCTGCGACCGAGGATCTGGCGCCACTCGATGTTGTCGGCGTCGAGAGGTACGTCGGCCACGATCGCGTCGCCCCCGAGTTGGTGTCGTGTCCACCCACGATGAGGTTGCCGACCATCGTGACGACCTCGTCGTGCGTGAGGCGGTCGCCCGCCTCCTCTGCGTCGAGCAGCCCGCTGATCAGGTCGTCGCCACGCTCAGCCAGGCGGGAGTCGATCATCGCCTCGACGTCGACCATCAGATCGACCACGGAAACGCTCGGCCACGGCGACCTGGTCGGGATCCATGAAGCCGAAGAGGGGGCGCCACCGCCCGCAGTGATCAGCTTCGTCATCCGCTCCTCGGCGAGCGACGCGGCGAGTGTCGACCCGCCCGTCCCCGACGCTCTCGAAGTCAGGGCTCGGGGAACCGAGAGCTAACTTCCACGGGATGGGACCGGTCGATGCCAGCGCCGTGGGCCGAGCGTCGGTGTTGAACGAACGAGCGCACGAGTTGCTCGACGGCTTCGATCCGGCGACGGGCGACCGTGTGCGCGTCGACCGTCGGCGGATCATCGAGTGGATCGTCCGATGAGCGGTTGGCTGGTTGCCAACCTGGCCGGCACCGCGCTGATGGTCGGGTTCATCTGGACGATTCAGCTGCTCACGTACCCGATGATGAAGGCCGTGCCCGCCGAGGGCTTCGTCGCCTACGAGCTCATGCATCGCAACCGGGTGACAGCGCTGTTGGCCGTGCTCGCACCCACCGAGATCGTCGCAACCGCCGGCGTCGTGGTGTTCGTCGACGACGTGCCCGGATGGCTCGCGATCGGTGCAGCGACGCTGCTGTTCGCCATCTGGCTGTCGACACTGCTGTTCTATGCCCCACTGCACATGCGCCTGTCGACGGGTTTCGACACGGTCGTCCATCGCCGGCTCGTCGGCAGCAACTGGATCCGCGCGGTGGCGTGGACCGTTCGCGGCGCCGCGGCCGTTGCCATGATCGTCGTCGCGGCGTGACCCGTAGCGACCCTCCGCACGATCTGCGCCCCGAAAGCCCCGGATTCCGGGACGGAGGGGGCGCTGATCGCGCAGTGCACTGCGAATCGGTCACGATAGGGAGATGACCGACGGTCGGGGATCCACGGCGCAGCTGGCGATCGCCGGTTTCTGCGTGGCGATGTTCACGATCGCGCTCGCCTCGTTGGTGAGTTCACAACTCGCGTTGATGTCGGTGCTCGACCCCACTCGGGCCGAGAGGGCCGCCAACCAGATCGCCACGTCTCGCTTCACCGCCGACGTCATCGAGCAGACGGTCGAGCGCGCGGTCGCACCGATCGCCGGGGCTGACATCGCGTCGCAGTTGGCAACCGCTACGAGCACAGACCCGCGAGTCACGGGGGTGGTCAGTTCGTCACTGATGGGAGCGCACCGAACGATCGTCGATCCGGACGCCAGATCGGTGCCGGACGGGAACGTGGCGGTACGCACAGCCATCGAACAGTCGGTGTTCGACAACGCAACGGCAGCGGGATTCGATCCGGCGTCGGTCGGCATCGACGCGACCAACCTCGATGCGCTGCAGCTCGACGCAGCCGCCGAGCGGGCGGGGTTGCCGTCGGTGGTGCCGACGAGTGTTCCGAGCCTCGGCTTGCAGCAGGTGGCCGAGACCACACGCATCATCGCCGCCATCGCACTGTTGATCTTCGGCTTCGTCGCCGTCATCGCCCATCCTCGACCAGGTCGCGGGCTCAGGCGGCTCGGCATCGCCGCCGTTGTCGTCTGCGGGACGTGGTTGGTCGGCCTGCTCGTGACCGGCTGGATCATCGGGTTGGTGGCCAACACCCTGTTCGGCGAGATGCTGCAGACTGTGTGGAACGACGCCGTGGCCTCGATGCTGTTGCTCGTCGGCGCCGGCGTCGTGATCGGCGCGGGCGTCGTGTTCGCAGGAATCGCTGCCGACGGTTGGGCCCGCGAGCGCGCCCAACGGCGCCACCGGTGACTGGGTCTCACCAACTCTGTGCGCGAACCGTGCCGCTTTCCGGGACGGAGCGGGCACTGATCGGTGTAGCGACGCATCGACGACGACCCGAGGTGTGAGAATCGCTCGGTCGTCATGTCCGAACTGCCGCCACCCTCGATCGGGCCACAACC
Source organism: Acidimicrobiales bacterium (assembly GCA_038321235.1). Classification (GTDB taxonomy): domain Bacteria; phylum Actinomycetota; class Acidimicrobiia; order Acidimicrobiales; family Ilumatobacteraceae; genus Sva-07. Next base: position 8,079 of record JBBQEU010000087.1, on the reverse strand, counting down.
GCTCCCGCACGAGCCGGGCGCTCGTGATCGTTGGCGCCGCACCGCTCGCTGGAAGCGGTGGAGCGCCTACGGCGTCGTGACCGTCGTTGGGATCGGCATGCTCGGAGCGATCGCCGCTCCGGGCGACGAGCCGAGCTCGATGCGAACCATCGATGCTTCGCAATCGACGCCGCTGGCGCCGACCGTCGATCGCACCGAACCCCCCTCGTCAGCCGCTGGATCCATCAACGACGACGAGGCCGACGGCACCACGTCGACCGCCGCAGCGACGACGATCGCACCGTCGAGTACCGGTCCTCTGCTCACCACGGTGCCCGCAACGACGCCGACGACAACGACGCCGTCAGCGACGACACCTCCGCCCGGATCGGTTGCGGCGCTGGAGGTGCTCGCCCTCGTCCCGATCGAGCGCGAGACGCCCGATGGTTACAACCGCGAGCTGTTCGCCTACGGCACACGCGTCGACGGCTTCGGTTGTCGCACCCGCGCGCTGGTGCTGATCCGCGACTCGCTCACCCCAGCCCAGATCGACCGAGGAGGCTGCGCAGTCGTCGCCGGCGACTGGTTCTCGACCTACGACGGTGTGACGTGGAGCGATCCCGGCGAGGTGCAGGTCGATCACGTGGTGGCGCTGAAGGAGGCGTGGGACTCCGGGGCGAGCCGGTGGGACGCGGCCCGACTCGAGGCGTTCGCCAACGACGTCGACGAACCCCGCACCTTGAGAGTGGTGTCCGGCGACGTCAATGAAGCCAAGGGCGCCGACGATCCCGTGAACTGGCTGCCGCCCGACGGGACTGCGGTCTGTGAATACCTGGCCGACTGGGTGTCGATCAAGGCTCGATGGGGTCTCGCGATGGACGAATCGGAGCATGGCCGGGTGCGCAACCTGTTGACCGATCGTTGCCCCGGCCAGCTCGTGGCGCCGTGGGTGGAGGTGCCGGGTGCGGTCTCGACCGACCCGGTCACTCCCCTCCCCGTGCCGCCAGCGGCGAACCCTCCATCGGCTCCCGATGCGGACGCGTGCGACCCGTCCTATCCCGGTGTGTGCATTCCGCCCTCGCCGCCCGATCTCGATTGCGGCGACATCACCTTCCGGCGCTTCCAGGTGCTCCCGCCAGATCCGCACAGGTTCGACGGCAGCGACAACGACGGTCTCGGATGCGAGTCATGAGCCGATCGGTGCCCGGGTCGTCCGGCAATCCGAGACGGAGCGGGCAGAAATCGTTGGCGGCGACGCTCGTGGCTGCCACGCTCGCAATCGGCGCATGCGGCGGAACACCGGACGACCGAGCCGACGCTGTTCTCCCACCGCTGTTGAGCGAAGAGCAACTCGGCGACGGGTGGGTGGCGAGCGATCCGGGGGACGTTGCGTTGCTGCCGGGGACGGTCGCGCCGCCGTGCCCGTTCGAGGATGACATCCCCGACGTCGAGATCGCCGCCGCCCGCAGCATCGAGTTCGGCGACGAGGAGCGTCAGCTCGGCATCAACCACACCGTCGTCGAGTTGAACGGAGATGCCGACGCCGCTCGGGCCGTGCTCGACACCTGGGAAGCGATGGACTGCGATGACTCCGACGCCGACCAACGCCCGGTCGATGGGCTGCCCGACGACGTGTTCGGAACCGAGCTCGACACGATCGACAGCGACTTCACCCAAGCGGTGCTCATCCGGGTCGCCGGCTCGACGATGTCGTTCCTCGTCATCACCGGCGAGGGCGACCCGACGATCGACCTCGCCCGCCAACTCGCTCCGCTGCTCTGACCCCGAGGCGGGGCCGGGTACTCCGAGCGCGTCAGCGACGGCTCGAGCAGTCGAGGACCCATCAGCTTCGCCATCAGATGCTCACCCGAGGTCACCGGCGCATAGTGGGGCGGATTCGAGTCGTCGGCACAGGAGGGCAGGCATTCGATCACCGCATCCCAGTTCGGCTGCTGGAACCAGGCGACCGACCGACGCCGCACCACGCCAGCAGCACTGGTCGGCGGCGGCACCACGCGGTGCAGCGTCGATCGCCACCGATCGTTCGACCATTCGGCCAGCAGGTCGCCGACGTTGACGATGAACGACCCCGGCTCAGTGATCACGTCGTGCCAGCGCCCTGCGTCATCGCAGATCTGGAGGCCGGGTACCGGATCCGCGAGCAGCACGGTGATGCTGCCGTAATCGGTGTGGGCGCCGACATCACATCGTTCGCCACCCGATCGACGGCAACCAGGTAGGCGAGCCACGTCTCCCGAAACGTCGCCGGCATCGACGGCCACACGTTGGGTGCGAACAGCGTGTCGCGGCGGGCCGCATAGTGCGGGTCAGCGAGATCGGCGTCGGTCAGTTCGAGGCCTGCGTTGAACGCTTCGAAGAGATCGGTCGGCAGATCCTGTTCGCCGAGCGAGTAGGCGAGCGCCTCCGACCCCTCGGGGGCGTAGCCGCGGTTGGCGGCTCGATCCTCGACGAAGTAGGCCATCTTCTCCTGCGGCTCGAGATCGAAGAATGTGGCCGTCACATCGAGCATCTCGGTGGTCAGTCCCGAGTCGACGCCGTGCCCGCTGATCGACAAGAACCCCGAGGTTCGAGCGGCGTGGTCGAACTGCGCCGCCACCCGCCGACGGTCGCTGTCGTCACCCTCGCGAAACGGACGGAGATCGATCGGCTCGACACGCACGTCGCGACAGTACCGGCTGCGTCGGATTCGGCGATCTCGTGACGATGGTTCAGATCCGCTCGCCGAGGGCGTCGAGCAGGCCCTGCATGCCGCCGAACGTGACCACCCGGAACTCCTCGGCTGCGGCGACACCGTACTTCGCCCCGAGACGCTCGCTGCCGGCACGAAGCAGGAGGGGCAGCACCTCGGCGACGTCGCCGACGGCGAGCGCGTCGTCGACACTTGGGAGCCGCCAACCGCCGGTGTCTGCTTGCAGCCGGAGTTGGTTGAAGAAGTTGAGCATCATCGTTCGATGGCAGCAACCGGCGGCAACCTTGCGATCGAGCGTGGCGGCGATGTCGACGGCGTCGGTGACGTCGATCACGCGACGCCCGAAGTACCACCGTTCGAAGCAGCCGTGCGGGGCCAGTCGCTCACCTGTCTGCGCCGACACCTCGTCGAAGTGCTCGGGATGGTGCAGGTCGAACTGGCTGGTCCAGAACGACTCGTCGACCGCACGGGCGACGACGATGTGATCGAGATTGTCCTCGCCGTACATCGCATACGGATCGAACGACACCAACGCGTACGGGCGGTGGGTACGCACCGCATGAATGATCCGCTCGCGCAACTCGACCGTCGAGATGTCGCCGAGCGTGTCGGTCGGGTAGCCCAACTCGACGATCTGGTCGACGCCGAGAATTTCAGCCGCCTCCTCGAACTCGGAGCGGTTCGCAACAGCGGTCGACGCCTCGTCGGAGCCGACCGAATCCCACCGATCGTCGGTGACCCGCACCACCACGACCCGCCAGCCCGCATCGGTCCACGCCGCCACCGTCCCACCGAGGAACAGCGCCATGTCGTCGGCGTGGGCCACGACCAACAAGACCACCCGACCCTCGCCCGGCTCGATCGTGCGCAAACTCACCGCCATCGACCGGACCGTACCCGACGCGTCGTCGTCCCCCGTGCCCTGGGCACGGGACCACGATGCAAGACTCGGGCAATGAGCGACTTGGCGATTCACGGCGGGACGCCGGTGCGTACCGAGCGGTACCCGCCGTGGCCCGACTACGACGACACCGAACGCTCGAATCTGCTCGAGGTGCTCGACTCGAGGCAGTGGTGGTCGTCGCAGGGAACCACCGTCCACGAGTTCGAACGCCGGTGGGGTGCGCTCCACGGCACCGGGCCTGCCGTTGCGGTCACCAACGGCTCACACGCGATCGATCTCGCGCTGCTGTCCACCGGTATCGGACAGGGTGACGAGGTGATCGTGCCGTCGTGGACGTTCGTCGCCACCGCCGCCGCGGTGTTGATGGTCAACGCGATCCCTGTGCTGGTCGACGTCGAACTCGGCACCGGGTGCATCGACCCCGACGCCGTGGAAGCAGCCATCACCCCACGCACCCGCGCCGTCATTGCCGTCCACATCGCCGGACACCCCGCCGACATGGACCGCCTCAGCGACATCTGCACGCGCCACGATCTCGTGCTGATCGAAGACTGCGCCCACGCTCATGGCTCGAGGTTCAACGGGCAGATGGTCGGCACGTTCGGCGCGGCCGGCAGCTATTCGTTCCAGGCATCGAAGCTGATGACCGGCGGCGAAGGCGGTGCCCTCGTGACCACCGACCCCGAAGTGCGCGCCCGAGCGATGTCGTACAGCGACTGCGGACGCCGACCCGGCGAGTGGTTCTACTCCCACTACGCGCTCGGCGGAAACTACCGCATGACCGAATGGCAGGGCGCCGTTCTGCTCGCCCAACTCGACCGATTCGAAGAACAACAGCAACGCCGCGACGAGCACTCGGCGCTCCTGAACTCCGAACTCGCGGCGATCCCGGGCGTCCATCCGCAGACGCGCGACCCGCGCTGCGATCGCCAGGGCAACTACTGCTACGTGGTACGCATCGACCCCGACGAGTTCGGCGCCGAACGCGAACCGATCCGCCTCGCCCTCGCCGCCGAAGGGATCTCGCTCACGATGTCGTATCCACCGGTGCATCAGCTCGACGTGTTCCGCGACCCCGACGGCTTTGCTCCGCGCCACCGCGACCGCTCGGGCATGCAGGACTGGGCTTCGCTCTCGCTGCCGGTCACCGAACGGCTCGCAGCGACCACGCTGTGGTTCACGACGTCCGTGCTGATGGGCACGAAGGATGACGCGCTCGACGTGGTGCGTGCGGTCGAGAAGGTGCAACGCAACGCCGGGGCGTTGTCGTGAACGACGCTGGCAGCGGCAGCGACACCGGTGAAGGAGATCTCGGCGACCCGTTCGAGTGCGTCGAACGCAGTGCCATCGACACGCTGCGCGAAGTCGGGCGCTACCTGATCGCCGTCAACGATCCGCCGTGGTCGTCGATCGCCGATCGGGTTCCCGCACCGGTCACCGTGGTGCCCGCTCACGACATGGAAATCGCCAAGCTCGACCTCGATGTCGAGCACACCGCCGACGACGGGGCCGAGGTGGTGGTCGGATTCGGCGGTGGGACGGCGCTCGACACGGCCAAGTACCTCGCGTGGAAGCGCGGGCTCCCGCTCGTGCAGATTCCCACGATCACGTCGGTCGACGCCGGGTTCACCGACGCGATCGGCGTGCGCTCTGAGGGTCGGGTCCGCTACGTCGGCACGATCGTTCCCGAGGAGGTCGTGCTCGACATCGACCTGATCCGATCCGCGCCCGCCCGTCTCAACCGCGCCGGCATCGGCGACGTGTTGTCGTGCCACACCGGACTGCACGACTGGCGCGCCGCCGTCGACGCTGGCGAGGGCGTCGCCTGGAACGAGGCGGCCGCTGCGCTCGGCGGATCCCTGCTCGCCGAACTCGACTCGGTGATCGTCGACATCCGCGAGTGCACACCAGAAGGCATCCGCTGGCTTGCCGACTGCTACCGCCGTATCGGCGCAGCCTGTGCAGCGCTCGGGCACAGCCGATTCGAGGAGGGGTCCGAGCACTTCTGGGCCTACGCCTACGAACACGCCACCGGAGCGCACCACGTGCACGGAGAGCTGATCTCGTTCGCCGTTGTCGCACTCGCCCACGTCCAGGACAACGACCCCGAGTTCGCGCATCTCGTCGTCTCGCAGGCCGGGGTGCGGGCTCATCCCGACGACCTCGGGATCAGCCGAGCCGAGTTCGTCGACAACCTCGTTCGCCTGCGCGCTTACTCGCACGCCGAAGGCCTCGACGTCGGCGTCGCCGACCTGACCGACATCACCGTCGACGACGCGAACCAGGCCTTCGACTTCGCGTCGACGCTGCCGCTCACCGAAGCGTGAACCGGCGATGACCCACCATCTGCGCGCCGTCGTGCTCGGCTACGGATTCATCGGCAACATGCACGTCGAGGCGGCTTCGACGCTCGGCGATGTCGACGTGGTCGGCGTTGCGGGGCGTGACCTCGACCGAGCGACCGAGTTCGCCCGACGCCACGGCATCGAACGGGTCACCACCGACTGGGCATCGCTGTGCGCCGAACCCGACGTCGACCTGGTGATCATCGGCACGCCCAACTCGCTGCACGCGCAGCAGGCGATCCACGCGCTCGACCACGCTAGGCATGTGTTGGTCGAGAAGCCGATGGCGATCACGTCCTTCGACGCCGACCGCATGATCGATGCCGCCGAGCGGGCGGAACGAACCCTCGCCGTCGGCCACATGTGGCGCTGCCACCCTGACGTGATCACCCTACGGAATCGGATCGCGGAGGGTGAGTTCGGTTCGATCGTGCGCACCCACGGCTGGGGCGTACACGCAGGATGGGGCCCGTCGGGCTGGTTCACCGACCCGGAACTCGCTGGCGGCGGTGCATTGATCGACATGGGGATCCATGCGATCGACACCGCACGTTTCCTGCTCGGCGACCCCGACCCGGAGCGCGTCACCGCCTCGATCGGCATCGGCCGGTACGGCGAGTACGACGTCGACGACGACGGCATCGTGGTGATCGACTGGTCGACCGGGGTGCGCTCGTCGGTCGAGTTCGGGTGGTGGCAACCGCGCCTCGGTGGGTTGGAGGCCGACACCGACGTACTCGGCACCGGCGGCACCGGACGCATCTGGACGATGCCGCTCCCGCCGCCACCCGACTACGTCCACTGCGACGTGCCGATGTATGCAACCCAGCTCGCCGACGTCGCGGCTGCGTGCCGCAGCGGTGCCGCACCAATCGCGTCAGCGGCGGTCGGGCGGACGGCGCTCGCCATCGTCGAGCGGGCCTACGTGGCGGCCAGCGGCCGGCCGCTCAGCTGAGGCCGAACTCGCTCAACTCGACCGGGCGGCGCTCGTCGATCGACAGGTGTGCGGCGGCTCCGGTCGCGACGGCCCACATGCCTTCGGTGAGTGTCACGCTCGCCGGCTGGCTGTTGCGGATGGCGTCGGCGAGCAGCAGATGCTCGATGTAGCTGGCTCCCTCGTGGAACTCGGGGTAGGGCACCCGCGGGTCCATCGGTGCCGGCACCTCGTACACGCCCATCCCCATGTGATGGGTGTGACCGGCCGCCTTCGAGCGTTCGCCGACCCACACCGTGTTCCCTGGCACGGTGGCCTCGAGCTTGGCGGCGTCGCCGGTGATCGTGATCTCCTGCTCGTAACGACCGCCCTCGGCGAACATGCACAGGTCGAGCGCTCCCCGTACCCCGTTCGCGTACTCGACGATCACGAACGCGTTGTCGAGGATGTCGGAGCGTTCCTGGCGTCCGTCGATCTCGTAGTACTCGTCGAGGTGATTCACGTCCTGGCCGCCGCTCGCCATCACCCGAACCGGATCGGCGCCGGCGACGAGATGCATCAGGTTGAAGAAGTGACAGCACTTCTCGACCAGCGTGCCGCCGGTGTTGCGGCTGAAGCGGTTCCAATCGCCGACCTTCTTCAGGAACGGGTTGCGGTGTTCGCGAATCGACACCATCCGCGTCGTTCCGCACACCCCGGTCGCCAGCTGCTCGAGCATCGTCGCCGGTGTCGGCATGTAGCGGTACTGCTGACCCATCCAGGTGATCGCGTCGCGGTCGGCGGCTGCGTCGACCACGCGCTTGCAGTCGTCGACCGTGGTGCACAACGGCTTCTCGATCAGCACGTGTTTGTCGGTGGCGAGCGCGTCGAAGAGCACCGCCGCATGGGTGTGGTTCGGCGTGGTGATCACGACCACGTCGACGTTCGGATCGCCCAGCAGTTCGCGGTAGTCGGTGTAGACAGCGGTGCGCTCCTTCGCCGCCTCGCCGTCGGGGCCTGCGGCAACACATCCCAGTCCCCACTCGATGCTGGTGGCAACCGGGTCGGCCAGCGCCACCACCTGCGCGTCGGGGACGTGGTTGAGGTCGAGGATGTGCTCGCCCCCCATCATCCCGCTCCCGATGACTCCGTACCTGATCGTCTCGTCACTCACGGACACAACGGTACTCCCCGCGCCCGCCCCCGATCTGCGCCCCCTGCGTCCCAC
>JBBQEU010000086.1:0-13248 GCA_038321235.1 Acidimicrobiales bacterium | reverse complement strand
CGATCTGCGTGCAGCAGCACCAGCCGGTCGACGCCGAGCTCGGTCGCCTTCTGCACCATCCAATCGAGCCGGTCGCCCTTGGGCATCGCCGACGCAACCGTGACGGCCCTGGACGGCGTCACCTCGGTGACGACCTCGGATGTCGCCTCGAGCGCCAAGCCGCCACCGCTGCTCACCGTGACGGCCAGGCACCAACGCCGCGCTCCATCGGTGACGCTCACCACATCGCCGTCACGCAGGCGCAGGACTCGGCGAAGGTGGTGCTCGGTGTCGTCGTCGAGCGAAATCGCGCCGCCTTCGCCGAGTGACTCGCTCTCGACCAGGACGTGAGTGTTCGTCGAACGCAGCGCCGATCTGTCCGGGCTCGACATCAACGCATTGCCCTCAGGAGAACGCTGACTTGATCCGGGAGAAGAGACCTTCCTTGCCGTTGCCGACAGCCTCGCCACGTCCCTCCGCATAGCGGGTCAGGAGGTCGACCTCGTCGTCGGTCAGCTTGGTCGGGATGTCGACACGCACTCGAGCGCGCAGATCGCCGCGACCGCGGCCCCGCAGGTGCGGTACGCCACGTTGGCGCAGGACGAACTCGCGACCGGGCTGCGTTCCGGGAGGCACGATCAGATGCTCGGTGCCGTCGAGCGTTTCCAGCTCGATCTGCGTGCCGAGTGCGGCCTGAGCGATCGACACCGGCACCTCGGTGACCAGGTCGTGGTCCTCGCGGACGAACTGGTCATGCGGAGCAACTCGCAGATGGACGTACAGATCTCCGGCGCTTCCTCCGCGCGGACCCACCGCACCGCGACCTGTGAGCCGAAGCGTGGATCCGGAGTCGACGCCAGCGGGCACGTCGACCTGATAGCTCTTGTCGGAGGTGACGCGGCCCTCGCCGCGGCAGGTGCCGCACGGAGTGGTGACGATCTGACCGAGCCCGCCACAGCGACTACACGGGCTGGCCGTGACCATCTGGCCGAGCAAGCTCTGACGAACCCGTTGGATCTGGCCGCTGCCCCCGCAGTCGCTGCAGGTGACGGGCTTGGTGCCTTCGCCGGCACCCGAGCCGTCGCAGTCGGGGCAACGCGTGGGGAGCTTCAACGACACGTCGATCTCGTCGCCGAACACCGCCTGCTCGAACGAGATGTCGGCGATCACCTCGATGTCCTGGCCGCGAGGGGGACCCGACGGTCCACGGCTCCGTCCCCCACCGAACGGGCTGGCGCCGCCACCGCCGAAGAACGTCTCGAAGATGTCGCCGAGCCCGCCACCGAACAAGTCGTCCGCTGACGGCCCACCGCGAGCACCGCCGACACCGGCCTCGCCATACCGGTCGTACCGGGCGCGCTGCTGGTCATCGGAGAGCGCCTGGTAGGCCTGGGCGATCTTCTTGAACTGCTCGGCCGCCGCGGCGTCGTCAGGGTTGGTGTCAGGATGGAACTCGCGTGCGCGCTGGCGGTACGCCTTCTTGATCTCGTCGGACGTCGCGGTGCGAGGCACGCCGAGGAGTTCGTAGTAGTCAGCCATGGGAGGCCCCATCATGCCGTGAGTTGGCCACGCCGACTCAGCCTTCTTCGATGCGATGGCCGAGTTGCTTGCTGACCACCTCGACGGTGGCGAGCGCCTGCGGATAGTTCATCCGGGTCGGCCCGAGCACGCCGACGGAGCCGAGGTGTTCGCCGTCGACGATCACGGGAGCGACCACCACGGAACACGCCGACAGCGGCTCGACGCCGTGCTCGAGGCCGATCGCGACAGACATTCCGCGGCTGACGATGTCGCTCACCAATGTGACCACCACGAACTGCTGCTCGAGTGTGGCGAGCACCGATCTCACGATCTCGACGGCGTCGAAGGCGTTCGCCACGGCTGCCGCTCCCCCGGTGAAGACCTGCTCGGGGTTCGACGTTGCGTGCAGAGCGTCGAGTGCATTGCCACACAGGCGGTCGACGACGGCGTCTCCGGTGTCGGTCACCGAGGTGACCGAGCCGAGCACCCTTCCGTCCAACGATGCAGACAGATGGGCACCCGCCGCCGACAGCTTGAGGTCGTCGTCACCCTCGATCAATTCGATGGCGACGTGCTCGACCGTGCCGTTCGCGAAGACGACGACCACGGTGGCGGCCGTCATCGAGAGCGACACGAACTGCACACGCCGAACCGGAACCGCCTCGGCGCTCGGGCCGACGACGACACCGGCGTTGTTGGTGAGCGTCGCCAGCAGGTTCGATGTCTGGTGGAGCATCTCTTCGAGACGGCCGTGCGCGGCGGAGAAGAACTCGCCCACTTGCCGCGTGGTCGCCGTATCGAGTCGTCCGGGACGCGTGAGGTGGTCGACGAAGTAGCGGTAGCCCTTGTCGGTGGGGATGCGTCCCGCCGACGTGTGCGGTTGCACAAGGTAGCCCTCGTGCTCGAGGTGGGCCATCTCGTTGCGGACCGTTGCCGACGACACGTTGACCGTCGGCGCTTCGGCGATGTGGCCGGACCCGACGGGCTGGGCCGTGGCGATGTACTCCTGCACCACGGCACTCAGAATCGCTGTCTTGCGGTCGTCCAACATCTGGCACTCCAGCCTACCGACTGCCAGCCTCCCAGTTCAGGCGTGCCCGTGGTGTCCACGACCCAGGCAACGGCTGCTGAGGTCAGCTGATGCTCTTGAGGCGGCGGAGGGCTTCGTCGCGTTCGGCCTTGTGGTCGACGATCGGCTCGGCCGGGTTCGTCACCCATCGAGCGACGTAATCGCCGTCGGGATCTAAGCGCTCCTGCTGGAGGTGAGGATTGAACACCCGGAAATACTGCGCCGCGTCGGTGCCCGAACCGGCGGCCCACTGCCAGCCGTGGTTGTTCGATGCGAGATCACCGTCGATCAGATGCTGCATGAACCACCGCGCACCCCACTGCCACGGCAGGTGGAGATCCTTCACGAGGAAGCTCGCCACGATCATCCGGACCCGGTTGTGCATCCATCCGGTGGCGGCGAGTTGGCACATCCCGGCGTCGACGATCCCGAACCCGGTCTCCCCCGCTGCCCAGCGATCGAATCGCTTCCGTGCCGCAACGTCGGTGTCGACCGCCATCGCATCCATCTTCGGATTCAGGTTCTCCCAGCCGGTTCGGGGCTGCTGGTACAGCACATCGGCGTAGAACTCGCGCCACGCCAGCTCGCTGGAGAACACCGTGTGCCCCTTCGGGCCGGCGCCCGAGGCATCGAGATCGGCGAGCAACTGGCGAGGATGGATCGTGCCCCACTTGAGTGCGGGCGAGAGTTTGCTGGTCCCTCCGATTGCCGGGAGGTCTCTGCGGTCCGGGTAGTCGTCGACGCCGTCGGGGAGGAAACCCACCCAGAGGTCGTGGGCCGCTTCCTCGCCCGCTGCCGGGAGATCGATGCCCGGGTCGGGCCGGTCGCCAATCGGATCGGACGCAATGGCGTGCGTAACGCCGCCCGCCCAGCGGAAGTCATCGCCGGGCGGGTCGAGCGGCAGGTCCCACCCGATGCGCCGCCACACTTTGGAGAACGGCGTGAAGACCGCATAGGGCGTGCCGTCGTCCTTCGTCACGCTGGCGGGAGCGACGGCGTACGGCGACCCGACGCCCTTCAGACGGCGGCCGTTGCCTTCCAACGCTGTCTTCACGGCGCCGTCGCGCTGACGACCGTACGGCGCGTAGTCCCGCGCGACGAACACCGTGTCGGCGTTCGCTTCCTGGGCCAGCGCCGGGATCACCTCGACGGGATCACCGTGACGGATCACCAGCCCGGTGCCGCCGTGCTCGCGGATCGACGTATCGAGCGATCGCAGTGCATCGTGGAGGTAGGCGAGTCTCGGCGCACCCGACGATGCAAACGCCGGGTCGACCACGAAGACCGGAACGACCTCGGCCCCGTCGGCACCCGCAGCGAGCAGCGCCGGATTGTCACCAAGGCGCAGATCGCGCCGGAACCACATGATCGATCGACGCGAAACTGCCACGCCTGCGTTGTACCCCTTCGCTCACCACAACCCTCGATCGAGCCGCGACGAACCGATCAGTCGGCCAGGACGACCTGCTCACCGGCGAGGCTGCGAAGAGAGCCGAGGCCCTGCACCACAGCCACTCCGCCGGCGTCGACCACGACGAGGTCGGCTCCGATCAAGGTGACGGCGCTGGCGCCACCGCCGCTCCATACGAACGGCGCCTGTCCGTTCAGGTTGTCGAGCGGGGTGAGCGCGCCATCCGCGAAGTCGACGAAGACCCACTGGTAGGCCTCAGATCCGGGAACGCGAACAACGGCGAGGTCACCGTCGGGCGAGACGGCGCTCCCCACGAGAGCGAACGGCGGATCCGATGAGTCGATCGGCAGTGCGCTCGCCAGCAGGCCCTGGACGTCCGCCACCACGCTGCGCGCTCCGTCGGCACGGTCGACACGCACCACGTCGCAGTTCGACGTGTCGTCGCATTCGCGCACGAACGCAGTGGTCGACCCGATCGCCAACAGTTCTCCCGACGTCAGGCGCTGTAACGACGTCTCGTCGGTACCGGCGACGGACGTGGCGATGTAGACGTCGCCACCCTTCATCACCACGAGGCCGCCGAGCCCGTCGCCTCCGAGGAGGACACCGCCAGGCACCGAGATCGATCGGCCAGGTGTTGCGGCGGCGGCAGCGTCGAGATCGATGAGCACCTGCGAGACGCCGACACCGACGCCAGCTGACACCGGCGCCGTCCACACGGTTCCGGGGGTCGGCCCAGCAATGACCGGCCCCGGGCCGAACAGCGCCGGCGGCAACGGCCGTTCCTGGCCGGGGATGGTGATGTACCCCGACGGCTCACGCTCGGGGTTCGCGCTGGAAGCAACCGCCACCTGCTCGCCGAACGGGAACAGCGACGGATCTCGGGCCGGGATCGCCTCGGACACCGACCACACGTCGGCGCTGCGGGCGTCGATGTCGACCACGACGATGTTGCCGCTGCGACCGATCGCAGTCACGACGACTCCCGTCGTCGACGGCTCGGCACCGTTCGCGAACGAGATCGGCGTGGTGGACACCGCCGATGCCGGCCCCAGTTCGGCGGCAGGCGCCCGCACCGCGACCGAGGTGATGGGTCCGACTTCGTCGGCGAACGGCACGGCCATGCCCGAGGCGCGGTCGAGGAACTCGATCCCGTTACCGTCCAGCGTCGGCCCGAACACGCCGCTGCTGTCGGCCGCCCAGAGGCTCCCTCGGGAGAACGATTGGTTCGACGATTGCACCCGATCGCCGGTGACCAGGTCGATCACCACGAGGTCCTGGCTGCTCGGTCCGCTCACGAGCGCGCTCACCGCCGAGCCGTCCGGTGCGAGGTCGAGGCCGAACCCGTTGAACTGCAGTTCGTCGGGCAGGATGCCTGGGGCGATCGGTTGACTCTCGCCGGTCGCCCGGTCGACGAGCACATCGCCACAGTCGAGTTCGGGCGTGCACTGGCGGATCAGCATGCTCGACGCGCTCACCGCCCTCAGGACGCCGTCGTCGATCCGTCGGGTGAACCCAACGTCGTCGACGGCGTACACCCCGCCGGCGTCGTTGACGAACGTCGTACCGTCGGGTGGCCGAATGGTGTCGAACGAGCGAGCCAACCTGGCGTCGTCCCCCTCGGCCTCCGCCGAGCCGTCGAGACCGACCGAGTACCAGGTCATGTCGTTGGGGCCGTAGTTCGCCACCAGGAATCTCGTCGTACCGTCGGGCGCCGGCTCCCAACCGACCACCTCGAGCCCGCCCACGCCACCGGTGTCACCGAAGCGGTCGGCGTCGACGGTCACGACCGACGATCCTTCACGTGGCACGATCACCATCCCGGTGCCGGTCGCGAAGGCAGCAGCGTCGGGTGCGACCACGATTGGCTGACCTCGGAAGAAGCTCGGGTCGTCGATGACAACAGGCACCGAACGCACCACGCCGGAGGGGAGCGACAGGGTGTGGAGCAGGCCGTCGGAGGTGGCCATCAACACCTCGGTGGGTTCGCTGATGGCCGCCACTTCCGCAGGCAGGGCGAGTCGCAACCCTCCGCTCGGCGCGCCATTCTCGGGTCCGGTCACCGCGCTGGTGGTCGTGCTGGTGGGCGTGCTGGTGGTCGTGCTGGTTCGTGCGAGCGTGTGGTCGGGAGCGACGGTGGTCGACGACGACGCCCCGAGCGGCTCGCCGTCGTCGCCGTTGCTCACCACGAGCACGACGGCGACGAACGCGAAGGCGGCCGCGACAACGGCGACGAGCCGATTGCGGCGACTCCAGAATGTGCCGGTCGAGGGTGGTGACGATGGTGCCGCCGGCGCCGTCAGCGACCCGAACACGGGCGCAAGGTTCACGGCTTCGGACGACGCCGGGTCCCGCGAGCGTCGACCCACGGCGGGAGCGTCGTTGGGCTGGACGGTGGGCGGGTCGGCGGGCGGGTCGGGCACGGGGATGTCGTCACCTGCCCACGCACCCCCATCGACGTCCGAGTGATCCACCATCGACCATCTGATCACAAGCTCCGCGCCCACGAGGCGCAGATCGCCACATTCGACGCTTGGTGCCCTGCGGCGTCGGCCGGCTCACGGCTTGGTGATCGTCGCTCCCCTCGTGACGACACCCTGTTCGACGACGATGGCGCAGATACCACGCAGGCGGAGATCCTTGCGCGAGTTGATCCAGCGGGCAGCGTCGATGCCGTAGCGATCGGCGAACTTGACGCAGCCGTTGTGCGGCTTCGTGGTCACCTCGATGATCGCTGTGCCGACGGCGAGGCGTGTGCCAGCCGGGCAGTTTTCCTCCGAGAGGTCGAAATCGACGATCAGCTGGTCGCCGGCCCACGGCCAGCGGTCGCGGTCGGTTCCGGCTACCGCTTCCAGCGCACGGGCTGACATCACGTTCAGTTCGCCCAGCGGATCGGCCGGGCCTCCACTGGGCTTCGAGCTGCCACGATCGAGGTAGTTGTCGCCGACCAGACCGACCCCAGGCCGCAACTCGGCCGACTCGAGCACGAGCCGCTCACCCTTGGCCGGACGGGCCACCACCAGCTCGATGGTGCCGACGTCGGACGGCGCCGCCGCCACGTGGTCGATCTGAGCAGCGAGCTGGTCCGTGGAGGCAGGCATCGCAGAAGTATGACCGTGCAGACGGTGCTACGCGACGAGGGAATCGAAGAGTGATCGGGCCGTCTCAACGACGTGTCGAGCCATCACCTCGTGCCCGAATATGGGACGAACTACCCGTGCATCTACAGGAGCGGCGTGCACATGATCTACCCGGAAGCCCGGGACACCCGGGCGAGAGGAGATTGCCATGCGTGCCGTGGTCGTGTACGAATCGATGTTCGGCAACACGCACGCAGTTGCCCAACACATCGCGGAAGGCGTCGGGACCGTCTTCGAAACGACAGTCGTCTCGGTCCACGACGCGACGTCAGATCTGATCGCTGCCGCCGACCTCGTCGTCGTCGGTGGCCCGACGCACGTGCACGGCATGTCGAGCGAACGCAGCCGCGCAGGAGCCGTCGACCAAGCGGCACAGGACGACGACCTCGAGCTCGATCCCGACGCCTTCGGCGAGGGACTGCGCGACTGGTTCGGTGGTCTCACCGACGACGCCGGCTCAGGTCATCTCGCGGCGGCGTTCGACACCCGTGTCCACGCGTCGACGCTGCTCACCGGGCAGGCCTCCAGGGGCATCACCAAGCGGCTGCGCACGCACGGCTTCGACCTGGTGGTCGACGGCGAGAGCTTCTTCGTCGACACGTCGAACCACCTCGAGCCGGGCGAAGCCGACCGCGCAAACGGGTGGGGTCGCACCGTGGCGGACGCTGCTCAGTCGACTCACTGAACCGCTGGCCGCAGCAGCCGGTGAGGACGATGGGTCCACAACCGTTCGATGCGGTACAGCGGCGCGAAGGCGATCAGGAACAGCGGCATGGGGAACCCGATCAGCATGAATGCCAGGACCCCGAGGTGCATCAACCATGCGGCGATCACCCAGGCGGTCCGGATTCGGCCGCCGAGCAGCGCGACGGGCGCCGCGAGTTCGATCACGATCGTCGCTGCAGCTGCGAACGGCCACATCCACTCGAGTCGCACCCCGAACCTGGCGAACGGCGACGGTGAGCCGCCGAGGAGATCGAGTCGAGCCGCGGCGTAGGCGACGTGGTTTCGCAGAGTGTCGCCGAACACCCAGTCGAGCCCGCCGTAGCGCAACTTGGCGATGCCGGCGATCACGTAGGTGATCACGAGCACCAGCGATGCGAGTGCGATCGGCCATCCGTAGGCGGTCGACTCACCCAGTGCCGACCTTCGCCGACCGTGCTCGTGCCGCCGAGCATCGAGCGACCACACGTCGGCCGACGGCGCGAGCGCCACGATCACCAGGTACAGCACCATCAGGTTCTCGAAGTGCAGCAGCTGGCCCCACGACCCCCGATACGAGCCGAGTACCAGCATCCCGAGCGCGAACAGCGGGCCGACGATGCGGAACTGCCACCCGAGGACGAACCCGACGCCGACGAGCAACGTCACTGCGACGGTGGCGCCGACGACGATGCCCGGCACCGGACCCTCGAGGAGGACGGCGACACCGACCCCGTCGAAGCCGGTGCGGCGAGCGCCCAATTGCAGAAAGACCGGCAGGCGGATCAGGAGGTAGAGGACTGCGAAGGTCCCGGTGAGGATGCGCAGCATCGCCAACCGTTCGGGCGGCGCGACGGCATCGATGACCGGCAGCGACCGTGCTCGGGTCGGGGCGTCGAGCAGTTCGCTCACGACGGCATCTCGCAGGACGCGTGGACCGTCCGCTCGATGATGCTCTGGCCGCCGTCCACCGCTTCGACCACGTCGCGGCGTTCGGTGACCACCTCGATCCTGACGTCGTCGGCCGGTAGACCGCTCCAGATCGCCGCTCGTTGCGCGATCTCCTCGCACCGTTCCTCGGCCCGGTCGTTGCGGATTGCATCGCGGAGTTCACCCGCGACGATCAGGGGGTCGTCGCTGTCGCCGATCACCCCGAGCGTCAACGTCGACACGTTGCCGCTCTCGTCGATCGCCTGCGCCGTCGCGAACGTGACCACCTCACCCCGGGCCCGGGAGTACATCGGGTACGTCGACAGCGGGAAACCGTCGCGGTCGAGCACCACCGGCGCAACGAGCGCGGCAACCACACCAACGGTGATCAGGATCCGCGCTCGATGACCCACTCGTCCAGTGTCGCGCCCCGCCCGTCTCACCGCACCCGCGTCCATCGGTGTGAGCGACAACATCCAGGTCGGAGATGTGCGCTCACACGGACGACCGCACCGTCAGGCCGTCGGCGTGAGTTCGCGGGCGTCGCTCCGACTTCCCGATCGCCAGTAGATCCTGGCGATCGCGACGCAGACCAGGCTGATCACGCTGCTGTACGCGAGCGCCCATTCCGCAGAGATGTTGTCGGCGATCAACCCCGTGATCGGGCCGCCGATCGGGGTCGAGCCGAGGAACGCGACCGCCTGCAACGCCAACAGACGGCTGCGCATGTCGGGCGGACACTCCTGCTGGGTGATCGCATTGGCTCCGGCGATGAAGGCAGCACCGCCGAGCCCGAACGGGACACACCACACATATGCAATCCACAGGTTCGGCGCCCAGGCCAGACCGAGGCCGGCCAGCGCCATCACCACGATCGCACCGAAGAACCATCGCATCGTCACCACGTGCTGTCGAGCCGTCAGGAGCGACCCGGTGAGCGACCCGACGGACATCACGGCGAGAATGAATCCGAACGCGTTCTCGTCGCCCCACCGCACGTCGGCGAGTTTCGGGAACACCGTTCCCTGGTTGAACGCCACCATCGACACGATCACGAGCAGCGAGTAGATGATCAGCATGTCTCGGTGCCCCGCCACGAACGACAACGCCTCGCGGATCGGTTTGCCACCCTTCGGGCGTCGCAACGCAGGGAACATCTCGTCGCGTCGGATCGCGACGAGCGAGAAGATGATCGCGAAGAACGTGACTCCGTTGAGCAAGAAGCACCACGCTGTGCCGATCGTGGCGACCAGCACGCCGGCCAGTGCCGGACCGAAGATGCGCGAACCGGTCATCACGGCGGTGTTCAACGACGTCGCGTTGGCAATGTGGACCGTGGGGACCAACTCGGTCACCAACCCGCGTCGCGCCGGATTGTCGAACGCGTTGACGACACCGAGGACCACTGACAGCAGATAGACCACGGGCAGATTGGCCCAGCCGGCGAGGTCGATCGCGCCGAGGACCAGTGCCTGCACCGCCAGTGCGCTCTGGGTGACGATCGCCATGGTGCGGCGGTCGCGTCCGTCGGCGATCACGCCGGCCCAGGCCCCCAACAGCAGCGTGGGCAGCATCTGCAAGGCCAGCGTGATGCCAACGGTCGTCGCCTCTCCCGTCAGTCGGTACACGAGCAGCGACATCGCCGTCATCTGCAGCCAGGTGCCCACGTTCGACACGGCAAGCCCCGAGAAGAACAACCGTGCGTTGTAATATTTCAGCGAGCGGAACGTGGACGAGCCGATCCGCCGCGTGGTGACCGGCGCCGTCGACTCGTCCCCCCTCGTCATCTCGGGACCCGCCGGCGTGACCACATTTCGAGCGTAGGGGCACAGCCCACGGACTTCGCAGATCGCCCGATGGCGGTCACGACTCACGAACGCCGACCACTCGAGAAGTGGGCGGCGGCTTCGTTCGATGGACATGGTCTCGTCTGGTGCCATGCACCAGATGAGACCGGTCGCTCAGCTGACCACCCGCGAGTAGGTGATCGTGGCACCGCAGAACATGTGGAGGGTCCCGACGCCCGACCTTCCCGGGGTGAACGCCTGGATCTGGTAGCGCACGTTCTTCGAGGTGGCGTCGCCGCCAGAGATGTTCAGCAACGACGACAGGTATCCAGCGGTGCCCGTCGTCGCGGCCACGTTGCCCGACAGGTTGCCACCGGTCGGATTCGAGAAGGAGGCACCGCTGTTGATCTCCGAGAGGAACATCTGGAAGTTCGCGATGTCGTTGTCGTACCACCTGAACTCGACCTGCTGCACCGCGGCGCCATGGGGAAGAGGAACATCGAGGTAGAGCGTGGATCCGACTGACTGCGCACCGAACTGCACGCACCCGAAATCAGTGGCGTTGCCGGGTCCGACGATGGCTGCGCCGTACGCGGAGAGTTCGATCGACTCGGTCTCGATCGTCGGCTGCGTCGCCACGACGTCGGCGACGAGGTACCCAGTGACGTCGGCCAGCAGATGGACCGCGCCGACGTCATTGTACAGGTCGATGCTGCCATTGGTGCCGAGCGACATCGTCACCGTGTTGGCGATCGCTGCACCGATGCCCGGGTTCAGGACCGATGTGGCCGAGCGCGTTGTTCCCGTCGGAGTAGCCGTGATGAACGTGCTCTGGGTCGCGCCGACCGCCGTCAAGGTGACGATGACCCCGGTCGCGTCAGCAGGTACACCGCCGGCACCGGCCACCCGCAGGGTGATCGACGACGCCGCGCCCACCGGCCCGACTGCCGGTACGCCGATCCCGTTGCGGGTATCGAGAATGCGGGCCGGATCGATCGTGATCGAGTTCGACGGCGCCGACGGAGGCGCGGTCATCGCCGTCTGCACGCCGACCACGGTCGTCAAGAGCGCTGCAGCGACAGCACATCGGAGAACGGTACGACGGATGTTCATGGAGGACCTCCTTCATCGTGGGGTTCTCGTCGCTCAGACGTGTTCGGTTGCGCCGACGCGTGCGTCGAAACTGTGTCCGTGATCGATGCTGTGATTGTGAATGAACACTGACTGCCACAGAGTTCCCCGGTTGTTCCTCTTGCTGCGTGACACGGTTGTGACATCGGGCGGACGAGGGACTGACGCAGGGCTAATGTCAGGGTGTGTCGACGTCTCGGGGCGATCTGCCACTCGTCGACCGCAGTGACGAAATGGCCGTGATGCGTGCCTGTATCGACTCGGCGCGTACCGGCCTGGGCGGGGCACTCCTCGTCGTCGGCGCCGCCGGGATCGGCAAGACGCGCCTTGCCGCCGAAGCGCTTCGTATCGGCCGGGACACCGGGCTGCGGTGTGCATGGGGGGCCGGCTGGAAGGAGGCGGGTGTCGCCCCGCTGTGGCCGTGGTCGAGCGTGCTCGAACAACTCGGCTGGCACGGGACACTGGTGCCCGATGACTCGGACGGTGCATCCGAACTGGAACGCTTCGAGACGTTCCGATCAATCGCAGGTGCGATCGCGACCACGTCATCGTCGGCGCCGCTGCTGATCGTCGTCGACGACGCGCACGATGCCGATCTCGGTTCCCTGCTCCTGACTCGCTTCGCGATTCGCACACTCCGGGCCCTGCCCGTGCTCGTCGTGATCACCGCCAGAGACACCCCCGACGTCGACCCTGCCGTGCGAAGGGCGCTCGACGATCTGGCCCATGACGCCACGCTCATGCGCCCCTCGGCGCTGTCGCCGGAGGGGATCGACGAGCTGCTGCGCAGCCTCGGTCGGTCGCCGTCGGAAGCGGACTTGACCGAGGTCCTCGAACTCACCGGCGGCAACCCGTTGCTCGTCGGTGAACTGTTGGCCACAGCGTCCCCGGTGCAGCACGCGACCATCGACTCGATCCGAACGATTCTGCCCCTCCGGCTCGCAGGACTGTGCGATGAGGCCCGCTCGATCCTCGTCGTCGCCGCGATGCTCGGTCCACTTGCTCAGATCCCCTTGGTGCTGGGAGTCGCTTCGATCGACGACACCACCGGCCGCCACCACCTCGATGCAGCAGAGGCGGCCGGTGTCGTACGGGTCGTCGATGACGAGCACTGCCACTTCGCACACCGCCTGATGGCCGACGCACTCCTGGCCACCCAGGATGATGGTGATCTCGCTCGCCTGCACGCTCGGATTGCCGATGTGCTCGACGGTGCAGACTGGACGCCGGTCGAACACATCGTTGCGACGGCCCACCACCGGCTCGCAGCCGCATCGTTCGGTCGCGACCGTGCAAGCGCGATCGACGCGACGCAGGCCTGCCGGCGAGCCGCACAGGCACTCGTGTCCGGTGTTGCATACGAGGCGGCGTCGAGCCTCTTGACCAGCGCCGTCGAGGTGCACGAGCGGGCCGGCATGTCCGTCCCGGCGACGCTGATCATCGACGTCGCCCGAACGAATCTCGCTGCGGGCAACCTGCGTGCCGCCAGATCCTGGTTCGGTCGGGCGGCCGAACAAGCGACCGAGGCGTCGGAAGTGGCGGAGGCTGCGGTCGGCCTCGGCGGCATCTGGGTCCACG
>JBBQEU010000085.1:0-13364 GCA_038321235.1 Acidimicrobiales bacterium | reverse complement strand
CCCCACTGGCTCATTCCGCGTCCGTGGCCGTTGCCGGTGCCCTCGACGACGACCGAGCCGATCGGTGTCTGCGCCGTCGCCACGGGCGCGGGGGCGTTTACGATCAGGGCGGCGCCGACTCCGAGGACGGACGCGAGAACGAGGAGCAGTCGTCGCATGTAATGCAACTGTAACGTTGCCGTGCGGGGGTGGGCGGTCACCATGCGTGATGTTTCGGCATGATGTCGACCGCGCTTGACCATTTCTTGCGAAACGCCCGCTCAGAGCGGTCGCTCAGCGCCTGGCGGGGACGGCGTCGACCGCCAGACGATCGACGAGGTCGTTCATCGGGTCACCACTGTGGCCTTTCACCCATCGGAAGCTCACGTCGCCGGCGTTCACCAGCTCGATCAGTGGCTGCCACAGATCGACGTTGGCGACCGGCTTCTTCTGCGAGTTCGTCCAGCCGTTGCGCTGCCACTTGACCCACCACCGGTCACGGAAGCAGTTCACGACATATGTCGAGTCGGACACGATCACTATCGGCATCGGCGCACCGTGGTCGTCGGCCAGATCGGCGTGGGACCGCAGCGCGTCGAGAACGGCATGGATCTCCATGCGCTGGTTGGTGGTGTGGTCCTCGCCGCCGGACCCGTTCGGCTCACCGCTCGGAGCGATCGCCCAACCCCAGCCGCCCGGACCCGGGTTCCCGCTGCACGCACCGTCGGTATAGATCACGAGACCAGCCATCGCGACGAACCTAGCGGTGCCTGTCCAGCCCGACGTCGACCGATAGCTTCGTCACCCATGACGCTGGCGAGACGATCGGCCCTCCCAGCGCTCGGAGCCCTGGTTGCGGCGTTCGCCATCACCGCCGTCAGTGCCACAGGAGGCCCGGTGGAAGGCCGCCCCGGCCAGCCCGACGTGGTGATCGTCGGCGACTCGCTCACCGGCGGCAACAGCTCGTACATCACTCCGGTCCTCCGATCCGCTGGCCTGGACGCCCGGGTCGAGGGACTCAGCGCGCGCCGCATCGCCGTGTCGTTGAACTTGCTCGGCTACCGGGATTCGGGCATCGAACGCATCCGTTCGCTCCGCGCCGCCGGTGTCGAGCCGGAGTTGTGGGTGATCCAGCTCGGAACGAACGATCTCGGGGCGGTGAAGAACTGCAAGTGCCCCGACCCGATCGCGTTTGCCGGCGCCCTGATCGACCGGTTGCTGGCCGAACTGCCAGCCGACACGCCGGTCGCCTGGGTGACGCTCATGAACCGTGCCGACTTCGCCGTCACCAACACGTTCAACGAAGCGCTGCGCCGCCGGGCCGTCGTCAACCCGTACATGCGCCTGATCGACTGGGCGGGGCTCTCGTTGCAACGCCCGGAGTGGTTCATCGATCCGGTCCACCAGTCCGTCGACGGTCTCGTCCGCTTCACTCAGATGTACATCGACGAGATCCGATCGCTCCTCGCTGATCCACCGGGCCCGACACCGTCGCTGCCCGGCATCCAGCAAGCTGTCCGGATCGGCTCGGCGCTGCGGTGACCGACTTCTCGTCCGAGCCGGTGCGTACCGCCCGGTAACACTGCGAGACTGGCGGCCATGATCTTCGACGGCCACGTGCACCAGCTGCCCGACATCGATCCGACGGAAACCAAGGAGTGGTTGGACAGCCTCGATGCCGTCGTCGACACCCACGGCAAGACGCGAGCCCGGTACCTGCTGACCCGGCTGATGGAGCGTGCCACCGAGAGCCAGGTGTCGTTCCCCGCCACCGTGTCGACGCCGTACGTCAACACGATTCCTCGCGAGCAGGAGCCGTGGTTCCCGGGCGACGAGCACATCGAGCGGCGGATCCGGGCCTTCATCCGTTGGAACGCAGCGATGATGGTCGTTCGTGCGAACAAGGCCGCCGACGGCATCGGCGGCCACCTGTCCACCTATGCCAGCTCGGCAGCGCTGTACGAGATCGGGTTCAACCACTTCTTCCGCGGCAAGGACGACGGTCGGCCCGGCGATCACGTCTACTACCAGGGCCACGCTGCTCCTGGCATCTACGCCCGAGCGTTCCTCGAGGGTCGCCTCACCGAAGACGACCTCGACCACTTCCGTCGCGAGATCGGACGCGGCGGGCGCGGCCTGTCGTCGTACCCGCACCCGCGTCTGATGCCCGACTTCTGGGAGTTCCCGACGGTGTCGATGGGCCTCGGACCGATCACAGCGCTCTACCAAGCCCGGTTCAACCGCTACCTCCAGAACCGTCACATCGACGACACGTCCGACAGTCGGGTGTGGTGTTTCCTCGGCGACGGCGAGACCGACGAACCCGAGACCCTCGGCGCGATCTCGCTCGCCTCCCGTGAGCAGCTCGACAACCTCGTGTTCGTCGTGAACTGCAACCTGCAGCGCCTCGACGGACCCGTGCGCGGCAACGGCAAGGTCATCCAGGAACTCGAAGCCACCTTCCGGGGAGCCGGCTGGAACGTGATCAAGGTCATCTGGGGTTCGAAGTGGGACGAACTGCTCGCCCAGGACAAGGACGGCGTGCTGCTCAACAAGATGAACACCACCGTCGACGGCGAGTTCCAGCGCTACGCGGTCGAGGACGGCGAGTTCATCCGCGACAGCTTCTTCGGTCCCGACGAGCGGCTGCGTCAGATGGTGGCCGACCTGAGCGACGCCGATCTGCGCAACCTTCCTCGGGGTGGGCACGACTATCGCAAGCTGTATGCGGCGTACAAGGCGGCCACCGAGAACCTGGGTTCGGGGCGCCCGACCGTGATCCTTGCCAAGACGGTGAAGGGCTGGACGCTCGGGCCCGGCTTCGAGGGCCGCAACTCCACGCACCAGATCAAGAAGATGACCAAGGACCAGATCCTCGAGATGCGCGACCGGCTGCATCTCGAAGACGTGATCAGCGACGAAGGACTCGACGCCGAGCACCCGCCGTACATCAAGCTCGGCAAGGACTCGATCGAGTACCAGTACATGATGGAGCGACGCAAGGCGCTCGACGGCTCGATCCCCAAGCGCACCACGGTCGCCCGTCGGCCCCTGGAGCTGCCCGCCGACGGTCCGTTCGCCGAGATGCGCGCCGGTTCCAACGGCCAGGAGGTGTCGACCACGATGGCGTTCACCCGCCTCCTGCGTGGGTTGGCCCGCGACGAGCACATGGGGCCGCGGGTGGTGCCGATCATCCCCGACGAGGCACGCACGTTCGGTATGGACGCCCTGTTCCGCGAGCTCAACATCTACGCCTCGCAGGGCCAGAAGTACCAGCCGGTCGACCACGACCTGCTGCTGTCGTACTCCGAGTCGACCAAGGGCCAGATCCTCGAGGAGGGCATCACCGAGGCGGGGTCGATGGCCAGCTTCATCGCCGCAGCGACGGCGTATTCCACCCGCGGCGTGCCGATGGTGCCGTTCTACACGTTCTATTCGATGTTCGGATTCCAGCGGGTCGGCGACCTGATCTGGCAGGCGGCCGACATGCGCGCCCGAGGGTTCCTGATGGCCGCGACCGCTGGTCGCACCACGCTGATGGGCGAGGGCCTCCAGCACCAGGACGGCCACAGCCTGGTACTGGCGTCCACCGTGCCGTTCGTGCAGGCCTACGACCCGGCGTTCGCCTACGAGGTCGGTGCCATCGTGCAGGCCGGCATGAACCGGATGTTCGGCGGCGGACCACCAGAGGTCACCGACGTCTTCTACTACATCACCCTCTACAACGAGAACTACGAGATGCCGCCGCTGCCCGACACACCGGGGCTGTCCGAGGCGATCGTCGAAGGCCTCTACAAGTGGGCCGATGCGCCGGCCGGACCGTCGATCCCGGCCACGATCCTGTTCTCGGGCACCGCACATACGGCGGCCCAGGAGGCCGCGGCGGAACTGGCAGAGCACTACGACGTGGCTGCCACGCTGTGGTCGGCAACGTCGTACAAGGCGTTGCGCGAAGAGGCGCTGGCCGCCGAGCGCTGGAGTCGCCTGCACCCGTCAGAGGAGCCGCGCACACCCCGAGTTGCACAGATCCTCGCCGACTCGCAGGGCCCGATCATCGCGGTGTCGGACTTCATGAAGATCGTGCCCGAGCAGGTGCAGCGCTTCATCCCCGACCGCACGTTCATGCCGCTCGGCACCGACGGCATGGGACGTTCCGACACCCGCGAGGCCCTCCGCCGCCACTTCGAGGTCGACACCGGCAATGTCGTGCTCGCCGTGCTCGACGGCCTGCTTGCCGACGGCAAGGTCGACGAGTCGGTCGTCGCCGACGCCATCGCCCGCTACGACATCGACCCCGACGCCGTCAATCCGTATCTCATCTGACGCTCACGTGAACGCGTACTACGAGACTCGCCTCTCGCCGGATCCCAAACGTGCCGAGGTGTGGCGTCATGTCGCCACCTATCTCGCCCCGTGGATCGATCCGGGCGGTGCGATGCTCGACCTCGCCGCGGGCTACGCCGACGTCACCCGGTACGCAACCGCAGCACGCAAGGTGGCGATCGACAGTAATCCGACACTGCCCGACCTGGTCGGCGACGACATCGAAGCAGTGGTCGGCGACGCGACCGACCTCAGTGCCTTCTCGGACGGTGACTTCGCCACGGTGATCGCCAGCAACTTCCTCGAGCACCTCGAACACGACACCATCGACGCGCTGCTCGACGACATCGCCCGGGTGCTGCACCCCGGCGGCCGGCTGATCCTCATCCAGCCCAACTTCCGCCTCGACCAGAAGCGGTACTTCGACGACTACACCCATCGCACGATCTGGACCGACACCTCGCTCACCGACCTGTTGGTCGCTCATGGTTTCCGCATCGAACGGTGCGAGCCCCGGTTCCTGCCATTGACCATGAAGTCGAGGTTGTCGTTCGGGCATCGGCTGGTGCCGACCTACCTCCGCCTCCCCTACCGGCCGATGGCGGGCCAGATGCTGGTGGTTGCCGAACGACCACCGGCGAGCGCCGAGTAGCTTGGCGACATGGCTGGAACGTTCTACATCACCGGCGACACGGCATCCGACAAGCTGCTCCACAGCAATGCCAACGCACTGTTGCTCGGGATGTTGCTCGACCAGCAGGTGCCGATGGAATGGGCGTTCGCCGGGCCGGCGACGCTGAAGAAGCGTCTCGGTCATCTCGACCCGAAGAAGATCGCGGCGATGGACGTCGAGGAGTTCGTGTCGATCTGCTGCGAGAAGCCGGCCATCCACCGGTACCCCGGTTCCATGGGCAAGCGCATCCACGAAGTCTGCGAAACACTCGTCGCCGACTACAAGGGCAACGCCGCCAACATCTGGAAGAGCGTCGAGTCGGGCGACGAGCTGTACCGACGGCTTCGTGCGCTGCCCGGCTACGGCGACGAGAAGGCGAAGATCTTCATCGCCATCCTCGCGAAACGCATGAACGTGCAGCCCGCCGACTGGCAGACTGCGGCCGGCGTCTTCGGCGACGACGTCCCCCGATCGGTCGCCGACATCGACGGGCCGGAATCGTTGGGGAAGGTGCGGGAGTGGAAACAGGCGCAGAAGGCAGCGAAGAAGGACAAGCAAGGGCGCGCCGCGCCCGCCTGACCGACACGTCGTTCCGCGCCGACACGACGTCCCGCGCCCGTCTGATCGCTGCCTCGCCCTTCGCCGGCGTGGCCGTGGTCGGCCTGTGGCTGACGCGATCGTTCTGGTTCCCCGGCAGATACGTCGTCGGCTTCGACACCTACGCGTACTCCGGCCCCAATCTCGAGGTCACCGAACGAGCGCTGCGCCAGGGGCACCTCCCGATCCTGAACGACCTCATCTTCGGCGGCGTGCCACACCTCGGCAATCCGTCAGCAGCCGCGCTGTACCCGCCGAACCTGTTGACGATGGTGATGGGGGCCAACCGCGCCATGGGCGTGATCGTGGCCGCGCACATGCTCCTGTTGGGCGTCGGGATGCTCGTGCTGGCCCGCCGTCTCGGGCTCTCGCCGATCGGCGCCGCTGCAGCCGGTGTGATCGCCATGGCAGCCGGGTCGACGTTGACCAAGTCGGTGCAGTTCGAACAGATCCTCGTGCTCGCATGGATCCCGATTCTGCTGATCGCCATCCACGCGGTCGTCAATTCCGATCGACCGTGGCGTGCGGTGGCCGGGCTCGGCGCGACGACGGCCGCCATCCTGCTCGCGGGGCACCCACAGCTCGTCTACCAAGCCGGGGTGCTCGCCGCTGCCGCGGTCATCGGGTTCGCGATCGACGACAACCGTTGGCGCCGGATCGGTCACGTCGCTCTCGGCGTGGTGATCGGCGTCGCGATCGCGGGCCCGCAGCTGGTGGCCGTGCTCCACGCCACTGCCGACAGCGCGATCACGGGTGGACGCGACATCGACGCGCTGCGTTCGCCGGCGCTGTCGCTCCCGACGGAGTACCTCGCACGTGCACTCCTCGGCACGGTGCAGAACCGCGATCCAGCGGAGTTCGCGTCGGGCTTCGAGAGCATCGCGTTCCTCGGGGTGGTCGTGACCCTGCTCGTCGTGATCGGCGTCGTCGCGCTGCTGCGAACCCGTACGGCGCGGCCGTGGACGATCGCGTTGGGGCTCGTCGCGCTGCTCGGCGTCGCGTGGGCCACCGGTCCGCGGTCGCTGCTGTTCCGGGTGGCGTTCGACTTCGTGCCCGGATTCGACCTGGCGCGGGCGTCGTCGCGATGGCTGGTGATCACCGTGCTCGTCGCCGCCCTGTTCGCCGGTGCGGGCGTGGACGCTGTGTGGAGGGGCGCCAAACGAGTGCATCTCGCCAGCGCTGCGGTCGCCGGCGTCGCCGTCGTCGTGCTGCTCGCGCTCGGCGTGGTCGTGACCGCGGACCGGCGATCCGCTGCCATCTGGGCGGCCACCGCCATCGCTGCGCTCGTATTGATCGCCGCCAACTCGTTCGCACCGCGGGTGATGCGGGCTACCGCAGTGGCACTGCTGTTGCTGGCATCGCTGGAACTCGGCGCGATGTCACTGCACTCCGTCCCCCAGCGAATGGCGACCGACGTGGCGTTCACGAGCCATCGCACGGCAACGACCGACTTCCTGGCCGACGTCGATGCCGGCTTCACCGTGGCCCTCACCGACGACGGACGCCCCGCTGGCTACCAGGTGCCCGGCATGCGTCCGAACGCCAACGTACTCAACAGCGTCGCCTCGATCGACGGCTACGACGGTGGCGTGCAGATCACCGAGCGCTGGGCCGACGCGCTGCGGCGGTTCCAACCGGATCCGCCCACCGAACTGCCGCTGCGCAACAGCTTGACGTTGCCGATCGAACCGGAGCCGCTCGGCCGTCTCGGCGTGCGCTACATCCTGCTCGATCTCGCCCGTCCGCCCGCCGACTTCATCCCCGGCTGGACCGGACCGGTGGCGGCCGACGATCTCTTCGAGGTGTGGGAGAACCCGGCGTGGGTCGGCGACGCCGTCGCCTGGTCGTCCGCCATCGTGTCGGACGACCCGGCCGAGCAACTGCGATCCGATCGCTCGGTGGTCGCCGGGAGCGCCCTCGTAGCCGACGCGTCGCACACCGTGACGTGCTCGAACGAGTGCGCTCCGGTCGGGGTACCGGTGCAGCGCAACCGGCCAGAACACATCGCCGTGACCGTCGACTTCGACCGCACCACGGTGGTGAGCGTCGCCCAGCAGGCCCTGCCGGGGTGGACGCTGACCATCGACGGTGCTGACGCTGACGTCGTCGAGGTCGACGGCATCTTCCTCGGCGCAGCGGTGCCGCCGGGCGAGCACGAGCTCGTGTTCACGTATCGCTCGCCCTGGCTGGCCACCACGCTGGTGTTGACGTTCCTGGCGATCGCCGCGACCATCGCGCTGGTCGTCGCCGATACGGTGAGGGGACGACGGCGGGCTCAAGCTGCGGGCGGCGGTGACCGATGACTGGTTGTCGTCTCTCTCGAACTCGAAGGATCCCCTCACCGTGCGTGTCCGTTTCGCGATCCCACTGCTCTGCTCGCTGCTCGGCGCTGCCACGATCGCCGTCGGCACCGGCTCGCCCGTCGCTGCAGCCCAGTACAGCCTGTCGGTCAACACCCAGGTGCACATCGGTGTCGATGCGATCGGCGGTACGAGCAGCCCCGGCTACGACATCTCGCCGTGTGAGCTCGGTGGCGGCCCAGGCGCCGTCTCCTTCGGTGTGGGTGGCACGCCCGACCAGGTCCGCATCGAGATGTACCCGGGCGTGTGTGGCAGGTACAACGGGTGGGAGAACGTCGGAGGCGTCCACATCGAGGCCAACATCGGCGGCGGCGACCTCGGCGCGATCACCATGCCCATCGATGGCCAGGCCGGCGCCTTCGCACTGCACGGCGGCATCCTGTCGAGCTCCAAGATCGGCGAGGGCCGCGTGGTCGTCGACACCTTCCAGATCCCAACCGCCTATCCCGAGCCTGCTGCGCCGTTGCAGAACAATGGCCGGGTGGCCTACGGCGCGTTCGCGTCGACGGCGAGTCGTGGCGCAGCCTGGAGTGGTGGCATCGGCTGGGCCGGCCGCTACATCTTGTTCGTGACCGACACCGCAACCGGCACCAAGATCACGGCGACACCCGACATCGGGCCGAGTGCCATTCCGACGATCGACCTCGATGCGATCTGCTTCGGGTTCGACACGTGCAATTACCTCGCCGGAGGCCCGGGGACGACCGCTGGCTCGTTCCATCCAACGGCCCCGACACGCATCCTCGACACCCGCCGCGGCCTCGGTATCTTCGGACCGGTGCGCTCCGGCGACGGACGTCATCCGTCACCCGATCCGCTCACGCGACGCGACGAGACCGCCAACCACGACCTGCAGGTGACTGGCCGTTACGGGGTACCGACCAGCGGCGTCTCGGCGGTACTGCTGAACGTGACGGCGGTGAGCGCCGGTGCGCCCGGCCCCGGTTTCGTGTCGGTGGTACCCAAGCCGCCGCGCACTGGTGACGTCTTCAACGACCAAGCCACCTACGGCGCCTTTCCCGCCACGTCGAACCTCAACATCGACGACGCTGATCCAGTGCCGAACCTGGTGCTTGCTCGGGTCGGCGCCGGCGGAAAGATCCGCATCGTCAACTACCTCGGGCCGACGCATGTGATCGCCGACATCGCCGGCTGGTTCGGCACCGGTGGCGCCCACCTGAACGGTGCGGGATTCGCAGGTGTGGTTCCCGAGCGGTTGATGGACAGCCGCAGCGGGATGGGTGGACCGGCCGCGAAGTTCGCGGCAGGAGAAGTCCGCAGCCTGCAGGTGGCCGGCGTCGCCGGCGTTCCTCGCGACGCCGAGAGTGTCGTGGTCAACATCACCTTGACGGCCGCCGATCGGATCGGTTTCGTGACGGCGTTCCCCGACGGCCAGCCGGTGCCCGACGCATCGAACGGCAACATCGTTCCTGGTGGCGTTCGCGCCAACACCGCGGTCGTCAAGGTCGGCGCCGGCGGTCGGATCAATCTGTTGATGGCCGAAGCGAGCGCCGACGTGATCGTCGACGTGCTGGGCAGCTTCGGTCCGAACGGCGGCAAGGTCACCACGATCACCCCCGAACGTCTCGTCGACTCGCGAAGCGGCGCCGGCACCCTGGCACGCCCGTTCGGCGACGGTGAGGTACGAAACGTTGCGATCGCAGGCCGCGGCAGCGTGCCGGCCAACGCCACGGCGGTGATCGCGAACCTGACGGCGACCAACACGACCGCTTGGGGCTTCCTGTCGGCGTGGCCGGCGGGTGCGCCGCAACCGACGTCGTCGAACCTGAACTTCCTGGCTGGCCAGAGCGTCCCCAATCTCGTCATGCTCAAGCTCGGTGCCGGCGGATCACTGTCGATCGCCAACGGCCCAGGCTCGGCCAACGTGATCCTCGACGTGATGGGCTACGTCAACTGACCGAAATGAAACTGAGGGGTCAGACCCCTCAGTTTCATTTGCCGTCGATGTCGGTCGAGACGAACTGGTGCAGGCGGTCGGCGAACGCTGTGGCCGAGAAGTCAGCAGCGCGTGCCACCGCGGCGCGCGACAGCTCGGCGGTTCGTGCCGGATCGGCGACGAGACGTTCGGTGAGTTGATCGAGTTCGGCGAGCGTGTTCCAGTGCACTCCATTCGTGCCGTCCTGCACGATCTCGCCGGGTCCAGCTGCGCCGAACACCAACGGCACCGCACCGGCAGCCATTGCTTCCACGACGGAGATGCCGAAGTGCTCGAAACGCTCGGGATGCAGTTCGGCGTCCTCGCCGAGCCCGGCTCCGTGCCAGTAGAGCGTCGCCTCGCCGAGCAGACGCTCGACCACGGAGCCTGGTGCGTTGACGTGCACCTCCACCGGGAGCCCGCGGGCATCGCGTTTCACCGCCAAGGCATAGTCGCGGTTCGCCGCGTCGCAGCCGCCGACGATCGCCATGCGCCACCCGGGCAGGCGGCCGGATCGGTGCAGGTCGCGGAACGTGGCGAGCAGCTCGTGCTGCTTCTTGCTGTGGCCGAAGCTCGGGTCGAAGAACCGGCCGAGCACCAGGATCAGCGGCGCCTTCACACCCGGATGCACGCTCGGACGAACGGGCGGGTACAGCACGTCGCTCGGGTGCCCCCACAGACGCTCGACCCATGACGCCGTGAACTGCGAGTTCGCCAGGTAGCGGGTGTAGCTGGGCACGAACTCGACCCGGGTCACCCGCCGGTCGAAGGCGGCCTGCACCTCGGTGAGGCGCTGCGGGAGGCGGGGTGCCAGTGACAGCGCTTTGACGCCGGCCACGCCGAGGCGGCTGCGCACCCGGTCAGACCGTGTGGGGACCTCGCCGGGGAAGTGCACGTAGTAGTAGCCGATGGGCGCCCGATTGATCGCCTTGCTCAGGTACGTGCCGTTGACGAACACGTCGAAGTCGGCGCTGGCGTCGCTGGCCTCACCGTCATCGACGACACGGTCGTAGCCACACGCCGACAGATCGACACCGAGCCGGCGCATCGTCGCGTCGACGTCGGGCGCGTGGGGTCCGAGGAGCGTGACGTCGTGATCGCGGGCGAGCACCTGGGCGATGCTGCCGTCGACCTGTTCGCCTCCGCCGAGGGTCTGCCAGTACAGGTCGTACACGCCGACGCGCAATCGCCGAGTCGGCGATTCCGGCAGCTCGGAGGACGTCACGCCTGCGGCCACTTGACGACCTCCCACTCCATCACGGCGTCGCGGGACATCGTTCGCTCGGACGTCCAGCGGTCGCGCAGCATCGCCGGCAGCAGTCGCAGATAGCCGTTGCACACGTTCCACCTCGCGGCGACCTCGACTCGCGCCGGGAGCCTCAACGTGAGCGGTCGCAGCACGTAGTGCCGGATCGTGGTGGTGACAGCCCGGCGAACCTCGCCGAGGCCCGAGCGCAACGCCAACTTGGCGGGCGCGTTCTTTGCCAGCACCAGCAACCGGTTGCGCTCGGTGTGGAGGCGGAAGAACGGCGAGCCGACCCCGGAGGACTGGGCGTGGTGATGCCGTACGAGCGCGCCCGGCTCGTACGCGTAACGCCAGCCACGCAGCTGCCCTCGCCACGCCAGGTCCGTGTCCTCGTAGTACATGAAGAAGCGCTCGTCGAACGTGCCGACTTCGTCGAGATAGCGACGCTTCAGCAGCACCGCTCCCCCACACCAGGCGAAGACGTCGGCGGGCTCGTCGAACTGGCCTTCGTCGACCTCGAGGAAGCCGCGGTCACCACCGAATCCGCCGGCGAACAGGTTCGATCCGACGTTGTTGATCACGTCGAACGGCTCGGACGGGATCCGCACGTCGACCCATCGAGCATCGGGCCCGACCGTGCCGGTGACAGTGTCGACCGTCGATCGCAGCGTGAACGGGCGAGGCTCGAGGCACGACAGCCGAACCGAGATGGTGCTCGGGGCCGAACCGTCGGAGGCGATCCGCAGCGCCGCCGCGGCACTCGACCATCGGGCGATCTCCTCGCCGTCACGCAGCTGCGGCGGTTCGGCGCCGTGGAAGCCTTCGTCGAAGGCCAGGCGATCGTCGACACGATTGCCGTCGAGGCGGACGCCGGACACCCGCACGCCGAGCAGTCGATGCTCACTCTTCAGGATGTGCGATGCGTCGGGCACGTCGAACTCGATGCCGTGGAAGCGGTCGGCGAAGAGCATCTTCGCGGCGACGGCGCCGATGCGATCGTCGGACTCGGCGACCGGCACCATCGCTCGCAGCCATCCGGGGTCGACGGTGGCGTCGTTGTTGAGCAACGCGACGTAGTCGTGATCGCCGGCAACGCCGATGCCGAGGTTGCATCCACCGGCGAAGCCGAGGTTGGCGAGCGGTTCGAGCACTGTGATCGATCGGTAGCGCTCGTCGGTGGCGATGCGTTCGACGACGTCGTCGAGCGAGCCGTTGTCGACCATCACGATGTCGAGCCGATCGGCGGGCCAGTCGGAGGCCAGCAACGAGTCGAGGCACTCGAAGGTCATGTCGCCGCCGTCGAAGTTCAGCACGACGACGCGGACGATCGGGAGTTCGGAACTCATGAGTCGGGTGAGGTTATCGCTGGCGTCGCGTGGCGAATCGTCGACGCGTCGAGACGGTCGACATCACCCAACCAGGCCTGGATGGTCGCGGCGAGGTCGGCCGCGGCGACGTCGGGCGACATGACGAGGATCGGACACGGCTGATCGGCCGCTCGGCGCAACAGTTCCGCGGCCTCGTCAGACCCGACGATTGCTGAGCGGGCGATCTCGAGCGCTTGGAGGTTGGCACCGAAACGGACACCGAGCATCGCCTCGTCATGGATCCACAGGTGACACGGCACAGCGCGTGCCATCGCGGAGGTCGCGAGATGCTGCGGGGCTGCGCCGAGGACAGCGACGATGTGGTCGAAGTCCCACGGCTTGACGAAACGACCCACCGAGCGGACCGGCCAGCGGTCGCCAGCGGCCTGGGTCGGCTCGGTCGATCCTGCGTTGTCGACGAGCGCCGTCACGTCGGTACCGGCGGCGCGGAGTGCGTCGACCACGACTTCGTTGGAGGTTCCGATCGGGTCACTCGACGCTGCGCCGGCCGCGCTGACACCGGCCGCGAAGACACCGGCGACCGCGAGCCGCTGAGCGGATCGACGTGGCCGCTGAGGCCAACGCGGCCCCATCGTTTCGAGCGCTTCGATGGTGGCGGTCGCCGCGTTCGACCAGGTCCAACGCTCGACCGCGCGCTCACCAGCAGCGAGCAGAAACGAACGATGCGCCTCGTCGGTGAGGGCCCTCACGATGGCGCCGGCGATCGCCTGCGGATCGTGCGGATCGAAGCAGGCCGCTGGTTCATCGAGTACCTCGGGCAGCGACGACACGTTCGAGGCGATGGCCGGGACCCCGCACGCGGCCGCTTCGAGCACCGGGAGTCCGAAGCCCTCTTCGAGCGAGGGCATCACTGCGAGCGTCG
>JBBQEU010000084.1:0-13435 GCA_038321235.1 Acidimicrobiales bacterium | reverse complement strand
AGGTCCACCACATGGCGTTGCTCATCGGATACGGCGCCGGCGCGATCAACCCGTACCTGGCGTTCGAGTCGATCGAGGACCTCATCGCCGAGGACATGCACGGCCTGGGCGGGATGGACCCCGTGAAGGCCGTCAAGAACTACATCAAGGCCTGCGGCAAGGGCGTCCTCAAGGTCATGTCCAAGATGGGCGTGTCGACGGTCGCGTCGTACACCGGCGCACAGATCTTCGAGGCGATCGGCCTGGGCAAGACCGTGGTCGACGCGTACTTCACGGGCACCATCTCGCAACTCGGTGGCATCGGCCTCGACGAGATCGCTGCGGAGGTTGCGGCGCGCCATGCAATGGCGAACCCGACGCGCCCCGAGGAGCGCGCCCACCGCAAGCTCGACCTGGGCGGGGAGTACCAGTGGCGTCGCGAGGGTGAGCTCCACCTGTTCAATCCCGACACCGTCTTCAAGTTGCAGCACGCCACGCGGGCCAAGCGCTACGACATCTTCAAGGAGTACACCTCGAACGTCGACGACCAGTCCGAGAAGCTGATGACGCTTCGCGGGTTGTTCGAGTTCACCGACGACCGTCCGTCGGTTCCGATCGACGAGGTCGAGCCACTCGGCGAGATCGTCAAGCGGTTCTCGACCGGAGCGATGAGTTATGGCTCGATCTCAGCGGAAGCCCACGAGACGCTGGCGATCGCGATGAACCACATCGGCGCCAAGTCGAATACCGGCGAGGGTGGTGAAGACGTCGACCGCCTGTACGACCCCGCGAGACGCTCGTCGATCAAGCAGGTGGCGTCGGGCCGCTTCGGCGTGACGTCGGAGTACCTCACCAACGCCGACGACATCCAGATCAAGATGGCCCAGGGCGCCAAGCCCGGCGAGGGAGGGCAGTTGCCCGGCCACAAGGTCTATCCATGGATCGCTGCCACCCGTCACTCGACGCCGGGCGTCGGCTTGATCAGCCCGCCGCCGCACCACGACATCTACTCGATCGAGGATCTCAAGCAGCTCATTCACGATCTGAAGAACGCCAACCCCGCCGCCCGAATCCACGTGAAGCTGGTGGCCGAGACCGGCGTCGGCACGGTCGCCGCTGGCGTGTCGAAAGCCAAGGCCGACGTGGTGCTGATCTCCGGCCACGATGGTGGCACCGGCGCCAGCCCGCTGACCTCGCTGAAGCACGCCGGTGGGCCCTGGGAGCTCGGTCTGGCCGAGACGCAGCAGACATTGCTGCTCAACGGCCTGCGCGACCGCATCGTCGTGCAGACCGACGGACAGATGAAGACCGGCCGTGACGTCGTGATTGCTGCGTTGCTCGGCGCCGAGGAGTACGGTTTCGCCACCGCGCCGCTCGTGGTGTCTGGCTGCATCATGATGCGCGTCTGTCACCTCGACACGTGCCCGGTCGGCGTCGCCACCCAGAACCCCGAGCTTCGGGCCCGCTTCAGCGGCAAGCCCGAATTCGTGGAGACGTTCTTCGAATACATCGCCACCGAGGTACGTGAGCTGATGGCCGAACTCGGCTTCCGCACGATGGACGAGATGATCGGCCACGTGGAGGCGCTCGATGCCCGCAAGGCAATCGACCATTGGAAGGCATCGGGGCTCGACATCAGTCCGGTCCTGGCCGTGCCGCAGAACCCGTACGGCCAGACGTTGATCCAGAGCGTCGCTCAGGATCACGGTCTCGACGAGGCGCTCGACCAGCAGCTGATCGAGTTGGCCCGACCGGCCATCGAAGACGCGCATCACGTGACGATCGACCTGCCGGTGCGCAACGTCAACCGCACGGTCGGCACGTTGCTCGGCCACGAGGTCACCAAGAAGTGGAGGGGTGCAGGCCTGCCCGACGGCACGATCGACATCACGCTCACCGGGTCGGCGGGCCAGAGCCTCGGGGCCTTCGTGCCGGCGGGCATCCAGATCCGCCTCGTCGGTGACGCCAACGACTACGTCGGCAAGGGGTTGTCCGGCGGCCGGGTCATCGTGCATCCGCATCCGTTCTCCCCCTTCGTCGCCGAGGAACAGATCATCGCCGGCAACGTGATCGCCTACGGGGCCACCGGGGGAGAGATCTTCCTTCGCGGGATCGTCGGCGAACGCTTCTGTGTCCGCAATTCGGGCGCGACGGCAGTGAGCGAAGGTGTCGGCGACCACGGCTGCGAGTACATGACCGGTGGACGCGTCGTCGTGCTCGGCCCGACCGGCCGGAACTTCGGCGCTGGAATGTCGGGTGGGATCGCCTACGTGTATGACCCCCACGAGGTGTTCGCCAGCAAGGTGAACTACGAGATGGTCGAACTGCAAGCGCTCGATGCGACCGACCGTGAATTCCTCGACACCACGGTTCGCCGCCATCGGGACCTGACAGGTTCGGCCGTCGCCGAGCGGATCGTCGGCGACTGGGAGCAGGCGGTCACGTCGTTCCGCAAGGTGATGCCAAAGGACTACCAGCGGGTGCTCACCGTCATCGCCGAGTCCGAAGCCGCCGGCCTCGACGAAGCAGCCACCGTCGACAAGATCATGGAAGCAGCGAGGGCCTGAGATGGGTGAACCGACTGGGTTCTTGAAATGGGATCGTGAGACGCCGCAGCGGCGTCCCGTCCCGGTACGACTGCGCGACTGGAAGGAGGTGTACGAGAACTTCGACGAGCATGAACTCCAACACCAGGCCGGTCGCTGTATGGACTGCGGCATTCCGTTCTGCAACAACGGCTGTCCGCTCGGCAACCTGATTCCCGACTGGAACGACCTCGTCTACCGCGACCACTGGCAGGATGCAATCGAGCGGCTTCACGCCACCAACAACTTCCCGGAGTTCACGGGGCGTCTGTGCCCGGCGCCGTGCGAGTCCGCATGCGTCCTCGGCATCAACCAGAACCCGGTGGCGATCAAACAGGTCGAGGTCGAGATCATCGACCGGGCCTGGGACGAGGGCTGGGTCACTCCGCACGTTCCCGGGGTGCGTACCGGAAAGCGCATCGCCGTGATCGGTTCTGGCCCGGCTGGGCTCGCCGTAGCGCAGCAGCTCACTCGGGCGGGCCACGAGGTCGTCGTGCTGGAGCGCGCCGATCGCATCGGCGGACTGCTTCGCTACGGCATCCCCGAGTTCAAGATGGAGAAGCGACACATCGATCGACGCATCGAGCAGATGGAGGCCGAAGGCACCGAGTTCCGCACGAACGCAGTCGTCGGCGAGAACGTCGACATCGAAGTGTTGCGTGCGTCACACGACGCCGTCGTGCTGGCGTGCGGTGCCACGTCGTGGCGTGATCTGCCGATCCCTGGTCGAGAACTCGTCGGGATCCATCAGGCGATGGAGTACCTGCCCTACGCCAACCGGGTGCAGTCGGGCGACATCGAACAGTCGCCGATCGACGTGATCGGCAAGCACGTCGTGATCATCGGCGGCGGCGACACCGGCGCTGATTGTCTCGGCACCGCCCATCGTCAGGGCGCAGCGTCGGTGACGCAACTCGAGATCCTCCCGAAGCCGCCCGAGCACCGCGGCGCCAACAATCCCTGGCCGCAGTTCGCGATGACCTACAAGGTCACCTCCGCGCACGAGGAGGGCGGCCACCGCCTGTTCAGCGTGAACACCGAGCAGTTCCTCGATGACGGCAACGGCAGTGTTCGGGCGTTGAGGCTGCACGAAGTGGAACTCGTCGACGGCGCGTTCGTGAAGGTGGAGGGCAGCGACCACGAGATCCCCGCCGACTTCGTGTTCCTCGCGCTCGGCTTCGTCGGCCCGGAGAAGGGCTCGTGGCTCGAGTCGTTGGAGGTCCAGTACGACGCTCGCGGCAACGTGGCGCGCGATCACCGCTACATGACCAACCACCACGGCCTGTTCGTCGCCGGTGACATGGGGCGCGGACAGAGTCTGATCGTGTGGGCGATTGCAGAGGGGCGAGCCTGCGCTGCCGGGGTCGACGCCTACCTGATGGGGGAGACCCGGCTGCCGTCGCCCGTGAAACCATCCGACCGACCGTTGGTCTGAGCCGTCGAGGTTGTCGGTCGGCGATGCGACGGCGGAGTCACGACAGCGGGGCTGACCACACCGCACCCTCTGCAGGGCGTACGCTGCTTGCCATGCAATTGTCACCTTCTTCGAGCGGCACGCGTCGTCTCGGCGCGCTCGTCGGCCCGGCGCTGCTCGGCGCCTTCGTGCTTGCGTCGTGCGGCGGCGGCGAAAGCGGTGCCACCCAGTCGACCCTCGACCTCAGCGCCTCCTCCACGGCGTTCGTCGTACGACCGCCGGCCACCACGGTGCCGCCGACGGACACCGCATCTGTTGATCCGACGGCGATCGTCGAAGGCACGCAGGACTACACCATCCAGTCCGGCGACGCGTGGTACGTCCTCGTCGCACGCTTCGGCGTCAGTATCGAGGATCTCTTGGCCGTCAACGAATGGACCGACCTCAACACCTTCCCCAATCCAGGCGAGGTCATCCTGATTCCGCCCGGCGGTACGTCGGTTGACGCGGTCGGCACTGCGTCGACGGACACCTCGGCCGACGCGGCCACCGGGGACGCGACCGAGGCTGCGCCGACCGAGACGATCCCCGACGCCGGCGACAACTGTGGTCCTGGCAAGTACACGATCCTCGACACCGACACGAGCCGGAGCAAGGTCGCGAGCAACTTCGACGTCACCGTTGCTGCGCTCGATGACGCCAACGGCTCCACCTCTGGCTACGGAGCGTTCTACCCCGGCCTCGAGATCGTGATCCCCGCCAAGACCGACTGCTGAGCCGCTCTGGACGGGGCCGGGAGCCTGGCCTACTGGAAGACGAAGTTGGTGTCCTTGACGACGTCCATGGTGGCGCTGCTCGCGATCGAGTAGCGGTGGCCGGGGAACAAGATCGTGGTGTCGGGTACCTCTGCGAGACGTCGCAGGCTCTCGATCATCTTGGCCGGGTCGGATCCAGGAAGGTCGGTGCGACCGCAGCCTTCGAGGAACAGTGTGTCGCCCGCGATCAATCGGTCGTCGACGAAGAAGCACTGGCTGCCCGGCGTGTGTCCCGGCGTGTGTACGAGAGAGATGTCGATGCCGCCAACAGCGAGCACGTCTCCCGAGTCGTGGCCGATCAGGTGATCGGCTGTCACGTTGGTCGATTTCGTGACCCACTCGACTTCTTCGTGATGCACGTGGATCGGACAGTCGACGTGATCGAGCAGCTCGGCGATGCCCTCGATCGAGTGACCCATCATCGATCCCCCGACGTGATCGGGGTGATAGTGCGTTGCCAGTGCGCCGGTGACCGTCATGCTGTCGGCGCCGACGAGGTCGACGAGTTCCTTCACCGCGTAGGCCGGATCGACCAGCACGCACTCCCCGGTACGACGGTCACCGACCGCGTAGACGAAGTTGACCATCTGCGAGGCAAGGGGATCACCGACGGCGAAGTCCCGGCCGGACAGCAGTTGACGGAAATAGAGCGGCGAGCTGGACACGTGCCTACGCTAACGCCGTGTCGTCGCAGCCCCAGGTACGAGCGCTCGCCCGCATCACCGAGGGTCAGGAAATCCCCTTCGGTGGCGACCGGGTGGCCGTCGTCTCGGGTGAACTCGCCGAGCGGTTCTGCGAGGGTGACCGACTGATCGTCGTGCAGTCCACCGGGGCTCTGCTGTTGATCCCCGCCGCCGTAGGTGGCCTCGTGTCCGACGCCGTGGGTGATGCGGCCCGGGCATTCGCGGAGCTCGCATCGGCCACCGACGACCAGATCACCGACTTCTTCGACCGGTTCGCTGCCGCACTCGCCGACGACGACCGGTTCGCCGCGATTTCAAAGGCGAACGCATTCGACGTCGCAGCTGCGACCGCCAAGGGGAGATCCACGACACGACTCGTGCTCGACGATCGGATGCGGTCCGACATGGTCAGCGGCCTACGGGGCTGGCGCGATTCGGCGAGCAGACGCGACGCCGTCGTCGATCGGATCCAGCATCCGCAGTGGTCGGTCGAAGCTCGCCGAGCCCCGCTGGGTGTCGTCGGCTTCGTGTTCGAGGGTCGCCCGAACGTGTTCGCCGACGCGTGCGGCGTGGTGCGTACCGGCAATGCAGTCGTGTTCCGGATCGGATCCGACGCGCTCGCCACCGCCCGTGCCATTGTCGAGCACGCACTCGTCCCCGCGTTGCGTGCCGCCGGGCTCCCGGAGAGCACGGTTCGCCTCGTCGACTCGCCGACGCACGCCGCCGGTCACGCACTGTTCACCGATCAGCGCCTGGCGCTTGCAGTTGCGCGGGGATCTGGAGCAGCCGTCGCCGAACTGGGTGCGGTGGCTTCGCAGTCCGGCACGCCGGTGAGCCTGCACGGGACCGGCGGTGCGTGGCTGGTCGCCGGCAGCGCGGCGGTGCCGGCGACGTTGTACCAGGCGGTGCGCCACTCGCTGGATCGCAAGGTGTGCAACACCGTCAACGTGGTCGTGCTCCTTCGTGACCGTGCCGATGAGCTCGCCGAGGTCGTGCTGGCCGCGCTCGACGACGCGGCAGCCGATCGCAACACGTTCGGGCGTCTGCACGTGGTGGTGGGGAGCGAAGCGTATGTGCCGGCAGAACGGTTCGGCCGGATGGTCCCGATCGTCCGGGCCGCCGGTACCAGCGACGAGCCTGCTGCCTCGTCGCTCGACGAGCACGGCCTGGCCACTGAATGGGAATGGGAGCAGTCACCCGAGATCACGCTCGTGGTGGTCGGCACGATCGACGAGGCCGTCGAGCTGTGCAACCGGCACAGCCCGCGGTTCGTCGCCTCGCTCGTCACGGAGGATACGAAGGAGTCCGACCGGTTCTATGGCGTCGTCGACGCTCCGTTCGTCGGCAACGGGTTCACCCGCTGGGTCGACGGTCAGTACGCGTTGAACGCCCCGGAGCTGGGCCTGTCGAACTGGCAATTCGGGCGCATGCTCGGCCGCGGTGCGATCCTGTCAGGCGACAGCGTGCACACCGTTCGGTACCGAGCGACGGTCACCGATCACAGCGTGCGTCGGTAGATGGAACCGAGGGGTCTGGCCCTGTCCCTGGGTTTCATTTCCAGACGCCGGTGATGTCGACGATGACGTGGGTCAGGGCGCTGGTGGTCACGCAGATCGCGCCGGATGAGTCGAGTTTGACGTTCGCACCGTTGGCAACAGCGCCGGCACCGCCGATGAAGTTGAGGTTCGAGACGCTCGACGGCTCACCGCAGGGCACTGCGACGAGGTAGCCGGGTTCGTTCGCTCCGGCCGCAACGAGGTTCAGCGTTGCGGCTCTGACGCTGGCGTCGATACCACGGGTGCCCGCGATCTGTACTCGCAACTCTCGTCCGGGTGCCAGCATCACCGGCCCGGCGCCACCGTTGAGCGTCGGGTGGGTCTGGCGCGTGTCGGCCAGGCGAATCGGGCTGATCGGGACGAACCGCTGCCCGCCGCGCTCGCCGAACCAGCCCGTGATGTCGATGATCACGTGCGAGGTGATGTTGCTGGTCAGACAGATGGTGCCATCGGCGGCGGTCGGGATGATCGCGGAGTTCGCTCGAACGCGATCGACTCTCGGGTTGAGCGACGACACCGCCGACTCGGGCGTGTCGCACGGGAATGCCCGGATCCACCCGGTCGCGTCGGGGAGGACGCCGGTGAGATTGACCGCCACGGCGACGGCCTCGCCCGGTGCGGGACTGGCGCCGCCCTCGACGGCGATTTGCAACACCTGGCCGGGACGAAGCGGCTGCCCGCCGCGCGAGTCGAACAGTCGCTGTGGCGCAACCGGCATGAAGACCTGGCTGGCCGAAGGTGAGACATACCCGTTGACGTCGATCACGATGTCGGTCGACTCACTCGAGAACAGGCAGAGATCGCCGCCATTCAAGGGGATGATCGCCTGATTGGGGACGCCATCGTTGGCCTCGTAGTTCAGCGTCGAGTAGGCCGGGTTGACCTCGGCGCAGTTCGAGGCGGTCAGGTAGCCGGCAGCCGGTGCATCGACACCCGTGAAGTTCGCGCTGATCGCGGTGATGTCAGCGGGCAACCCACCGGCCCCGGCGATCTTCACGCGTACCTGCCGGTTGGCCGGGAGTCGACCCAGCCCGACACCGCTGCGCGAGTCGATGAGGCGGAACGGGGTCACCGGTTGGAACGGCATCTGCGCCGCCAAGGCGCCGGTGTCGTTCAGCGCCGCCGGGGGAGCCGGGGGAGCGGCGGGAGCGGAAACGAGGGCGGCATTGGGGTCGACGTTGAAACTCCAATTCGCCGTCCCGCCGTTCGAGACGACCGACACCGTGTACGTGCCCGTGATCAGGGGCGACGCGGGCACGACCACGACAGCGTTGTCACCACCCAGAATCGCACTGGCAGCGCCGTTCGTGTTCGATTTGTTGAGCACACAGGTCTGCACCGGGCCGGCGGGTCCGACCAGTGTTGCCGTTGCGGCGGTCACGTTCGATGGCATCATTGCGATCAGCGGCAGCCCGACGCTCTGGCCTCCCCATCCGCAGAACGTACGCGGGTCCGGCGATTCGGCGATGAAGCGGGTGAGGCTGGTGGTCGCACCGTTACCCGGGAACACGACCGGTGACGCGGGCTTCGGCGCCGACCAGTTGTTGCCCCGAGCCACGTCGAGCGTCGCCGCCGACTTCCACTGGGTGTTCGACGGATTCGGGGGGCTTGCGCACATCCCGTAGGCCACTTGCTGAAGCGACGGCCGCAGGATCCCGATGGCGTGGAAGGGACCGGACATCCACAGGTCGATGTGGCTTCGCGCCGTTGCCGACGAATTGCTCGACACGGCGACGTTGCCGGCGTTGCCCGCGGCATCTCCGTCGGTCGTGTAGCCGGCAGTGCCGGGGGTCTCGTCGTGAGCGATGCCGTTGAGCAGCATCCAGCACGAGTGATTCCAGCTCCCGCCGGACCAAGCCGGGTTGTCAGCGGCCGGCGCAAGTCCCGACTGGTTTCGGTAGACATTGACGATGCCGAGCCAGTCGCCGGATGACGGTGCGGCCGCGGTCACGGTGTTCACTGGGGCGGTCACGACGAGCGCAGCGCCCACGACCGCGAGTCCCAGGGCCGACGTGGCCCATCGACGGGCGGAACGACGTGACGCGGGTGCTGGCATTTTCGTTGTCATGAGCGAGTTCCCTGGGGCTGCGGGCCGACCGGAGCGTCGGCGGGGGTTCCCCGTTACATCGGGTTGCGGCGATACGTTCTGAAGCGCATTCGCAAATCACCGGCGAGACTTGAGACGTTCTTGAACCGGCCATTTCACCCCACACCGACGCGACCGAACCCCACACCGCCATGAGTGCTGCACTTCCTCCACCGATTCCCGGCACTGCGGTGGGCGCGATCGAGTCGTCTGGGAGACCCTCGATGCGCACGCTGCCCGTGGTGGCCG
Source organism: Acidimicrobiales bacterium (assembly GCA_038321235.1). Taxonomy (GTDB): domain Bacteria; phylum Actinomycetota; class Acidimicrobiia; order Acidimicrobiales; family Ilumatobacteraceae; genus Sva-07. Next base: position 4,068 of record JBBQEU010000084.1, on the reverse strand, counting down.
CAGTCGGTGCGATCGCGGTGCTGACCGGGTCGCTCGTCGTGTCCAAGTACCTGCTCGGAGCCGTGGTCGACTTCGGCTGGCCGGTCGCGGTGTACGTGGCGCTCCTGGCCGCAGTCGGTTACGGGCCGTCACTGTGGTGGTGCCGTTTCGCGAGTCGACGGTGGGGAACCGGTGATCTCGGCACGGACATCGGACTCACCCCACGGCTCGCCGATCTCGGGTGGGGACCGCTGATCTGGCTCGGCGCACTCGGCACGCAGTTGGCGATCGGGGCCATCGTCATCGCGCTCGATGTGCCGCTCGTCGGCAATACCGAGGGGATCGACGAGATCGGCGCGGATCGAACCTACGTGGTGTCGCTCGTGATCACTGCCGTGATCGCCGCCCCCATCGTGGAGGAGATGGTGTTCCGCGGGGTGGTGATGCGAGGCTTGCGCAGTCGGCTCCCTCTCCTTGTGGTGATCGTGGCCCAGGGGCTGCTGTTCGGTGCCGCCCACGTCGACCCCGTCAGGGGCGCTGGCAACGTGGGGCTGGTACTGGTGCTGTCAGGTGTCGGAATCGCGTTCGGCGTCGCGGTTGCCCTGCTCGGGCGCATAGGGCCATCGATGGTCGCTCATGCGATCTTCAATGGCGCCGTCCTCCTGATCGTGCTCAGCGGTGTCGCCGACCGCCTACAAGACGATGCGTCGCCGTCAACGTGCGAACAGATCGGCGTTGTCGATCAGGCGAACGTCACCGAAGCGCGCAGCGATCGCGATGCGAACTCGTCCAGGCTGTCGATGGGTCATTTCGAAGCGGTCGATCGGGCACAGAGTGAGGCCGTTGAACACCGACACATACTCCAGAACGGCGAGCGGTTCGTCGTGGACGACCTGCGTAGCGGTGGCGATCACGTCGTCGACGCTCGACTCGTTCTCGGTCGCCAGACGGACCCCTGCTGAGATCGCACGCGACATGCATGTCGCCGCCCGCCGCTGACGTTCGTCGAGACGCCGGTTCCGACTCGACAAAGCCAGGCCGTCAGGCTCACGCACGGTCGGGTGAGCGACGATCTCGACGCCGAGGTCGAGGTCGCCCACCATGCGCCGCACGATGGCGAGCTGCTGATAGTCCTTCTCGCCGAACACAGCGACGTGCGGCCGGGTAGCGGCGAGCAGCTTCGTGACCACGGTGGTGACGCCGTCGAAGTGACCAGGCCGCGAACCCCCCTCCATCGGTTCGCTCAGCCCGATGACGTGGACCGTCGTGGAGAATCCCACTGGGTACATCGCCGCAGCGGTCGGGACGTACACGGCATCGACGCCGGCGGCCTCGCATGCCCGGAGGTCGTCGTCGAGAGGACGGGGGTACTGGTCGAAGTCGCCTTGCTCGCCGAATTGGAGGGGATTGACGAAGATCGACACCACGACCCGATCGGCGCGTCGGCGGGCGGCGTCGATCAGCTCGAGGTGGCCTCGGTGCAGAGCGCCCATCGTGGGAGCGAGCGCAATGGTGCGACCGGCTGCACGGGTCCCGTCCGACCAGGCGCGCACATCGGCCGGTGTGTCGATCACAATGGGCACCCGTCCAACGCTACTTCGCGGACGCCGATCGACCTCGGGGGCGCGGCACTGCGGATGGGCAGACATCGAGGTACGCCGGTGCATCACCGATCGTGGTCGCCGCCACGACGGCATGGGCGCACGCAGCTGCGAAGGTATCGGCCGCCGCGTGCAAGATGAGGTTGAGTGCGCTCTGGCGGGACGAAGTCGAACGCATCGCGGCTGGGAGGTCACCGATGTCGTGATCGCCGACCGCGAGACCGAAGATGGTGTCGCCGTCGAACATGGAATGAGCCGGACGAATCGCTCGTGCGAGACCGTCGTGCGCGACGTCGGCCATCTTCGAGACCTCCGCCTTCGTCAGCGTCGCCGACGTCGCGACGACGCCGATGGTCGTGTTCAGGCTGGCCGCTTGACCGCTCAGCTGGTGGGTCAGTCGTCTTCGATCACGTGCCGTCGGTGTGCTCAACCCGAACCGGGCTGGATCCCATGGCAGCCCCGTTCGGGGATCGATCACGGCGCCATTGGCGTTCACGACGGCGATTGCCCCCACGTGCACGATCAACGGATCGCCAACCGGATCGGTGGCGTCGGGCGCTGCCGGAATCGTGACGACGGTGCTCGCAGTGCCGACGCCGCCTTGGAGCCCGCCGGCGCGAGCACCCGTGCCGGCGCCGACCGATCCCCACGACTGCTGGCGGACGCGGGCCGATGCGATTGCCCGCCGACCGAAGTCGGGCGTCGGCCGATTCGCGAACGTGCCGGCGCGTCCGAGGTCGAAGATCACGGCGGCGGGCACGACCGGCACCACGCCCTGGAGGTCGTTGCGGGCACCGACCGGAAATCCCAGCGATCGCTCTTCCAGCCAGGCCACGACACCATCGGCCGCCGACAACCCGAATGCGCTACCACCGGTGAGACACACCGCGTGGATCTCCTGCACCAGGTTCTCCGGTCGAAGAGCGTCGGTCTCGCGCGTTCCAGGACCGCCACCGCGCACGGACAGTCCCGGAGTCGCACCCTCCGGGACGTAGACGACCGTCGTACCGGTCTGCCAGCCGCGGCCGTTGCGCTGATGATGGCCGACACGCAGCCCGGCGACGTCGGTGATCGATCCGACTTGCAGCGCCAGCTGAGGTGGGCGCACAGTGCCGTCGAGGTCTTGGGCCATCGGCCCACTGTAGGAACCGTGACCGCCCGCGGGTATTAGCGTCTGGCGTCGTGTTCGAACGACCACCTCTCGGCGACGGGTTGATCCAGCGTGTGCGCACCGGCATCACGCGGGCGACAGGTGACGGAGTGATCCGGGCATGGGAGGCAGCCATCGAACTCGGAGCGATCGGGCCGGACACCCGACGCGGCAAACGCTTCGGTCGGCTGGGCGCGGGCAGCGTGATCTGCTTCCCGACGAATGCGCTCTTCAATGAGCAGTACATCCACATCGGTGCCGGCACGATGTTCGGGCCCCAGATCACGCTGTCGGCCGGGATGGTTCCCGGCCAGCAGATGGTGAGCAACCCGGTGATCTCGGTTGGGGACCGGTGTCTGTTCGGCAAGGGCAGCGGCATCGTCGGACATCTTCAGATCGTGATCGGCGACGACGTCTGGACCGGTCACCACGTGTACATCACCGACCAGAACCACGGCTATGGCGACCGTGAGCTTCCCATCTCGCAACAGGTGATGCCCGAGCGTCCCGTTTCGATCGGTGACGGCTCGTGGCTGGGCCACGGGACCGTCGTGCTGCCCGGCGCCACGATCGGACGGCACGTGGTGATCGGCGCCAACAGCGTGGTCATCGGCAGCATCCCCGACTACAGCGTCGCTGCGGGTGTCCCGGCGCGGGTGATCAAGACGATCGGGCCCGAGTAGCGGGTCAGATGACCGAACCGCGCGGGGGTGCGCACGTGGGCATCTCGTTGTCGAGCGTGAACTTCTCGATGCGCTCGGTGATCGGCACACCGTTGACGGCCGTCTCGGTGAACGGGACGTTCTGTCCCGATCGGAGCTGGTCGGCGTAGCGGTAACGATCCTGCAGGAGGATCCGGTACTCGGCTTCCCAGTCGGGAACGATCGCCTGGCCCTTGTCGTCCGAGGGAGCGACGGCAACGATGTCGTCGAGCATCCGTCCGAGCAGGTCGGTCGACTCGTCGACGAGGTCCGCCCGCGCTGCCAGGTCGGCGACCCGTTGGGTCTCGATGGCTCGCAACGGGACGTCGTAGTCGACGCAGATCGCCTCGGCCCGGGCGGCCCATGCCGTGTCGCCGACCTTGTTGATGGCTTCCTTCGACGCGAAGAGGAGCGCCCAGACCCAGAACACGAGCAGCAGCACGATCGAACCCCACAACAGGACCCTGCGGATGGGGGAGCGACGCCAGCGACCGGGTTGGCCGCCGGGAACGTAGCTCGGTGGTCCCTGTGTGGCGGGGGCGTCGGTGCTCACAATGTCTCACGATATGACGCCGTCCGGCTGGTAGAAACGTCCCGTGCAGTCCACCGACACGAATGCCGAGGAGATCGTCGCGCC